>JBGAMH010000019.1:0-21252 GCA_044223135.1 Candidatus Eiseniibacteriota bacterium | reverse complement strand
ACTCCGACACCCCCGGGCCGGAGCAGCGACCGCCGCTCCGGCCCGTTTCGTCTCCGCCGCGCCCGATCGTCTTCCAACGAGGAACCGCCATGGCTCGCCGCACCGCCGCACCCCGCTCCCGCTTCCGGCTCGCCGTGCTCGGCGCCGGCCAGCTGGGCCAGACGCTCGTGCAGGGCCTGCTCGATGCCGGCGTGCTGCGCGCCGCCGACGTCACGATCACCGCCGCGCACGCCGAGCGCGCACGCGCCGCCGCGCGCCGGCTGGGCGTGCGCACGGCGCGCTCGAACGCCGAAGCGGTGCGCGGCGCCGACGTCGTGCTGCTGACCGTGAAGCCTCAGCAGGCGCGCGCCGTGCTCGAGGAGATCGGCGGCCTGCTCGGGCCGAAGCAGCTGCTGGTGTCCGCCGTGGCGTCGGTGAGCACTGCGCTCATCGAGGGCGCACTCGCCCGGCGCGTGCCGGTGGTGCGCGCGATGCCGAACACGCCCGCGCTGGTGCGCCAGGCGATGACCGGCCTCGCGCGTGGCTCGCACGCGGGCGACGCGCACGTGCGGCGCGCGCAGGCGATCTTCGACGCGGTGGGCCGCACGCTCGTGCTGGACGAGCGGCACATGGACGCGGTCACCGGGCTGTCCGCGAGCGGGCCCGCGTTCCTGTACATCGTGATCGAGGCGCTCGCCGACGGCGGCGTGAAGATGGGCCTGCCGCGCGACGTGGCCACGCTGCTGGCCGCGCAGACCGTGCGCGGCGCCGGTGCGATGGTGGTGGAGACGGGCCAGCACCCGGCCGCGCTCAAGGACGCGGTCACCACGCCGAGCGGCACCACGATCGACGGCATCCTCGAGCTGGAGGACGGCGGTGTCCGCGTGGCCATGCTCAAGGCGGTGGTGCGCGCCACGCGCCGCGCCGGCGAGCGTGCGCACGAGCTGTTCGGAGCGTGAGCGCACGATGATCCGCGACCCGCAGGCGCGCGCCGAGGCGCTCGCCGGCTGGCTGGTCCGCGTCGAGGACGCGCTGTGGCGCGACCTGGAGGACAGCGGCCTGCTGCCCGCGCCACCGGCCGGCGAGCCGCACCGCGCGCGCCTCGAGTGGCAGTGCCTGGCGCTCTACGCGGGCGTGCGGGGCCTGGTGGCCGCGGGCGGGTTCAACACCGAGACCGTGGCGGCCGTCGACCGGCTGCACGGCTGCATGGCGGAGGCGTGGGAGCGCGAGTCGCCGCCGCTGGAGGCGCCCGGGCCGCGGCACGCGCGCGTGGCCGAGCGCTACGCCGAATACGGCCGGATCGGACAGGAACTGGAGGCCCGCGGCGCCGCGCAGGTGGCCGCGCGGCTCGGCGAGGCCTGCGCCGCGCACGTGGCGCGGCCGGCAGCGGCGGCGCCCCCACTGGCGGAACAGCTCGGCGCGCTGCACGATGCGCTCGTCGAGGGTGCGACGGCCGCCGTGCGGGACGCGCCCGACGCCACGGCAGAGCCGCAGGGAGGAGTGCATCGATGACCGCGGGCACACTGCGCACGCCGGCCATGGGTCCGTTGCTGGAGGTGGTGAAGTCGCTGGAGAGCGCCGGCGTCGTGTGCGCCCTCGGCGGCAGCGGGCTGCTGGCCTCGCTCGACCTGGTGAACATGGTGAACGACTGGGACCTGTCGTGCGACGTCGACCCGGCCGTCGTGCACCCGAAGCTCGCGCGCCGCGCGCCGGTGCTGCACGGCAACTCGGGCTGCCACGCCGATCACAAGCTGACGATGGCCGCCGATCGCGTGGAAGTGATCTGCCGTTTCGCGTTCGCGGTGCCGGGTGGCGTGGTGAAGATTCCCACGCACGTCACGCGGCGCTGGCGCGGCGTGCCGATGGGCAGCCCCGAGGGCTGGGCCGTGGCGTACGCGCTGATGGGCCTTTACGACGAGCCCGCGCACCGCGCGCGCCGCACCGAGCGCTCCGAATCGCTGCTGGGCTGGCTCGCCGCGAACGGCGCCGACGGCGCCCGGCTCGACGAGCTGCTGTGGCAGCCGCTGCCGGCGGAAGTGGCGGCGAAGCTGCGGGCACTGCCCAGGCGCTGACCGGCTCCGGCCGGCGCGCGTCAGCCCGCGAGCGATGCGCCCGCGCCGTTCGCGCGCATCGCCGCGTCGCAGGCACGCGCGGTGTCCGCCAGCAGCCCCGGCACGGCCCGGACGTCGCCCACGGACGTGTGGAAGTTCACGATGCACGCACGCAACGCGTAACGCCCCGCGACCACCGCGTTCGACACGAAGACGCGTCCCTCGCGCTGGCTGCGGTCGAGCACCTCGCGGTTCAGCGCATCGAGGTATTCCGCCACGGCCGGCTCCCCCATCCGGCCCCGCAGGTCGCCGGGCACGAACCGGAACGTGCAGATGCTCAGCTCCGTGGTGAGCACGTCGAACTCGGGATGCTCCCCGAGCGCCGCCGCGAGCACGCCGGCGAGCCGGATGTCCTCGGCGATGCTCGCGCGGCAGCCCGCAGCGCCCACCTGGCGGAGCGCGAGCCACACCTTGAGCGCGCGGAAGCCGCGCGAGTTCTGCGGCCCGCGATCGACGAAGTTCACCACCTGCTCGTCGAAGTGGTAGTACGGCGGGTGGTAGGCGAACGCGGCCCGGAGCGCCTCGGGATCGCGCACGAGCGCGCAGCCGACCTCGAGCGGCGCGTACAGCCACTTGTGCGGGTCCACCGCCACCGAGTCGGCCTCGGCGAGGCCACGCAGGTCCGCCGGGGCGCCGGGCACGGCCGCGGCAAAGCCGCCGTAGGCGCCGTCGACGTGGAACCACAGCCCTTCGCCGCGGCAGATCGCGGCGATCTCGGGGAGCGGGTCGACGGCACCGGTGCTCACCGTGCCCGCGGTGCCCACCACGAGGAACGGCACGTCGCCGTGCGCGCGGTCGTCGGCGATCGCCCGGCGCAGCACCGTCACGTCCATGCGCTGCCGCGCGTCGCACGGGATCCACCGGAGCGCCTCCGTCCCCAGCCCGAACAGGTCGGCGGCCTTCTGGATCCAGGTGTGCGTCTCGGCGGAGACGTACGCGCGCAGCGTGCGACCGCCGCGGGCGAGCCCCTGCTCCCGGACGTTCCAGGGACACTTCGCCGCGCGGGCCGCCAGGAAGCCGACGAAGTTCGCCATGTTCCCGCCGCTCACCATCACGCCGCCCGCTTCGGCCGGGTAGCCGATCAGTTCGGCGATCCAGCGCACCGCTTCGAGTTCGATCTCGGTGGCGGCGGGCCCCAGGGTCCACGAGCCCACGTTCGGGTTCGCGGCCGCGGCGAGCAGGTCGCCGAACATGCCGATCGGAGCGGGCGACGCCGTGATGTAGCCCAGGAATTTCGGATGGCCGTTGAACAGCGAATGCTCGAACAGCATGCGCGTCGTGCGTTCGACCAGCGCCGCCGGATCCTCGCCGTGCTCCGGCAACCGGCCACCGAGCCCGAGCGCCGTGCGCACCGCGAGCGGCGGCTCACCCGGCGTCACGCGTCGGCCGGGCACCGCCGCGAGCTCGCGCGCGAGGTCGTCCACCAGCCGGTGCCCGATCGCGCGGAACGTCTCGGCGTCCATCGCCAGCGGCGCGCGGCGGAACGCTCCCGGCGCCCCGTCCCCCGTCGCGTCGAGTCGGCGCAGCTCGCTCATCGGGCTCTCCCTTCGCTCGGGACGTCTTCCCGCAGACCTGCGAACAGGTCCTGTTCGCGCGCCCGCCCGCCGTTCACGGTGCTGAAGACGCGGTAGTAGCACTCGCTGCCCCACAGGCCCTCGTGATCCTGCGCGGACAGCTCCGCGAGCTTCTGGTACGCGGCGATCTGCGAATCGTGGCACTGCACCGCCCGCCACACCGTCCGCCAGAACGCACGCGTGTCGATCCGCGTCGTGATCTGCCACTCGGGCCACGGCGTCGCCTCGCGCTCCACGCCGTCCACGTTCGAGACCAGCCGCTTGAACACGCCCTGGTAGGCGTCCCACGCGCCGGCGGTCATGGCCATGTAGTAGAGCTTCGCCACGGCGTGCGGTTCGCCCGGAACCTCGGCGCCGGCGCTCGCCGCCACGACGAGGGCGGCGGTGGTGAACTGGCAGATCGCGATGTGGTCGGGATGTCCGTAGGCGCCCTCGG
Source organism: Candidatus Eiseniibacteriota bacterium (assembly GCA_044223135.1). Taxonomy (GTDB): domain Bacteria; phylum Eisenbacteria; class RBG-16-71-46; order RBG-16-71-46; family RBG-16-71-46; genus JBGAMH01. The sequence goes on along the minus strand of JBGAMH010000019.1, from coordinate 17,152 downwards.
GGCCGAACGTGACCACGACCTGCGGCCGCACGCGCCGGACCTCCGCGGCGATGCGGCGCACCGCGTCGTCGGGATCGGCCTCGTCGAGACGCCCGTCGCCGTAGCCGAGGAGCGTCAGCGACCGCACACCGAGCACGTCGACCGCCGCCCGCAGTTCGCCCTCGCGGATGCGCGCGAGCGCCTCGGGACCGGGGTGCGAGGGACCGTCGCGCTCACCCCGGAAGCGACCGCGGTCGCCGAGCGTGGCGGTGACGAGGTGCACCGCCACTCCTTCGGCGGCGTAACGGGCGAGCGTGCCGCCGAAGCCGAGCGACTCGTCGTCGGGGTGAGCGAGCACGGCGAGCAGTCGCAGATCGTGGGAGGAGCGCATTCGCGGGAAACTACCGCACCGTCGAGGGTGTGCCAGCCGGGATTCGTGCGGGCGAAGATGAACTTTCGTCCTCGTTGGCGGCAGCCGGGGCTCGCCGGGAGCCCGGCGGGCGCGGCCGGTCCACCCGGCGTCAGCCCTCGCCGCGCTCGCGTTCCGAGAGCCGGCGCATGCCCTCGGCGTCGAGCCCCATCTGCGTCCATCCCTGGTTCGACGGCACCGCGCCCATGCGCTCGTAGAAGCCGCGCGCCGGGTTCCAGTCCAGCACGTGCCAGTCCACGCGGTGGCAGCCCCGCGAGAGCGCGTCGCGGCAGAACGCGGCGAGCAGCGCTTCGCCGGCGCCCGAGCCGCGCGCAGCCGGCTCCACGAAAAGGTCCTCGAGCCACATGCGCGGATTCGTGCGGAACGACGAGTACGTGTAGTGGTAGAGCGCGTAGCCCGCGAGCGTGCCGTCCGCGCGCTCGGCCACCAGCCCGTGCAGCTGCGGCGGCTCGCCGAACAACGCGCGCTCGAGCGCCTCGACCGAGCCGGTGACGTACTCCGTCATGTGCTCGAACTCGGCGAGCGCGTGCACCATCTGCCACACGCGCGCGAGGTCGCGCCGCTCCACCGCCCGAACGAGCACCGCGCTCACTCGCCGATCACCTTCACGAGCACGCGCTTGCGACGGCGGCCGTCGAACTCGCCGTAGAAGATCTGCTCCCACGGCCCGAAGTCGAGTTGTCCCTTCGTGATCGCCACCACCACCTCGCGGCCCATGACCTGGCGCTTCAGGTGCGCGTCGGCGTTGTCCTCGCCCGTGTCGTTGTGGCGGTACTGCGACGTGGGCGCGTGCGGCGCCAGCTTCTCGAGCCACGCGTCGTAGTCGCGGTGCAGCCCGCCCTCGTCGTCGTTGATGAACACGCTCGCCGAGATGTGCATGGCGTTCACGAGCACGAGGCCTTCCTGCACGCCCGAGGCGCGCACCGCCTGCTCCACGTCGCTCGTGATGTTCACGAACGCCCGGCGCTCGGGCACGTTCATCCACAGGTAGTCCGTGTGCGATTTCATGGGGCGGCACACTAGCACGGGCCCGCGGGCGATCGGCAAAGCCGGCGCGGCGGCCGGCTGCGACGCCCGGCCCGACCCTTGAGGCCCCCGCGACGGCTCTGTTAGCGTCCCGCGCTCGATCGTCACCTCCGCCCCACGCGGGCGTCCCACCCTTCGCGAGGAGTCCTCCGCATGTCGCTTCCCGAAGTCGTCATCGTCTCCGGTGCGCGCACGCCCATGGCCGAGTGGATCGGCGGCAAGCGCGGCGACGGCCTGAACGGCGGCGCGCTCGCCAGCATGTCCGCGCTCGACCTGGGCGCCGTGGCCGCGCGCGCGGCCCTCGACCGCGCCGACCTGCCGGCCGACCGCTTCGACCACGTGGTCATGGGCAATGCGCTCCAGACGTCGGGCGACGCGCTCTACGGCGCGCGCCACGTGGCGCTGAAGGCCGGGCTCGACACGGAATGCCCCGCGCTGACCGTGAACCGGCTGTGCGGATCGGGCCTGCAGAGCGTGGTGAGCGCGGCGCAGCTGCTGCAGCTGGGCGAGGCCCAGTGGGTGATCGCCGGCGGCATGGAGAGCATGAGCCAGGCGCCGCACGTGCTGCGCGGCGCGCGCGCGGGCTTCCGGCTGGGGCCGGGCGCGCAGCTCGAGGACTCGCTGTTCGTGGCGCTCAAGGACACGTACTGCGGCTTCTTCATGGCGCAGACCAGCGACAACCTGGCGAAGAAGTACGGCATCTCGCGCGAGCAGCAGGACGAGTTCGCGCTCCGCTCGCACGAGCTCGCGAACGCGGCGAACAACAACGGCCGCTTCGCCGAGGAAGTGGTGCCGGTCGAGGTGAAGCAGGGCAAGAAGAGCGTGATGGTGGAGAAGGACGACCACCTGTTCCCCGGCACCAGCATCGAGCGGCTCGCGGCGCTGCCCGCGGCGTTCGGGCCGGAGTCCATGGTGACCGCGGGCAACGCGAGCGGCGTCGTGGACGGCGCGGCCGCGCTCATCGTGACCACCGCAGCGAACGCCGCGAAGGAAGGCAGGAAGCCGATGGGCTTCGTGCGGAACTGGTCGTACGTGGGCGTGGAGCCGGCGACGATGGGCTTCGGCCCGGCGCCGGCGATCCGCAAGGTGCTCGAGCGCGCCGGCCTGAAGCTCGACCAGGTGGACCTGTTCGAGATCAACGAGGCGTTCGCGGGCCAGTACCTCGCCGTGGAGAAGGACCTCGACCTCGACCGCGAGAAGGTCAACGTGAACGGCGGCGCGATCGGGCTGGGTCACCCGCTCGGCGCCACGGGCACGCGGCTCATCCACACGCTGCTGATCGAACTGGGCAAGCGCGGCAAGAAGTTCGGCGTCGCGTCCGCCTGCATCGGCGGCGGCCAGGGCATGGCGGTGCTGGTCGAACGCGCGTAGCCGCTGCGGTACGACGAAGGCCCGGGACCGCCAGGTCCCGGGCCTTTCGCGTACCGCGCCGACCGGCGGTCAGTGCGCGTCGAGGTCGCCGATGCTCGCCGGCGGCGTCTGGTCCACGGCGGTCACGGGCACGAACTCGAACGCCCCCGCGTCGGGCCCCGTGCCGAGGAAGGCGTCGTTGAAGCCGTACAGCCGCACGCCCGTGTCGATGCCCGGGCTGCCCACGACCAGCCGCAGGTCGGCGAGCGCCAGGTTCACGAACAGCGGCGCGCCGCTCGCCCCGTGGACCTCGAAGCCGGTGGCGGTGCGCAGCGCGGCGAGGGTCGAGTAGTTGACGCCCTTCCAGCGGAACAGCGCCGGGTAGTCGGTGTGCAGCAGGTCGCCGTCGAAGTCGCAGCCGGCGAGACTCTCGCCCGCGTCGTCGCTGACGGTGGCCGAGGCGTTGCCGATCAGGATGTTGTTGCGGAAGTGCACGTTGGAGTACGGCCCGGACGGGTGCACGGCGGGCGCGCCGCTGACCGACGACGTGATGGTGTTGTGGTACACGAACGTCCGCCCCACGCCCGACAGCGAGAACTTGAACGTCCCGCGTCGGCAGTCGACGAACGTGTTGCGGAAGACGTATTCCGGCCCCACGAAGTTCGGCGCGATCGAGATGCCGCTGTAGCTGCCGACCACGCGATTGCCCCACACGCGCGTGTTGATGCCGGCGATGCTCTCGGGCTCGAGCGCGTCGTCCCCCGTACCGCGGATGTCGTTGTCGCTGATGTCGCAGTCGGCCGCGGCGTTCTCGTCGGTCTCGCCGTCGCCGGTGTCGATGCCGTCGAACGTGCCCTCGATGACGTTGCGCCGGACGACGTTTCCGCGACCGCCCCGCATCGCGATGCCCTGCAGCTCCTCCTCGTGCGCCTTGCAGGCGGCCCACGGCCAGCCACCGATGCGCGGGTCACGGCAGCGGTTGGACTCCACCAGGTTCTGCGCCGAACCCACGCGCAGCCAGATGTAGCGCCCGCCGATCGTGTGCACGTGGTTGCCGTTCACCACGCAGCGGTTCGCCGCGCGCAGGTGGATGCCGGCGGCGGCGGACGTGAGCCCGTAGTAGCGGATCTCGAAACCGGTGATGCGCCAGTCGCTCTCGTCCACCCACAACCCCTGGTCGTAGCGCGCCACGTGCATCACGTGGCCCGCGGGGTTGCTGCCGTCCTCGAGCTTGACGTACAGCCGGCCGCCTTCGATCACCCAGCCCTGCGCCACGCCGTCGGTGCCGGCCCGCAGGTCGGCGAGCGTGGCCTTGCGGTGCAGGCGCTGCAGACTGTCGGCGCACACGAGCCGCGTGGTGGCGGTGAACGGCACGCTGTACACGCCGCCCGTGTCGTCGCGCCAGTCGGTGCGGCGCAGCATCGCGGGGTCGGAGCCGTCGAGCACGACGCCGGGCTGGTCGGCCACCAGGTGGATCGGCGCGGCGGGCGTGCCCGAGCGCGGGGTGTCGAGCATCTGGTAGTAGACGCCCGGGCGCACGCGGATCTCGTCGCCGGGCTGCGCGCGACCGGCCGCGTTCGCGAGCGTGCGCAGCGGATCGAGGTTCGTGCCGGCGGCGCTGTCGCTGCCGGTGACCGACACCCACCACGTGCGCCCCGTGGGCAGCGACGGTGGCGGCACGCGTGTGCGCGTGGCCCCGGTGACCGTGGCGCCGCCGCCGTCGGGATCGGACAGCACGGCCCGCACGTCGACGTCGACGCCGGGCTGGAGCCCGAACACGCTCGCGGCGAACCGCCCGTTCGTGATGCGCACGAGGTCGGCGCCACGGGTCCACGTGCCCGCGCCCGCGAGGCGCCATTCGAGCCAGCCCGAGGCGTTCGCGTTCGCGTCGCCCGTGGTCGCGAGCCGCGCCCCCACCGCCTCGAGGTTCGGATACAACTCGAGCGAACCCGGCGCCACGGCGTTCTGGGCGAACGCGACGGTCGGGATCAACGCGGCGAAGGCGAAACCGGCGAGACGACGCAGCATGGAGTGATCCTCGGATGAACGCGTGGCGCACGGCGGCTCGTGCACGCTGCAATGATCGCCCTTCGCGTGGTGTCGCGAAAGGCCCTGCGGACGCGGGTGGCCGGGCGCGGCCTCGCCGGAGCGAAAGCCGTGCCGCCGGGTCCCGGCGGCGCCGGGTTCGGGGCCCCGGCGACGGCCGGTTCGCGCGCTGCGTGCGGCGTCGCAACGGGCTTGCCGGCGAGCGGACCTTTGCGTTCTACTGCCCTCCCACCGCGCCTGGGTCCGCAGACTCCCTCACCGGGGATGCCCGATGCAAGAGAAGGAACTGATCTACGACTGGAACGTGAAGGGCGAGATCTACGAGCGTCCGCCGTTCCGCATCCAGTTCGACGACGAAACGCTGCGCGACGGGCTGCAGTCGCCCTCGGTGGTGAGCCCCGGGATCGAGGACAAGATCCGGCTGCTCCACCTGATGAACGCGCTCGGGATCGACACCGCGGACATCGGTCTGCCCGGCGCCGGCCCGCACGTCGTGCGCGACGTGGAGCGGCTCGCCGAGGAGATCGCGCGCGAGCGCCTGTCGATCCGCGCCAACTGCGCGGCGCGCACCCTGCGCCAGGACATCACGCCCGTGATCGAGATCTCGCAGCGCACGGGCGTTCCGATCGAGGTGTGCACGTTCATCGGTTCGTCGCCGATCCGCCAGTACGCGGAGAACTGGACGCTCGAGACGATGCTGCACCACACCGAGGACGCGGTGACGTACGCGGTCGAGCACGGGCTCGACGTGATGTACGTGACCGAGGACACGATCCGCGCGCACCCGGACACGCTGCGCCAGCTGTTCCTGGCGGCCATCCGCTGCGGCGCGAAGCGGCTGTGCCTGTGCGACACGGTCGGGCACGCCACGCCGGACGGCGTGCGCCACCTGGTGCGCTTCGCCACGGACGTGATCCGCGAGAGCGGCGCGGCCGTCGAACTCGACTGGCACGGCCACAGCGACCGCGGCCTCGCCGTGATCAACACGATCGCGGCGGTTCGCGCCGGCTGCTCCCGCGTGCACGGCTGCGCCATCGGCATCGGCGAGCGCGTGGGCAACACCCCGATGGACCAGCTGCTCGTGAACCTGAAGCTGTTCGGCTGGATCGACAACGACCTCACGCACCTGCCGGAGTACTGCGAGGTGACGAGCCAGGCCACGGGCGTGCCGATTCCGCCGAACTACCCGGCCGTGGGCCGGGACGCGTTCCGCACCGGCACCGGCGTGCACGCGGCCGCGGTGATCAAGGCGTTCAAGAAGGGCGACGACTGGCTCGCCGACCGCGTGTACTCCGGCGTGCCGGCCGCGATGGTGGGGCGTCACCAGGAGATCGAAGTGGGGCCCATGAGCGGCCTGTCGAACGTGGAGTACTGGCTCCGGGCACGCCACATCGAGGCGACCACCGAGCGGGTGCAGGCCGTGTTCCAGCGCGCGAAGAGCGTGGACCGCGTGCTCTCGGACGACGAGATCCGCGCCGTGCTCGCGGCGCTCGACGAGACGCACATCCCGTGACGGCGCGTCGACTTCCCCGGCTCCCGCGGGCGGCCGGCGCCATGGTGTGCCTGCTCGTGACGATGCTGGCGTGGCCGCTGCTCGCCGCCACCACGACCCCGAAGCGGGCGCCCGCGCGGCCGCCCGTCAAGCGCACCACGACCGGGCCCCGCACGCCCACGACGCCGCGCACCGCCGCGCCCGGCCCGCGGCAGCGCGCCCTGCAGCTGGGCAGCGACGCCCGCGCGTTCGAGGAGGCCGGCTCGTACGGGCTCGCCGCCGACAAGCTGCGCGCGATCCGGCCGCTCGTCGCGCCCGATGCCGATCTCGAGCTGCAGCTGGCGCTCGACGAAGCGCGCAGCGGCCAGGCCGACTCCGCGTGGGCGCGCCTGCACGGCCCCGTGCTCACGGCCGCGCTCACCGACACCGCGAACGCGCTCCGCAACCACGACTATCCGTTCGAACGCGAACCGCTGTGGGTGAACGGGCAGTTCGACGGCTGGAACTGGTACGTGGCGCGCGCGATCGCGGAGCTGGGCATCGCGCGTGGCGAGCCGCTCGAGGCCCTGCGCGCGGCGCACCTGGCGTTCCGCGCTCGCCCCCTGGCGGGCACGGTCTACCTGCTGGCCGGCCTCGCGGCCGGGCGGGCCGGCTCCATGGGCCGCGCCGCGCAGTACGTGCAGGCGGCGCGCCTGCTGGACCCGACGCTGCCCGAGGTGCACTACCTGCGCGGCCTGCTCGAATGGCGGAGCGGCCGGCGCGCCGAGGCGGCCGAGTCGTTCCGCGCGGCCATCGCGCGCGACTCGACCTGGCGCGAACCCGCCCTCGCGCGCGTGCGCTGCCAGTTGCCCGGCGCCACGCCCGATTCGATCCCGACGCGCTTCCTGTACGGAGCGCGCGGCGCCGCGGAGCTGACCTCGCCCGTGCAGCCGAAGATCGAGGAGATGAACCAGTCCGAGATCCCCGTGGGCCTGATCCACAAGGACGACACCGTGGTCCCGGACTCGCTGCGCGCCCGCTTCAAGAAGCCGGTCCAGCTCGTGGTGACCGTGCTCGTGGACGAAGAGGGCCGCCCGATCCTGAACGAGTTGCCGTGGTTCACCGAGTCGGCGTTCCCGTACGTGCTCGTGCCCGGCGTGGTCGGTGCGACGCCGAACTGGCGCTTCCGCGCCGCCCGGCGCATGGGTCGCCCGATCCGCGCGTGGGCCTCGGTGGAGCACGAGATCAAGCCCTGACCCGCGCTGCCGCGCGAGTGGAGGAACTCCCTTGTCCCGCTCCCATCGCATTGCCGTGATCCCCGGCGACGGCATCGGCCCCGAGGTGGTCCGCGAAGGACTGCGCGTGCTCGAACGGGCCGCGGCGCTGGACGGGTTCACGGTGAGCCGGACCCACTTCCCGTTCGGCGCCGAGCACCACCTGAAGACGAAGGAGGTGCTCCCGGATGCCGCGTTCGAGGAGATCCGCGGACACGACGCGGTGCTGCTCGGAGCGATCGGCGATCCGCGCATGCCGCCGGGTTTCCTGGAGTTCGGCATCGTCGGCCGGCTGCGTTTCGGGCTCGACCTGTACGCGAACATCCGGCCCGTGCGCCTGTACGACGAGGTGCTCACGCCGCTCAAGGGCCGCACGTGCGCCGATCTCGACTTCGTGGTGGTGCGCGAGAACACCGAAGACGCGTACGCGGGCATGTGGGGCCAGTTCAAGAAGGGCACGCCCGACGAGATCGCCACACAGGAGATCCTGTTCACGCGCAAGGGCGTCGAGCGCGTGATCCGTCACGCGTTCGAACTGTGCCGCGCGCGCGGCCGCCGACGGAAGCTCACGCTGCTCACGAAGGCGAACGCGATCCGCGCCATGGAGCTGTGGACGCGCACGTTCGCCGAGGTCGGCGCGGAGTACCCGGACATCACGCGCGAGCACCAGTACATCGACGCCGCGTGCATGTTCGTGGTGACGCAGCCCGAGCAGTACGACACGGTGGTGACGAGCAACATGTTCGGCGACATCTTCACCGACCTCGCCGCCGCGCTCGTGGGCGGGCTCGGCATCGCGGCGAGCGCGAACCTCCACCCGGGACGCACGAGCCTGTTCGAGTCGATCCACGGCTCGGCACCCCAGTTCGCGGGGCAGAATCGTGCGAACCCGCTGGCCACGATCATGGCCGTGTCGATGATGCTCGACTATCTCGGCGAATCGGCCGCGGCCACCCGCGTGGAGAACGCCGTCGCCGACCTGCTGCGATCCCGGCTGATGCCGAACCTGGGCATGGACTCGGGTTTCTCCACCGACCGCGTCGGCGACCTCGTGCTGGAACGCATGGAGGCCGCGGCCACCCGCGGCTGAGTTCGCGCGCCGCGCGATCGGTTCCGCCACCCCAGGTGCCCGCGCCCCAGCCCGTTGGCGCGGGCATCTCGCGTGAGTTCGCACCCCCTGGCGAAAGGAACCGCGGCGGAAAACCGGTGTTTCGGCGGTCGATCTGGGCCCCGTTCACACAGATGTTGCTTTCCGTCATGCCCCCGCGGGTGCATAGTGCCCACGTGGTTTCGGAGGCCGTCGTTCCCCTCGGCCTCTGCGCTCCGCCTCGCTGGTCCTCGACTCGGACCTGATCGGCTCCCCCACCGATCCGACGGACTTTCTCCGAACCCAACATCACGCCGGCCCCCCCGGCCGTCGCGGAGGCATTGGTTCATGGCTTCGCGCTCCTCGGACATGATTCTCACCCGGGCACTGTCGCCCGGCGCCGTCGCCCGCCCCGGGTCGCCACCGACGTCCCCGGTCGCGACGCTTCGATTCGCACTGCCCGACACCGCGCGGGGCTCCGTCGTCGTGGTGGACGCCGGCGGCATGGTGGTGCGCACGCTGCTCTCCCCGGTCGTGCCCGCGGGCGAAGTGCTCGTGGCATGGAACGGGCTCGACGAGCTCGGCGAACGTGCGCCCCGCGGGCCGTACTGCATGCGGCTCGAGGTCGAAGGCCGGCTGCTCACGTCGCGTCGCGTCGAGATCCGCTGAACGCACGCCGACCGCCTGCAAAGACGCCGCCCGGAGCGCGAGCCCCGGGCGGCGTCTTCGTTGGTCGGAGGCGCTACTCGCCGTTCTCGTGCCCGGGCGATAGGAATCGCTCCACCCAGCGGTAACCCTCGAGCACGATCAGCGCGAGCACCGTGCCGGTGACGGCGAGCGCGTACGCCTGCACGCCCACGGCCACGCCGATGGCGGCCACCATCCACACGCTTGCCGCCGTCGTGAGCCCGTGCACGAAGCCCTCCTGGCGCATGATGCTGCCCGCGCCGAGGAAGCCCACGCCGGTCACGACGCCGTGCACGATGCGCGTGGCGTCCAGGCTGGGCCCGCCGAACGCGTGCACCGCGTGCGTGGTGGTCAGGCAGAACATGGTGGACCCCAGGCACACCAGCGTGTGGGTGCGCAGCCCGGCGGGCTTGCGTCCCATCTGGCGCTCCCAGCCGACGAGCGTGCCGAGCAGCGCCGAGACGAGCATGGGGATCACGTCGCGGAGGATGTCTTCCATGAAGCCTCCTGGTCTGCAGCGGCCGGGGTTATCGGCAGTCCCTGCCGACGGCTCGACCCGGATGGTGAGGGCCCGGGCCCGCGAGCGGGTCCCGGGCCCACGACTTCGGCGTTACTGGCGCTCGAACCTGGCGGGGCGCTTGTCCAGAAACGCCTGCAATCCCTCGTGCATGTCCTGGCTCGCGGCCAGGATCCCGAAACGCCCGCTCTCGAATCGCAGCCCTTCGTCGAGCGGCAGCGAGGCCCCCCGGCGGACGCACTCGAGCGCCGCGGTCACGGCCAGCGGACCGTTCTTGAGGATCGCGGTGGCGAGCTTCTCCGCCTCGGGCAGCAGGTCGGCGAGCGGCACGACCCGGTTCACGAGCCCCCAGCGCTCGGCCTCGTCGGCCTTGATCGGCCGCGCGCTCAGGATCAGCTCCAGCGCGCGCCCCGGGCCCACGAGGCGCGGCAGCCGCTGCGTCCCGCCGTAGCCGGGAATGATGCCGAGCTTCACCTCGGGCAGTCCCATCACGGCGTTCTCGGAGGCGAGACGCAGGTGACAGGCGAGCGCGAGTTCGCAGCCACCGCCGAACGCGTAGCCGTTGACCGCAGCGATCACGGGCTTCGGCGAGCGCTCGAGCCGGTCGACCACCTGCTGCCCGAAGCGCGAGATGTCCTCGGCCGCGGCGGGGCCGAGCGGCGCGAGTTCGTTGATGTCCGCGCCCGAGATGAACGCCTTCTCGCCCGAGCCGGTCACGATGAGCGCGCCCTGGTCGGGGTCGGCGGTGAAGCGGTCGACGGCGTCGGCGATCTCGGCGAGCGTCTCGCGGTTGATCGCGTTCAGCACGTCGGGGCGATTCACGGTCAGCACGCTGACGGCGCCGCGGCGCTCGAACAGCAGGTTCTTCCAGACGGTGGCGGTGCTCGTGCTCATGGCGTCATCCCTGGGTTCGAGGAGCGCGGGATCGAAGTGGCCGCGGAGGATAGGCCGCGTCGCCGGGCGCCGCAACGTCGCCGGCGCGCCTCCCGTGGTCCCGGCTCACGGTCGGGACGGCGGTCCGGTTAAGCTGCGAGCATGTCGCCTCGCTCCCGTCGCCGGTCCCCGCTCGGGACCCTGCTCGTGGTCGCCGGCCTGGCGCTGGCGGCGGTGGTCGCCGCGGCCGTGGTGCACGCGTTCGGCGTGAACGTGGGCGTGCTCGCCACGCGCGCGCCGGAACGCACGGCGCTCATGCGGCAGCGCGAGCGGGAGGCGGCGCGGAGTCACCGGCCGTACCGCGAGCAGCACACCTGGGTGCCGTACGAGCGTATCTCGCCGAACCTGCGGCACGCCGTGCTCGTGGCGGAGGACGACGCGTTCTTCTCGCACTCGGGACTCGACTGGGACGAGATCCGCGAGTCGGCGAAGCGCAACTGGGAAGCCGGCCGCGTCGTGCGGGGCGGCAGCACGATCACGCAGCAGCTGGCGAAGAACCTCTGGCTCGGCACGTCACGCTCGCCGCTGCGCAAGCTCGAGGAAGTGATCCTCGCACTGCGGCTGGAGCGTACGCTCGGCAAGCGCCGGATCTTCGAGTTGTACCTGAACTCGATCGAATGGGGCGACGGCGTGTACGGCGCCGAGGCCGCGGCCCGCCGGTGGTTCGGACGCAGCGCTTCGGCGCTGAACCCCGAGCAGGGCGTGCGGCTCGCGGCCGTGATCATCAACCCGCGTCGCTACTCCCCGGTGGACCCCTCCCGGCGGATCGACCGGCGCATCCGCATGATTGCGTCCCGACTCCGCCGGCGTGGACAGTTCCCGTCGGCTCCGGCACCCGCCGCGCCGGCCCCGCCCGTACCGGCACCGGTCCTCCCGGCGCCCGACTCCGGCGGCGCCGGCGAAGCGGCCCCGGATTCGGCCGGTTAACACGCGAGCACGGACCGGCGTCCTTCCGTGGCGGAGGCCGCCGGTCCGATCGTCCGGGCCGTTCGGGCTTCCGCGGGAAACGGCCATGCCCTCCACCACGACCTGGAATGGGATCCTGCATCGGGTGCACGACGAAACCCCGGATGAGCACGCGCTCGTGCGCGCCGCACAGGCGGGCGATCGCTCCGCGTGGAGCGCGCTCTACCACCGGCACGCCCGGCTCGTGCACGGCGTGCTGCTGGCGCGCGTACCGGTGGAAGCCGCAGGGGACCTCGTGCAGGAGGTGTTCCTGCAGGCGTTCGCACGCGTGCACGACCTGCGCGAGCCCGGGGCGTTCGCGGGCTGGCTGGTGACGATCGCGCGGCGGCGCGCGGCCGACTGGCGGCGCCGGCGACGCGACACGGACGAGTTGCCCGACGACGTTCCCGCGCCCGCGACCGACCCCGATGCTCCGCTCGACGCGGCGAGCGCGCTGGCCGCGCTCCGCCGCCTTCCCGAGGCGTACCGGGAGACCCTGATCCTGCGGCTGGTCGAGGGGCTGAACGGACCCGAGATCGCCGAGCGCACCGGGCTCACGCCGGGCTCCGTGCGCGTGAACCTCCATCGCGGCATGCAGCGACTCCGTCGCGAACTCGGCTGGGAGGCGAACGATGCGTCCTGACGACGACTACCTGTGGACGGGCCATGGCGCCCCCGACGCCGACACGGCGCGACTGGAGCGGGCGCTCTCGGCGCTGCCGGGCCCGCCGCGCGAACCCGCGTGGCCGCCGTCGCCCGCCCCGCGCGTGCGACGCTGGACGGCCGTTGCCTGGCCACTCGCGGCGGCGGCGGCGCTGGTGCTCGCCTGGGGCGCCGCCGGGCGCGAGGCCCGCGAGCACGGCTGGGACGTCCACGCGGTCGCGGGCCGTCCGCGGGTCTCGGGCTGGGCGAGCGTCTTCTCGCGCTGGACGGCCGGCACCGAGCTGCGCACGCGGGCCGGGGATCGGGCGCGCGTGAGCGTGGGTGACATCGGCTGGCTCGACGTGGAGCCGGGCTCCGTGCTGCGACTGGTGCAGAGCGAACAGGGGCGACGCCGGATCGCGCTCGAGCGCGGAGCGCTCGAGGCGATGATCACCGCGCCGCCGCGCACCTTCGTGGTGGACACACCGGCCGGGGTCGCGACCGACCTCGGTTGCGCATACCGCCTGAGCGTGGACGCCGCAGGCGACGGCGAGCTCGAAGTCACGGCGGGGTGGGTCGCGTTCACGCACGCGCGACGCGAGTCGTTCGTCCCCGCGGGCGCCCTGTGCCGGACGCGGCGAGGGTCGGGCCCGGGGACGCCGCGATTCGCGGACGCGCCGGCGGCGTTCGCGAGCGCACTGGACTCGCTCGACGCGGCCGGCGCGAGTGCCGGGCCGGCCGTGCTGGCGCGCGTGCTCGAAACGGCCCGCGACCGGGACGCGTTCACGCTCTGGCACCTGCTCCCGCGCGTGGACGGAGAGGCGCGGCGGCGCGTGGTCGCACGACTCGCGCAGGTCGCTCCCCCACCGCCCGGTGCAGCCGCCGAGCGCGTTTTGCAGCTGGATCGGGCGGCGCTCGATGCGTGGTGGGACACGCTCGGGCTCGGCCCGTCGTCGCTGTTCCGCGCGTGGGAAGGCGAGTTCCCGGGCGGGCCCGTGCGTACCGACGGATAACACCGGGGGCCCGGATCGCGTCTCTGGAGCACCCGGGACGCGATCCCGTCCGGCGGCCGACGCGTGGAACGCCCTCGCGTCGCGCGCCGGAACATACGGAGGCTCCGCATGCACCTGCTTCGCCGATCGCTCGCCGTCGTCGTGCTGACGCTGCTCGTCGGATCCACGTCCGCTCCCGGTGCCCGCGCCGGCGGGGCGAACGCTCGCCTGCTCGCTCCCGCTCGCGCCGGAGCGCCCTACGTGGTGGAGGCCGAGAACTGCGGGCAACCCGCCACGTTCGCGGTCACGGCCGTGGCGGAGGGCCTCGTCGCCGGAGTGCGAAAGTCGATCCCGTTGCGCCTCGAAGCGGGCGATGCCCCCGGGCGCTGGCGACTCGCCCGCCAGTGGCCCGCCGAGGGACGATGGGTCGTGCGGCTGGTGCCGCAGCACCGCGCGGCCGCGATCAGCGTGGTGTCGCTGGATCCGGAGGGCCGCCCGACCGGCACGACGATGGTGTGGAGCGGTGACGGCCGGCGAGAAGCGGATCGCGCGCTGCGCGCCGACTGACCCCGCGACGATCGAGGCGGCCCGCCGGTGTGCGGGCCGCCTCGCGCCTTCCGCGCAACGGTCGGCGCGTCAGCCGCCGAGCGCTTCCTTCACCAACCGGGAAACCGTGCTGCCCTCGGCCCGGCCCTTCACCTGCGGCATCACGACCCCGATGACCTTGCCCATCTCCCGGGGCCCGCTGGCCCCCGTGCTGGCGACGGCGGCGGTCACGATCGCACGCAGTTCGTCGTCCGAGATCTTCTCGGGCAGGAAGCGCTCGGTCACCTGGATCTCGCGCTCCTCGGCGGCGTTCAGGTCGGCGCGTCCCGCCTTCGCGTTCAGCTCCATGGTCTCGCGCCGCTTCTTCACGTAGCGCTGCAGGACCTCGATCTCCTCGTCCCCGGAGAGCTGCGCGTCCTTCGGCTTGGCGGTCTTGGCCTCCATGAGCGCGGCCTTGAGCATGCGCAGCGTGCTGAGCGTGTCGGCGTCCTTGGACTTCATGGCCGTGACCATCTCGACCTGGATGCGTTCCTGGATGCTCATCGATTCTCCTGCGGCTGGGATTCGCGTCGTCTCGGTCGTTGGAGAACGCCCCGCGGGGCGGTGGAATGCGCGATCGTTCGCGGGACGCGCCCGGGTGACGCGTGCGGCCCCGCGGGCGCCGGCAAAACCTAGCACAGCGTCGGACCGGATCGGCCGCGGCGTCGTTCCTCTCGATGGAGCGCGCCCGACGCGCCCGTGCTCCTGCGTCGAGAGCACGGGAGCGCCGCGTCGACACGACACAGCGCGTGCGACAGATCGTGACGATTCCACGGCCCCGCCGGCATCGCCGCACGTTCCACGGCGGACCGCGAAACCGCGTTCGCGCGCTCCAGCCGCGGGCTCGGGATCGTTCTGGGGGAAGTGCCCCGAGCGAGCACGGTTGGTGCTACGGCGCAGGCGCCGAAGGATCGGCAGAGGTATGCCCCACCAGGGATGACCACTCCCCATGCCGCTGTTCTCCCTGGAAGGCCGACGCTCCCGTGAACGACGCCATTCTCCTCTGCGACGACGACGCCCGCATCCGTGACCTCCTGACCCGATCCCTCCAGCAGCACGGCTTCCAGATCCACACGGCCCCGTCCGCCGAAATCGCGCTGAACCTGCTCGACGTGATCCACGTGGACGCCGTCCTGGCGGACGTCCAGATGCCCGGCATGACCGGGCTCCAATTGTGCCGCCGCATCCGCCAGCGCCCGGACGGCGCCCTGCTTCCCGTCGCGCTGATGACCGGCGCGGCGGACACCGCTTCGCGCGTGGCCGGGCTCGAATCCGGCGCCGACGACTTCGTGAGCAAGCCGTTTCAGCTTCCACTGCTCGTGGCCCGGCTCCGCGCCCTGCTCCGGGTGAAACACCTCACCGACGAACTCGAACGCACCGAGAGCGTGGTGCTCGCGCTCGCACGCGCCATCGATGCGAAGGACTCCTGCACCGAGGGCCACGTCTGGCGGCTGGCCGAGTACAGCCGGGCGCTCGCGGTTGCCCTGGGCTGCGAGGACAGCTTCGCTCGCCACGTGTGGTTCGGGGGCCTGCTGCACGACGTCGGCAAGGTGGCCGTGGACGCGCACGTCCTTCGCAAGACGGGCAGCCTGAACGAGCTCGAACGCGAGCAGATCCGGCGGCACCCGCAGGTGGGCGCCGACATCGTGAGCCCGATGCGGTTCTCGTGCGCGGTGGGCCCCATCATCCTCGGACACCACGAGTGGTGGGACGGCTCGGGCTATCCGCTGGGCCAGCGCGGCGTCTCGATTCCGCTCGGTGCACGCGTGGTGGCCGTGGCCGACGCGTGGGACGCGATGACCACGGACCGGCCGTACCGGCACGCGCTCAGCGAAGCGGAGGCCCTGAAGCGCCTGCGCGACGGTGCGGGAACGCAGTTCGACCCGCAGCTGGTCGCGGTCTTCACGGGGATGGTGCGCATGCACCTGCTGCCGCAGTCGCCCGTCACCCACCGGATGTGGGCGGCGTGAGACGGGCTGCGGGAAAGACGAACGGGGCCCCGCCGTGAGGCGGGACCCCGTCGAGCGTGCGGCGCAAAGCCGACGTCAGTTGCCGTAGCGGACCTTCAGCGAGCCCCAGCTGCGGTGCTGCGTGGGGACCACCGAGCAGCAGATGACTTCGAGGTTCATGATCGGGTTGCCGTTGAAGCCCACGTCGCACAGTTCATCCGCCCCACCCGGGTAGATGTTGTACGAGGTGCACGGGTCGCACGAGGCGCCCGTGATCAGGCGAGGACGCGTGGTCGACGTGGAGCAGCCCGTGCCGCCCGCGACGAAGTTCACGACCAGGAACGCATCGCCGTTCAGGCAGATGCCCGGAGGAAGCGGAACCGAGAAGTTGTAGTTGCCGGCGGCGGCGGCCGTCAGGTTGGTCGCGATCGGCGGCATGATCACGTTCGTCAGGTCCGGCGTGGGGCAGGCACCGGCGACGGCGCCGACGATGCTCACGGTGACGGGCTGCGAGCAGGCCACGCGGTAGTTCAGCAACACGTGGGCGATCTGGGCTTCGACGCCACCGGGGCCCGTGCACGCGGCGCAGTCGGCGCTGCGGATCAGCGTGTAGTAGCCGTCATCCGGCGGGAGCAGGTAGTTGATGATGAACGCCGGCGCCTGGGTCACGCCGATCGTGCACGTGGAGTTCACCGTGAACTGGGAGCCGTGGATCGGCTGGCCCTCGATGCTCTCGCTGACCGGCGCGGGCTTCGCGGCAAACGCGGCAGCCGCACAAAGCAGGCCGGCGCCGACGAGGAGAACCATGGTGCTGTAGCGACGCGGCATGGGCTTGTTCCTCCTTAGGGCAGAGGGAGTGGTGAGGTGGGAGATCCCCCCATGTCCCAGCCGCGGAGTGCAGCCGGGGGTGCTGTCCAAGCGGTGCAAAGATCGCCCAGACCTGCCTGTCATTGCAATGCAAAAGAAGGCGACTATGGCCGCGTTTGATTGCACGGGACCAGGTTTTGGAGCGCAATCCCCGGACGGGGCACATGACCCAGTGCGCCGGCCGACGGGACCATCGCGGTTGGGGCCGGCGTCCCCCGGTGCCGACGTGCGATCGAACCACCGGACCGTGGCGTCGAAGCGCGCGCAGCCGCCCCTTCCCCCGGCGACGCGCGCCGAGTCGCCCGTCGGAGCGAGCCGCGAGCGGTCGCGCCGGATCCGAGCGCGGCGTCCGTCGGCGGACGTGCGACGCGC
>JBGAMH010000326.1:0-4075 GCA_044223135.1 Candidatus Eiseniibacteriota bacterium | reverse complement strand
CACGAATACCGTGCGCGCGCCGTCGGGCAACAGGTCGATGGCCTTTTCGAAGTCGATGTTCAGTTCGCGGCCCGAGGGGCGGGCCGCCAGCGAGTCGAGCGTGTCCTCGGCGTCCAGGAAGCGGGCCCGCTCGGTGGCCCACGCCGCGCGGCGGCTCAGGATCAGGTTCACGGCCAGGCGGTGCAGCCACGTCGAGAACTGGGCCTCGCCGCGGAACGTGCCGAGCTTCTGCCACGCGCGGACGAACACGTCCTGCGTGAGCTCGGCCGCGTGCTCCCAGCCGGCCATGCGCCGTGCGATCGCCATCACGCGTCCCTTGTGCTCCTCGTAGAGGCGTGCGAAAGCACGCGCGTCACCACGCGCGGCCAGGGCCACGTCGCTGGTCTCGAGGATCGGGGACAGTGCGGGCGCTTCCACGTTCGGGAGGGTCAGATTCCAGGTCGCCGTCGCTGCCATTGCACACGGTAGGACGGCCCGGACCTGCGGAAGGTTGGAGCACGATTCGGCGCGGCGGGAAGGGCGCCCCGGGCGGGCGCGGCGCGGCGGGTGCCGGGCGCGGGCCGGGCGCGGCTAGCCTTGACGGGGCTGTGACTTAGGCCCACTGGCCCGGGCCAGCGCCGCGCCGGCGGCGGCGCCGAGCAGGGCGGGCACGAAGGCGAGCACCGCCCCGGCGTTGAACGGCCAGGCGGGCGCGATCCCGGTCAGGCGCGAGACGAGCGGCTCGGCGGGCACCCAGGCGCCCAGCAGCAGGCCCCACACCCAGAAGGTGCGGGGCCGCGCGAACCCGAGCACGGCGCCGCCCACGAACGCGAGCAGCACCGCGGGTTGGACGTCGTCGTTACGCAGGTCCGAGACGGCGAGCCAGGCGCCCCACAGCGCCCAGAACAGCCACGGCCACGCGGTCCGCCACGCGCTCGAGAACCGGCCGGACGATCGACCGGCGGATGCCGCGCGCGTCGGCGCGGCGCTCACGACGCTCTCGCTTGTCGCGTTTCATGGGAAGCCACTCCTCGGTACGGGTGTTGCGGTGGATGCCGGCGGGCCGAGCGGCCCGTGCCGTGGGTTGTCGGCCGGCGAGGAGCCGGAGTGAAGGATTCGCTGCGCGCGCTCACGCCTGGCCGTCGCGGGTGGCCCGGATGATCGCGTCCATGTGGTCGAGGTAGCGCTGCAGCGCCCGCCGCCCCGCGGCGGTCAGGCGGAACTCGGTGCGCGGCACGCGCCCTTCGAAGAACTTGCGGCACTCGACGTAGCCCGCGTCCTCGAGCCGGCGGGCGTGCACGCTCAGGTTGCCGTCGGTGATGCGCAGCGCCTGCTTGAGGTCGTTGAACGACAGCGCGGCGTGCACGGCGAGCGAACTGACGATGGCGAGCCGCACGCGCTCGTGGATGACGCGGTCGAGGTCGTGGTGCGCGGCCGCGTGCGCCGCGGCCGGCGGTTCGGCGCGGCGGGCCGCGCTCTTGCGGCGGGCCGCCTCAGCCACCGTGCCTCCGCGCGCGATCCGGACGCCGAACGCCACGTGCAGCGCCCCGAAGCCGACGGCGAGGATGGCGTTCGCCCACGCGGCGGGCGCGAACGTGGCGAGCGCGCCGAGCGCCATGAACGCCGCGCCCATCGCGGGCACGCTGCCGACCGAGAACGAACCGCCGCCGGCGACCGCCGCGCCGTAGAGCAGCAGCCACGCGCCGGGCAGCAGCGCGTTGGCGTGCGCGCGCAGCAGCGCGGCGGTGAGCACGAGGCCGGCCGCGGCGGGCGTGGCGAACGCGAGCATGAAGCGCCGCCCGGTGGCGCCGAAGAGCGGCACTTCGAGCCGCTGCGACTTGAGCACCGAGGTGCCGACGCTGATCGCGATGGCGAGCAGCGCCTCGCCGAGCCAGACGATGACCCAGCGGTCCGAGGTGAGATCGCGCGGCGCGAGCGACGCGGCCACGAACGCCGTGCCGCCGACGGCGACGAGCCCCCAGCCCGAGATGGACGTGAAGGCGGCCGAGCGCTCGATGGCCTCGCGGATGTAGCGCAGGTCGTCGGCGGCCCGCAGAGGCAGCGGGATCGGCGGCGGCGGGTCGCGGTCTTCGGATCGGCGCGGGCTCATGGCGGGGAGTATCGCGGCCGCTACCCCGCCACCGTCAAGCACTTTGTGCCGCAGAGTGGAACCACTCGCGCACCTTTGACGGAGCCCGAACGCGGGCGAGCGAGATCGCGAGTGCGAGCCCTCGCACGATCCGCTAGGGTCCCCCGCTTCCGGCGCTCGGGGGCGCTTCTCCCGCGCCGGTGCGCGGGCGCGCGGGGCTCGTCCAACTTCGCGCGACGCGACAAGGTATTTCCCCGACGCTCCTGCCCTGACCGGGCGCGAACCCCACTCCATTCCTCGAGGTCCGCATGTCCGTCCGTTGGTCCGCCGCGCTCGCGCTGCTGTGTGCGGTCGCGTGCGCGCACCCCGCCACCGCCAACCCGTTCTCGGGCCGCGCCGGCCAGATTCGCCTGGCGCCCCCGCGCGTCGAGCGGGCGCCGGTGATCGACGGACGCGTGGACGACGCCGAGTGGGAAGGCGCGGCGGTGCTGGCCGACTTCACGCACGGCCGCCCGGTCGAGGGCGTGCCCGACACGCTCGGCACGGTGTGCCGGGTCGCGTACGACGAGAAGAACCTGTACGTCGCGTTCCGTTGCCGCGAGCTGCCGGGCCAGGTGCAGGCGCCGATCGTGAGCCGCGACGACATCTGGTCGGGCGACTGGGTGGGCGTGAGCATCGACTCGTACCACGACCGGCAGCGCTCGTACTTCCTGTGCGCGAACCCGCGCGGCGTGCAGGCGGACGGCATCGACCGCGAAGGCGTCGACAGCGACAACTCGCCGGACTTCCAGTACACGAGCAACGGCCGCGTCACGCCCGAGGGCTACGAGGTCGAGTTCGCCATCCCGTTCAAGACCCTGCGCTTCCCGCCCGCGGCCAAGGTGTCGTTCGGCTTCCAGGCGATCCGCGACCAGCGCCGCACCGGCGCGCACATGTACTGGGCGCCGATCACGCACGACGTGGCCGGCTACCACCGCCAGCTCGGCGACCTCAACGACCTCGCGGGCGTGCGCCCGGGCCGCAACTTCGAGGTGAACCCCTACGTGACCTCGTCCAGCGCCGCCGCGCGCGGGCCGGCGGGCGTGGCGTGGAACGCGGCCGACCGCCGCCAGGGCTTCGGCCTCAAGTACGGGCTCACGAGCGCGCTCACCGCCGACGTCACCGTGACGCCCGACTTCAGCCAGGTCGAGGCCGACGCCGGCGTGCTCGCCGTGAACGAGCGCTTCGCGATCTTCTTCTCGGAGATGCGCCCGTTCTTCCTCGAGGGCGCCGACATCTTCGCCACGCCGATGAACCTGGTGTACACGCGTCGGATCGCCGACCCGCTCTGGGGCGCCAAGCTGACCGGCAAGGCGGGCAAGACCGCGCTGGGCGTGCTCGCCGCCGCCGACCGCAACGCGGGCGACCCGATCGACGGGCTGCCGCGCGCGTTCAATCCGTACGAGGGTCACGACGCGCAGTTCACCATCGTGCGCGCGCGCCACGACCTGAACGACCGGCTCAGCATCGGCGAGCTGGTCACCTCGCGCGAGCATCGCGACGCGTGGAACCGCGTCGCCGCGCTCGACACCCGCTGGGTGCCGGGCGGGCGCTGGACGCTCACGCTGCAGGGCGCGCACGCGTGGACGCGCGATCCCGGCTTCCGCGACCCGCTCGCGGCCGCGGACTCGGCCACGTCCGTGAACGCGCCGCCGTGGCTGGCGCGCCTGGACGGCGAGCGCCACGAGGGCACCGCGAGCGCGCTCAGCGTCTCGTACAGCTCGCGGCTGTGGCAGTGGAGCACCGACGTGTCCGACGCGACGCGCGACTTCCGCACCGACGCGGGGTTCGTGAACCGGCCGGGCGTGGTCGAGGCGTTCCACTTCGCGAAGATGCACCTCGATGCGAAGCGCGGCTCCTGGTACCAGTGGCTCGAGCCGCGCCTGCAGGTGCAGGAACTGTGGGACCACGGCGAGCAGGGCGTGGACGGACGGCTCACTGAGGCCATGTTCCGCCCCGAGCTGAGCG
>JBGAMH010000325.1:0-4050 GCA_044223135.1 Candidatus Eiseniibacteriota bacterium | reverse complement strand
GCCGGCGCCCACGTCGTGCACCTCGCGTCCACCCGCGGCGAGCGCGGCCACCAGCCGGTCGGCCGGCGGCGCGAGCGGCCCGGCCCGCAGGATCACGCGCCGCCCCGCAGCGCCGCGAACAGCTGCCGGCGGTGCGACAGGTCGTGGTCCGCCCACTGGCGCACCTGGTCCGCCAGCGTCATCGCGCCGCGTGTCGAATGGACGAACGGACGCGACCACGCCGCGGGGCCCAGCGCCGACAGTTCCTCGAGCGCCGCGCCGCGCTGCGTGCGCCACTCGGCCAGCGCCACCACCGGGTCGCGGTCGATCGCGCGGCGCTCGCCGACCCAGTCCTGCGCCGGCTGCGCGGCGATCGCGGGGAACTCCTCCGCCAGCACGCGCGCGAGGCGCGGCCGGTAGATCTCGGCGTCGCAGTCGTGCAGGTGCACGAGCACCTCGACCGCGCTCCAACGCCCCTCGGCCGGCCGGCGCGCGAACGCCGCCGCACCGTGCCGCTCGAGCGCCTCGGCCACGCGCGCGGGACTGGTCGCGAGCACGTCGAGGATCTGCGCCCACTCGAGTTCGCTCATCCGGCCGGCCACGCGCGGCCAGTGCTCGCCGTGCTGCGGCGCCGCCGGCAGCGCGGTGATCACGCCACGCGCACGGTAGCGGTCGGCCAGGTCGGCGTAGTGCTCGGCGCCCGTGCGGATGGCGGCGCGGTGCGCGTCGTTCACCTCGCCCACCACCTTTGCCGGCATGCCGAGCACGAGCGAGCCCGGCGGGATCACCTGCCCTTCGCGCACCAGCGCCGACGCGCCGATCAGCGAGCCGCGGCCGACGACCGCGCCCGACAGGATCACCGCACCCATGCCCACGAGCACGTCGTCCTCGATCACGCAGCCGTGCACGATGGCGCGGTGGCCCACGGTGACGCGCGCTCCGACCAGCGCCGGGCAGTCCTCGTCCACGTGCACGGTGGAGTTGTCCTGGATGTTCGTGCCCTCGCCGATCTCGATGCGGTCGGAATCGCCGCGCACGACGCTGTTGAACCACACGCTCGCGCGGCGCGCGAGCTTCACCTCGCCCACCACGATCGCGCCCGGCGCGACGTACGCGGTCGGGTCGATCTCCAGCCGGCTCGGCCAGTCGTGCGTGCGCAGGCTCACCGGATCTGCACTCCGTCGCCGACGAACGGGTTGAAGCGACGCTCGTGGCCGATCGTGGTCTCGGGCCCGTGTCCCGGCAGGCAGCGCAGGTCGTCGCCGAGCGGGAACAGGCGCGTGCGGATGGACCGCTCGAGGTCGGCCCACGAACCGCCCGGCAGGTCGGTGCGGCCGACCGACTCGCGGAACAGCACGTCGCCCGACCACAGCACGTCGCCTTCGCGGAACACCACGTGCCCGGGCGCGTGGCCCGGCGTGAAGATCACCTCGAGTTCGCTCTCGCCCAGCGGCACGCGCATGCCGTCGGCCAGGTCGAGGCCGATCTCGGGGGGCTCCGTGGGCGGGAAGCCGAACAGGCTGCCCTGCTCCGCGAGCACCTTCAGCAGCGGCCGGTCGGCCGGGTGCAGCGCGTACACGCCGCCGACCGCCCGCTGCACCTCGAGCATGCCGGCGGCGTGGTCGTAGTGCGCGTG
This sequence comes from Candidatus Eiseniibacteriota bacterium, assembly GCA_044223135.1. Lineage (GTDB taxonomy): Bacteria > Eisenbacteria > RBG-16-71-46 > RBG-16-71-46 > RBG-16-71-46 > JBGAMH01. Next base: position 2,435 of record JBGAMH010000325.1, on the reverse strand, counting down.
CGTGCCGAGCAGCCAGCGCACGTTCAGCGCGTGCTCGCGCACCGCGGCGATCACGGCTTCGGGCTCGAAGCCCACGTCCACCACGGCCGTCTCGCCCGTGACCGGGCACGTGACCAGGTACGTGTTGTTGTCGAGCGGACCCAGGTTCAGGCTGCGACGGACGAAGGGCACGCGGGCCTCGCTCAGATGACGTTCGCCTCGACCACCGCGCGCTGCTCCTGGAAGCGCTCCAGTCGCAGCTCGGAGACGTCGAGGCTGGGCTTGCCGTCCACGATCCACTCCGCGATCACCTGCCCCACCGCGGGCGCCTGCATGAAACCGTGGCCGCTGAAGCCGTTCGCCAGCATCAGCCCGGTCACGCCCTTCGGCGGCCCGAGCACGGCGTTGTGGTCGGGCGTCGTCTCGTAGAGCCCCGCCCAGCCGTGCGCGATCTCGGCCTCGGCGAGCGCCGGCACGCGCTCCATCGCGGGCTCCACCACGCGCTCCAGGAAGTCCCAGTTCACGCTGGTGTCGAACGACGGCGGCTCGTCGGGATCGGCCAGGCCCAGCAGCATGCCGCCGCTCTCGCGGTGCATGTAGACGCCCGACTTCATGTCCACGATCATGGGCAGGTCCTCGCGCGCGAACGCGAGCGGCTTCGTGGTGAAGCAGTGGCGCCGGTACGGCTGCACCGGCAAGTCGACGCCGGCCCACTTCGCGATCTCGGCCGCGTATGCGCCGGCGGCGTTCACCACCATGGGCGTCTCGATGTCGCCCGTCGCGGTGCGCACGCCGACCACCTTCGCGCCGTCCATCAGCAGCCCGGTGGCCGGGCGGCCGAAGTCGAACTTGGCGCCCAGCTCGCGCGCGCGGCGCTCGTACGCCTGCGTGATCTCGTGAGGATTCCCGAGGCCGTCCCGGGGGCAGAACGTGCCGCCGAGCACGCCGTCGAGATCCACGCCCGGCACCACCTGCGCCACGCCCTCGGGCGTGAGCGTGCGCACGGGCAGACCGAGCGCGCGCTGCATGTCGGCCTGCTTCTGGAACTGCTCCCACTGCTTCGCGTCCGACAGCAGGAACAGGTAACCGACCTGGAAGAACACCGGGTCGGTGCCCATCTCCTCGGCGAAGCGTTCGTAGGCCTCGATCGAGCGCATGCAGAGCTTCACGTTCACTTCGCTCGAGAACTGCGCGCGGATGCCGCCCGCGCACTTGCCCGTGGAACCGGCGCCCGAGAACAGCTCGCGCTCCAGCACGCGGACGCCCTTGATGCCCTTCTTGCCCAGCTCGTACGCGATCGCGGCCCCGATGCACCCGGCCCCCACGATCACCACCGGCGCGGTTTCGCGCGTTGCGCTCACTTGAGCCTCCGATAGGTCTTCTGCAGCAGCAGCGCGTCGTCCTCCATCGCCGGGCTTTCGCTCACCACCCAGCCCGACACCCGGAGATCCTTCAGCGCGCGCAGCAACTCCTTCCAGCGGAACTTCGTCTCGCGCAGCGGCTGGTGCCGCCGCTCGCCCTTGGGACCGAACTCGATGCCCGAGATGTGCACGTGCAGCCGCTCGAGAGCGTCGCGGCCCAGGCGGTCGCGAATCGCCTCCAGCGTCCTTCCGAACGCGTCGTAGTCGTTGAAGCCACCGATCGAGCGCGCGTACTGATGCGAGAAATCCACGCACGGCCGCACGCCCTCGACGTCGGCGCTCCACGCCAGGATCTCGTCGAGCGAGCCCGCCTGCGTGGGCTTGCCGGTGAGTTCGGTGCGCACGTCGATGGCCGCGCCGAGCCCGCGAAGCGTCGAGGTCACGGTGCGGAGGCCGGCCCGCACGCGCGCGTCGGCGTCCGCGACGGGGAGCCTGCCGTAGAACCCCGCATGAAAGCAAAAGGAAGCCGCCCCGCAGCGGTGGCCCAGCCGGCCGGTCTCCACCAGGCGAGCGAGGCTGCGCTCCACCACGTCGTCCGCGCCGCACAGGTTGACGAAGTAGGGCCCGTGCGCCGTCAGGGAAACACCGTGCTCGCGCGCGGCCGCGGCGATGCGGTCGGCGGTCTCGTCCGACATCCGCACGCCGTTCACCCACGCCATCTCGAGGTGGTCGAGACCGAGTTCGCGCGTGCGACGGACGCCGTGCTCCGTGGAGGGCTTCGCGCTGCTGCGCGGCACGCCGGACGTCCCGAAGCGCAGCATCAGGCTCTGACCGAGGAGGCCGCACGGCGCCGTCGTGGGCGCCGACGGGCTCGTGGGAAGGAAGGTCGAGGAGACGAGGATGAGCCCCCTGTCGAGGAGACCGGACGCAGCAACGAGCCCGTCACCGCCCACAGCCCGACGGGCTGCCACGAGCAGGGCCATCGGGCCGCGTCGTTCGTCGTCAACAGCCGGACCAGGGCTTGTTCCCTCCTCTTTCGCGACGCCCTGCTCGTGGCGGCGGCGCCGTGGGGCACTCCGGTCAGGGCCTAGAAGG
>JBGAMH010000018.1:0-30998 GCA_044223135.1 Candidatus Eiseniibacteriota bacterium | reverse complement strand
ACCGTGTCCCCCAGGGACAGCGCCCAAACATCGTTCAGGTATCGAGCCGCAGGGCCCGATCCGCCTCCACCGAAGACGATCATCCGTTGCCGCGTCGAGTCCAAGATCGCGACGTGCCCAAACCTCGCCCGGGGAGCCGCTCCTCCTGGAGTGAGTTCGGTCCACGTCGGGGCGCCGCTCAGATTCAAGGCCCATACGTCGTTCAGGAACCCCGAGTGGCTGTCGATGCCGCCGAACACGATCAACCGATCACGAGTCGGGTCGTAGACGGCGCTGCAGTTGAACCTCGCGGCCGGTGGGCCCCCGAGGGGTCTCAGGGCCGCCCACCACGGAGAGCCCGACAGCCCGAGCTCCCAGACGTCGTTCGTAGTTTCGGGGGCGTTTCCTCCGAACACCAGCATTCGATCGCGGACGGGGTCGTAGACCGCGACGTGTCCAGTGTGTGGCTCGATGCTCAAGACGTCCCACCAGCCGTCGGGTGCGCCCAGCGCTGTCGCAGGAGTGGACATGGGGAGATCCTGGCTGTCGGCTGGCCCTTCCGCCTCGATCACCTCCCGGCGTGGCGACTTCCACTCATGCGTCGCGACAAGCGGGGCGTTCGACGGCAGCGCTATTCCGAAGGGATCGAATGGAGCACCCTGCGTGTCGGTGGCCGCGAGCCAACCGGCCAGCACCACCGCAAGCCAGTGCGTCATGACCCGCATCCGGACCTTCCCAACTGGAATCTCCATCGGCCTGCTCCCATCCTCGGAATCCGCTCTCCTGCAGGCCCACACGACCGGCGAAGGCCGGCGGGTATTGATCGAGGATCGCAGGGCGGCGCGTGGCGGGCTCCGCACGAGATGAGCGCTTCGATCCGCATGTCCTGTGCAGGCGTCGGGGGTCGCGAGCGCAGTCTCGCGCCGGAGCGCCCCGCGCCGCAACCCCGCGTTTGCCGCTCCCCAGTCCCCCGACTATTCTCGCGGCCGCTCTGAAGGAGGCCATTCCATGTGCCCGTTCTGCCAGGATTCCCCGAAGCCCTGCAAGCTGATCGAACGCCCCGACGGCAAGCTCGCCTGCGAGTGCGGCAAGCATGCGTGGCCGAACTCGGCCGTCTACGCGGAGCAGCTGCGTCGCACCAATCTCACCGTGGTGAAGGCGGTCCACTCCTGGACGCAGAGCTTCTGACCGGCGCCTGACGCGGCGGCCGAAGCGGATCGCCGGGTCGCGCATCGAAGGCGGCACCATGTCCCGCCCCGACGATCCGTACGAAGGCCTGCAGCGCGAAGTCGAGCGCCTGTTCCACGACCTCGTCTACCACCGCCACCCGGCATCGCACTTCGCCGAGTCGGCGTGGTCGCCGCCGGCGGACGTGGTCATGACGCAGCGCGAAACGCGCGTGATCTTCGAACTGGCGGGCGTGCCGCGCGACAGCGTGCAGGTGCGCCTGCGCGGCCGGATGCTCGAGGTGAGCGGCCGGCGGCAGCCGCCGGCGGAGCCGGAGGGCTTCCACTGGCACCGTGCCGAGATCTACTTCGGCGAGTTCAGCCGGCTGGTGGAACTGCCGTGGGACGCCGACCCCGACCGCGTGCAGGCGATCTATCGCGACGGACTGCTGGAAGTGCGCCTGGTGGCGAAGGCCGAGAACGATCGGCAGGACATCCCGGTGGAACGCGAGAGCCCGGGCGGAGAGGACCGCTGACCGCATGAAGAAGCCAGCCCGCAAGCGCACGTCCCGCCCGGAAAGCCCGCGCGCGAAGAAGGCCGCGACGCCGAAGCCGGCCGCACGCGCCGCGAAGCCGCGCGCGAAGACGACGGCGAAGCGACGCGTGAAGGCCGCGCCGCCGGCGAAGCGGCGCGCGCGCAAGGCCGACGCTCCGGTGCCGGCGGTCGATCCGCGCACGGCACCCGCGCCTGCATCGCGGCTCGTGGCGCTGGCGCCCGCCGACACGCCCGAGCACACGCTGGTGCCGGTGGTGACCATGACGGACGGCGACCCGCAGGCCGAGGGCCGCGCGCCGCGCGTGGTGGGCGTGCTGCCCGCGCGCCACCTGGTGCTGTTCCCGATGGCGATCCAGCCGTTGAACGTGGGCCGCGAGAAGAGCGTGGCCATGCTCAACGACGCGCTCGCCGGCGACCGCGCGATCGCGCTGTTCACGCAGAAGGACGGCCAGCAGGACGACCCGGCGCCGCACGAACTGCATTCCATCGGCACGCTCGGCACGCTGCTGCGGATGATCCGCTTCCCCGACAACCGCCTGAGCGTGCTCATCCAGGGCACGCAGCGCGTGCGGCTGCTCGAGATCGTGCAGAGCACGCCGTACCTGCAGGCGCGCGTGGAATTCCTGCGCGAGGTCGAGGTGGCGGACATCGAGACCGAGGCGCTGGTCAAGACGGTCACGGGCCAGTTCGAGCGCGTGGTGGCGCTGTCGCCGAACGTGCCCGACGAGTCGGTGCCGGCGGCGCGCAACCAGACGAGCCCGGGGCGCGTGGCGGACTTCATCGCGTCGCTGCTCGACCTGCCGGTGGAGGACAAGCAGGAGCTGCTCGAGACGCTCGACGTGAAGCAGCGCCTGCAGAAGCTGTCCGAGATCCTCGCGCGCGAGCTGCAGGTGCTCGAGGTGGGCCAGCAGATCCAGGAGTCGGTGCGCGAGTCGGTGGACCAGCACCAGAAGGAGTTCTTCCTCCGCCAGCAGATGGAGGCGATCCGCAAGGAGCTCGGCGAAGGCGACGAGGCGCAGCGCGAGCTCGACGAGATCAAGGAGAAGATCGAGAAGGCGCAGATGCCGCCCGACGTGCGCAAGGAGGCCGACCGTGAGCTGGCGCGCCTCACGCGCATCCCGCCGCAGGCCGCCGAGTACACGGTGGCGCGCACGTACCTGGAGACGCTGTGCGAGATGCCGTGGGCCGTGTCCACCGAGGACAACCTCGACCTCGTGCACGCGCGGCAGGTGCTCGACGAGGACCACCACGGCCTCGACAAGATCAAGGAACGCATCCTCGAGTACCTGGTGGTGCGCCGGTTCAAGAAGGACGCGCGCACGCCCATCCTGTGCTTCGTGGGCCCGCCGGGCACCGGCAAGACGTCGCTCGGCCGCTCCATCGCGCGCGCGCTCGGCCGCAAGTTCGTGCGCCAGTCGCTGGGTGGCGTGCGCGACGAGGCCGAGATCCGCGGCCATCGGCGCACCTACATCGGCGCGCTGCCGGGCAACATCATCCGCGGCATCCGCCGCGCCGGCTCGCGGAATCCCTTGTTCATGCTCGACGAGATCGACAAGCTCGGCTCGGATTTCCGCGGCGACCCGTCCAGCGCGCTGCTCGAGGTGCTCGACCCCGAGCAGAACGTGGCGTTCATGGACCACTACCTCGACGTCCCCGTGGACCTGTCGCAGGTGCTGTTCATCACCACCGCGAACATGCTCGACACCATTCCGCCGGCGCTGCGCGACCGCATGGAAGTGATCGAGCTGGCGGGCTACACCGACCGCGAGAAGCTCGAGATCGCGAAGCGGCACATCCTGCCGAAGGCGATCCGCGAGAACGGCCTCGAGGAGCTGGGCCTGTCGCTCACCGACGAGGCGATCCTCAAGGTGGAGCGCGAGTACACGCGCGAAGCCGGCCTGCGCAACCTCGAACGCGAGCTCGCGAACGTGCTCCGCCGCGTGGCGCGGCGCGTGGCCGAGGGCAAGGACGTCGACCGCACGGTGGGCCCCGAGCTGGTGCGTGAACTGCTGGGCCCGGAGAAGTTCGAGGACGAGAAGGCGTCGCGGCTCGACACGCCGGGCGCGGTGTTCGGCCTGGCGTGGACGCCCGCCGGCGGCGAGGTGCTGCTGGTGGAGGCCGCGCTCATGCCCGGCTCCAAGAACCTCGTGCTCACGGGCCAGCTCGGCGAGGTCATGCAGGAGTCCGCGATGGCGGCGCTGTCGTTCGTGCGCTCGCACGCCGACGCGCTGGGCATCGATCCCAAGTTCTACGAGAACTCCGACCTGCACGTGCACCTGCCGGCCGGCGCGATCCCCAAGGACGGCCCGTCCGCGGGCGTCACCATGGCGAGCGCGATGGTGAGCCTGCTCACCGGGCGCAAGGCGCGGCCCGACATCGCGATGACCGGCGAGATCACGCTGCGCGGCAAGGTGCTCAAGATCGGCGGCGTGAAGGAGAAGGTGATGGGCGCGCACCGCGCCGGCATCCGCACCGTGATCCTGCCGCGCGAGAACCAGGGCGATCTCGAGGAAGTGCCGGTGGACATCCGCACGCACATGATCTTCGTGCCCGTGGAGCGCATCGACCAGGTGCTCGACGTGGCGCTGGAGCCCGTGGCCGAGCACCCGCCCACCACCGCGGCCGGCGCGGCCGACGGCGCGAACGGCGAGGATGCCGCCACCGGTCCGGCCGACGACGCCGGCAACGGCGCGAGCGCGAGCGACGTGGGCGAAGCCGTGCAGGCGAAGGAGCGGAAGCGGGGTTGAGTCCGGTCGCCGCGCGTCAGCGCAGCGCCGCGATCGCGCTGTCGGCGGCGGCCCTGCCGCGGCGGCTGATCTCCAGCGTCGACGTCCAGTACTCCATCAGCTTGCCGCGCCGCTGGATGTCGGTGAGCAGGCTCTCGGCCGCGGCGTACTCCCCGCGCGCCCGCGCCCACGCTTCGCGCCGTTCCGCGCGCGGCGTCGCGGTGTCCGTGCCCTTGCCGCGCAGGACGTCGCCCAGGCCGGCGCGGGCGCTCGCCAGGTTCGCGAGGCTCGCCACGTCCCCGTGCAGGCGCGCGTGCAGCTTCGCCCGCACCTGCACCGCCTCGGCCGCGCTGGCGGCCGCCGCTTCGTGCTGGCGCAGCAGCGTGCGCGACTGCGCGAGCCACGTGAGGCTGGTGGCCAGGCTGCCGCCCGCGGCGTTGTTCGCGGCGTCGCGCGCGAACAGCTCGCGGTTGTCCTGCACCGCGCGCTCCAGCGCGGCCGCGGCCTCGGCGGGGCGGCGCTGGTCGAGGTACGCGCCGCCCAGCTGGCGCCGCGCGCCGGCGAGCTGCCGCAACGCGGCGGCGTTGTCGTGGTCGCGGAGGTAGTGCGGCTCCGCGATCGCCACCGCGCGCGCATAGGTCTCGAGCGCGCGCGGCGGATCCACCACCTCGTACGCCTCGCCCAGCTGCAGCAGCGAGGCCACCTGCTTGCGCACCACCCGCACGTGCCCGGGGTGCCGGGCTGCGAGCGCCGTGAGCTGGTCCTCCACCGTGACGAGCCGCGGCACCATCTCGGCGTAACGCCCCGCGAACTTGAGCCCGTCGCTGCGGTAGTACTCGGCGTCGGCGCGGGCGAGCTCGAGTTCCAGCTCGCCGGCGTGGCGCGCGAGCAGCGTGTCGATCGAGCGCAGCGCGTGGTCCGTCTCGGCGATGCCGCCGTCCAGGTCACCGCCCCAGATCAGGAACCAGCCGCGCTTCGAGCGCACCTCGGCCGCCTCGAGCACCAGCGACGTGTCGGCGGGCTGCAGGCGCGCGAGCGAGTCGAGCGCGGCCAGCGCGGGTTCCCCCTGCCGGATCGCGGCGTCGTTGTCGCCGTTCCAAGACTCGGCGGCCGCGATGCGCGCGCGCACTTCGGCCAGCGCCCGCGCGCGCGCGGCATCGTGCGGCGCGGCCGCGAACAGCGCCGCGCGCAGGCTCTCGGCCGACGTGTAGCTGGCGATCGCGCCGGCCAGGTCGCCGAGACTCGCGTACTCGGGATCGCCGCGCAGCTCGCCGAGCTGCTCGTAGGCCGCCGCCAGTTCCTCGCGCAGCGACGGATCGTTGCGCGCGTCCTCGGCCAGCCCCGCGAGGTGCGTGGCCGCCTGCGCCACCAGCCGCTCGCGCAGGTGCGTGAGCCCGGGCTGGTCGCGGATCTCGCGCTGCGTGTCGAACAGCATCGTGTTCGCGAGGCTGCGCACCTGCTGGAACCGCACGCGCGTCTCGGCTGCCTGCCGCGCGGTGGTCACCCAGCCGATCACGGCGGCGAGCGCCACGAGCGCGGACGCGGTCAGGAAGCCGCGATGGCGGCGCGCCAGCGCGGCCAGCCGGTACGACAACGTCTCCGCGCGCGCCAGGATCGGCAGGCCCAGCCGCAGCCGGCGCAGGTCGTCGGCGAACTGCGCGACCGACGCGTAGCGCCGGCCCGCGTCCTTCGCGAGCGCCGTCATCAGCACCACGTCCAGGTCCTCGCGGCGCGTGCGCGTGGTGACGCCCGTGGTGGACGGGCGCGGCGGCGCGTCCTCGCTCACCACGCGCATCGCCTCGGCCGCGCTCAGGCCCTCCAGCCGGTGCGGCCGGCGGCCGCACAGCAGCTCGTACAGCACCACGCCCAGGCTGTAGACGTCCGACTGCGTGGTGGCCGGTTCGCCGCGGAACTGCTCGGGGCTCGCGTACTCGGGCGTGAGCAGGTGCTGACCCGTGCGCGTGAGCGACTCCTCCTCGGGCGTGTCCAGCAGCTTCGCGATGCCGAAGTCCAGCAGCCGCGGCCGGCCGTCGAGGTCCACGAGGATGTTCGAAGGCTTGAGGTCGCGATGCACCACCAGGTGGCTGTGCGCGTACTGCACCGCCGCGCACACCGCCTCGAACAGCTCGAGACGCTCGGGCACGCCCAGGTCGCGCGTGCGGCAGTGCTCGATCAGCGGCGTGCCGTCCACGTACTCCATGATCAGGAACGGCGCACCGTCGTCGGTGACGCCGGCGTCCATGAGCCGCGCGATGTTCGGGTGCTCGAGCCGCGACAGGATGCGTTGCTCCTCGAGGAAGCGGCGCTGGTCGTCGGGGCGCACGTCGCGGCGCAGCAGCTTCACCGCCGCGCGGCGCGAAAGGCGCGGGTCCACGTGCTCCGCCACGTGCACCACGCCCATGCCGCCGCGGCCGATGACCTCGCCCAGCCGGTACGAGCCCACCACCTGCCCCACGCGCGAGGCGTCGGGCCCGCCGCGCGGGGCCGGTCGGGAGCCGGTCGCGAAAGGGCTCGTCAGCGCCTCGGCGCGCTCGGCGCGCTCGTACGCCGCCAGCAGCGACTCGACCTCGCGGCGCAGTTCCGGCTGGCCGGCGCACGCGTCGGCGAGCAGCGCCGCGCGCGCCCCGGGGGGCCGCGCCAGCGCTTCGTCGAACAGGGCCTGCACCTGCCCCCACGTGAACGGGGCCGACTGCGTCATGGGAACACTCCGGTCGGGATCGAGCCTCAACGGAAGGAGCGTAGTTTCGCCCGCCGAGGGCTCACGTGAGCTCGATCTCGCGCTGCAGCCAGGCCCGCGCCAGCGCCCAGCCCCGCTTCACGGTGGCGGTGGAGACCCCCAGGACCTCCGCCGTCTCCTCCACCTCGAGCCCCACGAAGTAGCGCAGTTCCACGATCCGGGCCTGCCGCTCGTCGAGCGCCTCCAGCCGGTCGAGCGCCTCGTGCACGGCCAGCACCTCGTCCGACTTGAACGCCGGCACGCCCCCGGCCACGTCCACCTCGTCCAGCGGCACGGGCGCCACGCCGTCGCCGCGCTTGGACGCGTTGCGGCGGCGGGCATCGTCCACGAGCACGTTCCGCATCACGCGGGCGGCCACGCGCAGGAAGTGCAGGCGGTCCTGCCACTCGGGCTTCTCGGTGCCGGACAGGCGCAGGAAGCTCTCGTGCACGAGCGCGGTCGTGCTCAGCGTCTCGTGCCCGCGGCTCCGCCAGCGATGGCTGCGGGCGATGTGGCGGAGCTCGTCGTACAGCAACGAGACCACGCGGTCGCGCGCCTCGGCATCGCCCTGCGCGGAGGCGCGCAGCAGCCGGGTGATCGGCTCGTTCGGTGCGTCGGACATGGGGAGAGTGGGATGGGGAGAGTACGGATGGAATGGTAGCGCACGAGCCCCGGCCGACGCCCCGGGTTTGTTCCCCCACACCTCGCCGCAACGTGGTGCGGCCGACCCGGAGGCCGGCCGCACCACGTTTCCGATCGTCCGCGCCGGTCCGTCCCGGCTCACTGCACCTTGACGATCTTCGCCTCCAGCCGCAGCGCGCCCGCGGACAGCCGCACGAAGTACACGCCCGCCGCGGCCCGCCGGCCGCCGTCGGCGTGGCCGTCCCACTCGAAGCGGTGCGTGCCGGCCGCGAGCCGGGCGCCCACCAGGCGCCGCACGAGCCGCCCGCCGAGGTCGTGGATCGCGAGCTCGGTGTGCGTCGCCTCACCCAGCGTGAACGCCACCGAGGTGCGGCCGACGAACGGGTTCGGCTGCGTCAGCAGTCGCACGCTGCCCCCCGGCCCCGGCTTCGGCGCGACGCCGACCGTGGCCGTGGAGTCGAGCGAGGGCTCCACGATCGTGGTGCTCAGCGCCTCGAACGAGCCGTCGCCGTCGGTGTCGGCCTCCAGCACCAGCTCGTAGCGCGCCGCGCGGTCCCAGCCGTGCGGGTAGCTCGCCTGGACGTCGATGCGGCCCGCGCCGCCCGCGGGCGCGTCGAGCACGCCCGTCACCGGCACGCCGGGCGGCAGCCCGTTCAGGCTCAGCGCCAGCGGATCGTCGTGCACCGGGTCCGGCCAGCGCGGCACCAGGCGATACGGCGCGCTGCGCGGATCACACGGGTGCTCGAACGGGATGCCGATCACCGTGCCCGAGGGCACGCGCGCCGCCACCTTCGCGAACGGGCTCGACGACGGCAGCGGGCACCAGCACGTGGTGTCGGCGCGCAGTGTCACCTTCGCCGTGCGGCACGCGCCGGTCGCCGGGTTCAGCCAGCTCAGCGCGAAGCAGGCGGTCGCGTTCTGCGCGGTGAGGCCCGCGGGCCGCCGCACGAGCACGCAGATCGACGCCGACGTGCCGCCGGCCGGCACCGTCACCGTGCCCGCGGACGGCGTGAACTGCACCGGCCCGGCCACGCTGCAGCCCGCACCCGCGGGCAGGCCCGCGAGCGACCACTGGAACGTCTGCGGCACCGCGGTGTTGTTGCCGAGCTTGAAGCACACCTGCACCGAGTCGCGGTTCCGGCAGATCGTGGTCACCTGCGGGATCAGCGCGTAATCCGGGCACCACGCCACCGGCGGCGGTCCGAACGCCTTGCGCGCCGCGGCCTCGCCAACCGCCCCACCGAACACCGCCACGTCGTCGATGCAACCGGCGAACGGCGCCGACGGGCCGAACGCGTCGACCGCCTGCCCCATCACGAGGTCGGCGTCGTTGCTCACCGAGCCCGCCGCCGGCACGAAGCCGAACGCCGCCATCGTCTCGCCGTCCCGGTACCAGGTCCCCTGCCCCGCCGTGCGGTCCACCGACACCGCCACCTGTGTCCACGCGCCGGCGGCGAGCGTGGGCCCCGGCACCACCTGCGGCGCGCCCCCCGTGCCGATCTCGAGCATCGCCTGCTGCCCGGCCAGGTACAGCGCCCAGCCGCGCACGCCGCCGAGCGAACCCGCCGCCGGCGCGCGCTTGTCCACGATCACGCGCGGCCCCGCGCTGCTCGCCTCCGCACGCACGCGCGCCGCGATCGTGAACGAGCCGTCGCCGAAGTCGAGATCGGCCTGGTCGCCCGCCGGCACGCGCGCGTGGTCGCCCGGCGCGAACACGCACAGGGCACCCGGTTCGCCGACGGCACCGCCCGTGAACACGCGCGCGCGATTCACCGGCGCACCGCCGTGCGCCACGTCCATCGCGTCGATCGCGCCCGGCACGTCGTCGAACGGCCAGCGCGCCACGATGCCCGGCGGCACGCCCACGCACGCGGGACCGCCCGTGCAAGCGCGGTTCGCGAAGTTCACGCCGTTCTGCGTGGTGCCGAACCCGAGCGACAGCGCGTGGCTGCCGCCCGGCGGTGCGGTGGCCACCCAGCCCGGCTGCTGCACCTCGGACACCGTGAAGCTGCCGCACGCCAGGTTCGTGAAGCAGTAGTCGCCCTGCGCGTCGGTGACGGTGGTGCCCACGAGCACGTTCGAAGGGTTCAGCAGGCGGATCGTCCAGCCCGCGAGCCCCGGTTCGCCCGGGTCCTGTATGCCGTCGCCGTCGAGGTCGTCGAACTTGCGGCCGCAGATCGTGCACGTGCTGACGCACGGCGACGGCACGCACGACGTGTTCGGATGGAACGCCGTGCCGCCGAGCGCCGTGCACTGCGCGGCCGTGAACACGGGGACGCACGTGAAGTCCACGCAGCACGCCGAGGGTGGCGAACAGAAGCGCGCGATGTAGCCCTCGTCCTGCCCCGGGCTCAGGTTCGTGGCCGTGAACCACGCGCCGCCACCGGGATTGACCGCGAGCGGGCCGGCGTTGTCCTGCACCTCGCCCACGGCGAACAGGCAGCCGTTCGCCGCCACGGTGACCGACCGTCCGAAGTCCATGCTCGGCAGGCCCATGTACGTGGACCAGAGACGCGTGCCGTCGTTCGCGAACTGCATCAGCACGGCGTCGCCGTTGCCGGCGTAGGTCCCCAGGAAGAACGCGCCACCGCCGGGGTTCAGCAGCGGGAAGTCGACCGCGGTCGTCTGCGCGGTCATCGACAGGCGGCCCTGCGCGTCGAGCGCCAGCGTCTTGCCGTAGTAGCCGGCCATGCCCTCGAGGCCGCTGCCGCCGTAGTAGGTGGACCACGTCATCGCGGCCGCCGGCGAGAACCGGGCGAGGAGGAAGTCCGCCACGCCCCCGAGCGCCGGCTGGAACCAGGTCGTGCCGCCGGGATTCACGAGCGGCAGGTCGGTGGAGTACGTCATGCCGTCCACGAACAGGTTGCCGTTCGCGTCGAGCACCGGCTCGTCCACGGAATCGAAGTCGCTGCCGCCCAGGTACGTGGCCCAGCCGAGCACCCCGCTCGTGGCGAACCGGGCGATGAAGCCGTCCTGCATGCCGCCGATCGCGGGCTGGTAGTAGGCGCCGCCGCCCGGGTTCATCGTGGGCAGGTTCGAGGCGGTGGTCTCGCCCGTCAGCACCACGTTGCCGCCGCGCACGGCGATGCCGTTCGCGAGGTCCCATTCGGGCCAGCCGCCGTAGAACGTGGACCATTCCATCGCGCCACCCGTGCCGAAGCGCGAGATCCACGCGTCGTAGCCGGGCTGGTTGTTGTTCACGACGTTCTGGAAGTACGCGCCGCCCCCGGGATTGGCGAGCGGCAGGTCCGACGACTGCGAGTTGCCGGCCGCGTAGAGCTTGCCCGCGGCATCGATCGTGATGCCGCTGAAGCCGTCGAACTCGCTGCCGCCCACGTACGTCGACCACAGCAGCGCGCCGGCCGGCGAGAACTCCACGAGCATGCCGTCCTGGTTTCCCCCGAGCGCGGCCTGGTTGTAGGCCCCCGGGCGCACCACCAGCGGCAGGTTCGTGCTCGGCGTGGTGCCGCACGCGAACAGGTTGCCCGCGGCGTCGAGCACGCAGTCGCCGAAGTGATCCCAGTCGGAGCCGCCAAAGTACGTGGCCCACAGCCGCACGCCCGCGGCGTCGAACTTCCACACGAACGCGTCCACGCTGCCGGCGGTCGTGCCCTGGTTGTACGCGCCCCCTGCGGGCAGCACCGGCATGTTCGTGGACGCGGTGTAGCCCACCACGTACACGTCGCCCGTCACCGGATCCGTGACCACGTTGTTGGGGCCGTCGAAGCTGTTCCCACCGTACAGCGTGTACCACGACATCGGCGGATCGATCACGAGCGGCGCGCTCGCGTCCCACGACGGCACGTCCACGCGCACGACGTTGCCGTCCACGCGGAAGCGCGCGGGCACGTCGCGCGCGGGCGAGCCCTGCCAGCAGCGCAGCGCGCCCTCGCGCACCTCGCCGAGCGACGTGCGCACGGTGAGCGTGCGGCCGTCGGGAGACAGCTCGATCGCGTTCGCGCCCACGTATTCCAGGCGCACCGCGGTCGGATCGGCGCCGGGCGCCACCACGAAGTCGTGGTGCACGCTGCGGTCGGGCTCGGTGCGCACCACCCAGTCGATGCCGGGGTACACGTCGGGGAACGTCACGCGTCCGAAGGCCGGCACGTCCCGAACGCCCTGCGGGCAGTGCGGCAGGTACCAGTTCGTGCGGCCCGCGCCGGGCAGCGGCTGTTCCGTACGCGCGTCCGACGTGCGGATGCTCGCGCCCACCAGCCGCACGTCGAGGCGCGCCCAGTCGAACAGCACCGGCTCGCGCACGTCGCGCGGCACCGGGTTCCCACGGCGCTCGTCCGCGCGCTCGTCGGACTCGGCCGCTCGCCGCGACACGAACCAGTGCGTGAGGCCCTGCGGCGTGACGACCACGCGCGCACCGGGGATCTCGGCCGTGAAGAGCACGTCGGTCGCGGATCGCCCGTCGGCGTCGGCGACCTGCCCGCGATTCGGGCTCCAGCCCACGTCCACGGCGTCCGCGCCCGGGAACGCGATCGACGAGCCCGGCAGCCCGGCGGGCGCGGCAGGTGAAGACGTCGCGACGCCGAGCGCGAACACGACCACGGGCAGGGCGAGGGAGCGAACGAGCGTGCGCATCGAGACCTCCGCTGGGGTGGTGCGGAACGCGCGCGCGGCGCGCCGGGAGAGTCGGGGCCTGCCGGAACGCCGCGTGACGACGCGGCGATCTCGCCGTGAAGCTGGCCTGAGCTACATGAGCCCGGGGCCGTCACCTTCTGCTCCCGGTTCCTGGATCGGTCAGGCTAGTCGAGCCGCGGAGCCGTCCGCAGCGAAATCCTCACCGTTCGATCGGACGCGACTTCGTTTGGTGCGCGAGTGCCGGGCTCAGCGCGGCTCGGCGGCGAGACGGCCCACGGCGGGCGTGTCGCGCCGGGCGTCGGCGTCCGGAGCGGCGTCGCGCGGCGCGGCCGGGACCGCGTCGTCGCGCTCGACCAGCTCGTCGCGCATCCACGCCCCGGCGGAGCGGCGCAGGAACCACAGGCCGCCGGCGAACATGGCCAGCGGGATCAGCGACAGCGCGATCGTGCTCCAGAAGAACGCCGAGCGGCTGGGGCCGCCGTCGGCGCCGCACACGGCGCACGCGTGCGCGAGCGTCGGCAGCGCCGTCAGGGCCAGCGCGAACGCCGTGGCGCGGGCGCGCCTCACCGGTACACCACCAGGAAGATCAGCGGCCAGATCAGCACGACGAAGTACCAGAACAGCTGCGTGGCGCCGAACACCGACGGCTTCAGCCGGCCCGCGCGCAACTGCAGCCAGCACACCATCAGCGCCACGATCGCCACGATGGCGTGCAGCGCGTGCGCGCCCACGATGGTGTAGAAGAAGGCGCCGATCTGGCTGGACGTGAGCGTCAGCCCCTGCCGCAGCAGCGCGGCCCACTCGGCGCCCTGCGCGGCCACGAACCACGCGCCCATCGCGACCGCCACGAGCAGCGGACGCTCGGCGGCGGCCATGCCCTTCTTGCGCGACGCGCGGTGCGCCAGGTACAGCACGACGCCGCTGCCGAGCAGCACGAACGTGTGCAGCAGCGTCTGCTCGAACGGCAGGCGCGGCTGGTTCGGTGGCGGCCACGGCCCCACGGCCGGCGCGCGGCGCACGATCAGGTAGCCGCTGATGAACGCCAGGAACATCATGACTTCGGTGAACACGAACAGGGCCATCCCGAACAGCGAATGGTCGGTGAAACCCCGTCGGGGCGCGCGCGGCGCCGTCATCGTTTCAGTGGCTGCTGGTGCCATGACCTTCCGCTCCGTGGTGCGCCGGGGCGGCCGGGGCGACGTAGTTCTTCTTCCAGTGCTGGCCGGTGTGCTTCTGCACGTCGGGCGCGAGCCCGGCGTACAGCAGCACCATGAACATCAGCGTGATGCCCAGCGCGAAGTGCACGACGGGCTTCTCGACGTCCAGGTGCATGAAATTCTTGGCCACGATGTAGGCCTTCACCAGGGCGATGCCGAAGGCCGTGATCAGCATGACCACGCGGATGCCGGTCATCGGGCCGATCACGCTCACCACGAGCAGCCCCAGCAGGATCGCCCAGATCTTCACGTAGTTGCGGTGATGCGCGTGTTCGGCGTGCGCGTGCGACATGGGCGCTCTCCTACTTGGCGATGTACAGCAGGGGGAACAGGAAGATCCAGACGATGTCCACGAAGTGCCAGTAGATCCCCACGTTCTCGACGCGGTGCAGGTCCTGGTTCTTCGCGGCGCTGCTCGCGACCCACGCCATGATCGCCATGCCGGCGATGACGTGGAACGCGTGCAGCCCGGCGGCGGTGTAGTAGTACGACCAGAAGCCGCCCGTCTGCAGCGTGAAGCCCTCGCGGATCTCGGTGGTCCACTCGAACGACTTCACGGCCAGGAACACGCCGCCGCCCGCGATGGTCATCCACAGCAGGCGCGCCGCCTTCGGGCCGTCGCCCTTCTCGGCCGCCTGGTGCGCGAGCACGGCGAACAGGCTCGACGTGAGCAGCACGAACGTGTTGAACGCGCCGATCCAGGTGTTCGTGTGCGCGGCCTGCTCCGCGAACTCCAGGTGCGCGAGCCGGTTCATGATGTACGAGATCAGCACGCCGCCGAAGATGACGATTTCGGACACGATCACCCACCAGACGGCCAGGCGGCCGGTGGGAATGCCCGTGGCGCTGCGCGTGGTGGCGATGGGCTTCACGGTCGGCTCTCCTCAGGCTTTCTCGTTCTGGGGCCAGAAGTCGGTCGCCCGGCCCGGGACGCTGTACTCGTAGGGTCCGCGGTGCACCTCGGGCAGCTCTTCCCAGTTGCCGTGCGGCGGCGGGGAGTCCGCCGACCACTCCAGCGTGTTCGCGTTCCACGGGTTCTTCTCCGCCTTGCGACCGCGGTAGATGCTCCACAGGAAGTTCCACACGAACAGCAGCTGGAACGCCAGCATCACCACCAGCGACACCGTGGCCAGGATCCGCAGGTTCTGCATGAACGGCGTCGCGAGCTCGGGGAAGTGCGTGTAGTCGTAGATGCGACGGTGCTCGCCGCCCATGCCCAGCACGAACATGGGAATGAAGATGAAGTTGAACGGGATGATCGTGCCCCAGAAGTGGATCTTGCCGATCGTCTCGTTGAGCATCCGGCCGAACATCTTGGGGAACCAGAACGTGATCCCGGCGAACACCGCGATGATCGCGATCGGGAAGAACGTGTAGTGGAAGTGCGCGACCACGAAGTAGGTGTCGTGGAAGAAGATGTCCGCGCCGCTCGCGCCCAGGTAGATGCCCGTGGCGCCGCCGATCAGGAACTCGGCGAGGAAGCCGAGCGCCCACAGCATCGGCACGCTCAGGCGGATCGAGCCGCCGTACAGCGTGGCGATGTACAGGAAGCACATCTCGGCGATCGGCACCGAGATCAGCACCGTCGTCACCGTGAACACGTTGGCCATACGCGGGTCGATGCCGGCCACGAACTGGTGGTGCGCCCACACGAAGAAGCTCAGCACGCCGGTGGCGATGACCGTGTAGATCACCGTCTTGTAGGCGAACATCTTCTTGCGCGCGAACACCGTGATGACCTCGGCCACGATGCCCATGGCCGGCAGCAGCACGACGTACACCTCGGGGTGGCCGAAGAACCAGAACAGGTGCTGCCACAGCACCGGGTCGCCGCCCCGGTTCGGATTGAAGAAGCCGGTGCCGAGCTGCTGGTCGAACAGCAGCATCACCGCGCCGGCGATGAGCGGGCCGACCGACGCCATGAACAGGATGCTCGCCACGACGATCATCCAGATCACGATCGGCACGTCGAACGCCTTCATGCCCGGCGCACGCGAGTTCATCGCCGTGACGATGAAGTTGATGCCGCCCAGCAGGAACGCCACGAACTCGAGCGCCACGGCGACCAGCCACAACGACGCGCCGTACGGCGTCAGATTGAAGTCCTTGTTCGCCGACAGCGGCGGGTACGACGTCCACGCGCCGCCGAAGCCGCCGTTCTGCACCACGAGCGACGCGATCAGCACCAGCACGCTGAGCAGGAACAGCTGGTAGCTCAGGCGGTTCAGGCGCGGGAACACCATGTCGTCCGCGCCGCACATGAGCGGGATCAGGTAGTTGCCGAAGCCGGCGATCAGCACGGGCATCGCGACCCAGAAGATCATGATGCTGCCGTGGTTCGTGATCAGCATGTTGTACTCGCCCGGCGAGACGTGCCCCCAGCCCGGCACCGCGTTGCCCGGGAACGCGAGCTGCATGCGGAACACGTAGGCGAAGAAGCCGCCGAGCAGGGCCATCGCCATGCCCGTGAGCATGTACTGCATGGCGATGACCTTGTGGTCGGTGGACCACAGGTACTTGTGGAAGAACGACTGCTTGCCGTGGGCGTGTCCGCCCCCGTGAGCGTCGGCGTGCGCGTGGCTGGCCATCGGGCTCCCCGTCAGTTCGTGGCGGCGCCGGTGACGGCGGCCGTGGAGTCGGTGGTGGCGGCGGACGACGCGTCCGCGAGCGTGGAGTTCGCCTGCACCCAGGCGGCGTGCTGTTCGGGCGTCTCGATCACGATCGCGCCCCCCATGATGCCGTGGGCGACGCCGCAGATCTCGGCGCACAGGATGTCGTGCACACCGGGCTTCGTGGCCTTGAACCAGCCCACGATCGTGCGGCCCGGCACGATGTCCTGCTTGAGGCGGAACACCGGGACGAAGAAGCTGTGCAGCACGTCCTTGGACTCGAGCTGGAACTGCACCGTGTGCCCCACCTGCACGTGCAGCGAGTCGGACGTGCGGATGTCGTCGGCGGTGTCGAGCTGGCCGTCGGCGCCGGGCTGCTGGAACGTCCACGCCCACTGCTGCGCCGTCACGCGCACCACCTCGTCGGGCGGCGGCGACGTCTGCTTGACCTTCATCCACACGCGGACGGCCGCGACGATGATGACCACGTCGCAGATCAGGATCAGCGTGTGCGGGACGTTGATCCAGCGCTTGAGGTGCTTCTCCTTGCCGGTCACGTACTGCGCGGGAACGCCGTCCTTCGCGCGGAACCGGAAGATGAGCCAGAAGAACATCACCTCGGCGGCCACGAACCAGAAGCCGACCAGCACGGTGATCAGCAGCACCAGCTGGTCCACGTCCCCGGAGTAGGTCGAGAGACTCTGTACGAAGCGGTCGATCATCGCTCGGACCTCAGGCTCGCAGGATGAACAGGATGACGGCGCCCGCGAACAGCGCCGTTCCGATCAGCGTGAAGATGAAGGTCATGCGGGCGGTCTCGTCGGCCCACTTGGGATCGCGTTCGTTCGTGTCTTTCGCCATGACTCGAGTCCCGCCTCACTTCTGGAGGGTGCGGATGTAGGCGATCACGTCCTTCATCGCCGTGGTGTCTTCGAGCGTCATCGCCATCGCGCGCATCTGGGCGCCCGTACCGTCGTCGGGGTGCGCGCCGCGCAGGCCGCTCTTGAACTTCTGCAGCTGCGCGTACATGTACCAGTCCGCCTGGTGGTTCAGCGGCGGCGCGCCGAGCGGCTCGGTGCCGGCCGCATCGGGCCCGTGGCACGCGATGCACACGCTGGTGTAGCGCGCCTGCCCGGCGTTCGGGTCACCGCCCGCGAGCGCGGCGTGCGGCTTCGTCGGCTTGAGCGTGCCCACGTATTCGGCCACCGACTCCACGTCGCCCGGGCGATACAGCGAGCGCGCCATGGGCCGCATGCGCTGGCCCGCGTCGTCGTCGGGGTGCGCGCCACGGATCGCGCCCTTGAACTTGGTGAGCTGCGCGACCACGTACCACTTGGGAAGGCCCGCGATCTCCGGCGCGCCGATGCGCGCGTTGCCGAGACCTTCCTGGCCGTGGCAGGGCACGCAGGTGTCGTAGATCTGCTCGCCTCGGGCCAGGCCCGGCCCGGGCGTCTGCGCGCACCCGGCCGCGAAAGCCGCCCAAGCGCCAACAGCCAGCAGGAGGATGACCGCCTTCTGGGACAAAGCTGCCTCCGAACGCTCGAGAGTTCAGGACGCGGTGGCGAGGCCGCGAAGAACCGCCACGGGCTGCGCCGGGCAAGGAGGGGCTCCGCACCGGCGGCCGAATGCGGCTGTATACACGATTCACCTAGGGGCGAACAAGCCGCTAATCCCAAGAAGCTTCGGCTACTTGGCCCATCTCTCCACTCTCGACCCGTGCCCCGGACGTCCGGGGTTGGCACAGAAAGTCGATAAGTCACTGTCATGTCGGCGGCTCGGCGGGATCCGCCGGGGGCCGGGGACAGGTCGGCGCCGGGGCTCGCCCCACCGCCGGTGCGCCTTCCCGGGCCGCTAGAGCTCGCGCATCTCGTCGCGGACGTCGTCCAGGTCGACGAGTTCGGTGAGCAGGCCCGCCACGCCGTGCGCGCGCGCGAATGCGGCGCCCTCGGCCAGCGAGATCAGCCCGCCCGCGCGCAGCTCGCACGCGATCACCGGCACGCTCGTCGTGGCCAGCTCCGACTTCACGGTCTCGGGCGTGGGCTTCATGCCGAGGCCCAGCGGGTTCACCGGCCCCACCACGAAGTCGGGCACGATCTTCCACGCCGCGAGCCGCTCCAGCAGCAGGCCCAGGTTCGCGGTCTCGAAGCCCACCGGTCCGCGGAAGCGCGAGCGGCCGAACTGCAGCAGCCGGTCGAAGAACTTGCGCTGCCCCGCCGCCAGCGCGAGGTCGGTGGCCGCGGCCGACACGCCGAGCCCTTCGATCACCGCCGGCGCCAGCGCCGGCAGCTCGCGCTCGATGCGGCGCGTCACGCGGGAGGCCAGGTCCACCGGCAGCAGCGCGCCCAGCGCGCCGCCCTCCACGTTCCACGTGCCCGCGCGTGGCGCGCCCGCCGGCGGCGCCGCCGCCAGGAACGGCTCGTCGTGCAGGTCCTCCTCGGCCGGCGGCAGCGGCAGGCGCGCGATCACCGGCACGCGCCGCTTGAGATCGCCCATCGCCGCGCGCAACGCCGGCGAAGGACTCGCCCACACCGCCGTGGCGCCGGCCTCGAGCGCCTTCACCAGCGTCACCGCGAGCGACTCGGGTTCGCGGAAGCGCGCCGCCACCTCGAGCTGGCGGTCGCGCGTGGCGCGCGTGGGCCCGTCGAGCGACGTGACGCCCAGCAGCAGGCGCGGAGCGGAGCGCGGCGCGGTCACGAGCGCCGTCCTTCCGCGCCGTGCGGCGACACCACGCGGCGCAGGTCGGCGAGCAACTCGACCACGCGCACCGAGCGCCACAGGTCGAGCGGGCCGTCGGCCGCCGGCGCCGCGTCGGCGCGGCACTGGCGCGCGAACGCGTCGAGCGCCAGCCACAGCTCGTCGCCGCCCGTGTCGAAGCGCGCCACCGCCGGCAGCTCCGCCGCCGTCACGCGCGTGCCCTCGGCCTCCGTCTGCCCCGGCCCCAGCACCGGCGCGATCTCGAGCGCGTCGTCCGACACCAGCAGGTGCCCCTTCGGCGTCTTCACCTCGATCACCGTGGCCGGCCGCGGGTAGCCCGGCACGCTCCACGACACGTCGAGCCCGCTCGTGAAGCCGCTGCGGTGCACGAGCCGTGCATGCGCCTCGTCGAAGCCCTCGCCGTACAACTGGTGCCCGCTCGCCTCGACCGACGCCACCGGCCCGAACAGCCGGTCGAGCAGGAACAGCGCGTCGGTGCCGTAGTGGTCGAGCACGTCGCCGTGCGGCGGCCGCGCGTGCGGGCCGAACACACGCGACGCGTACACCGACACGTGCACCTGCTCGGGTGCGCCCAGTTCACCCGACACGAGCAGTTCGCGCGTGCGCTCGTACAGGGGATGGAACGCCGCAGGCGAGAACGTGCTCACGCGCCCCGGCCCGCGCACCACCAGCGCGCGCGCGTCGTCGCGCGAGTCCGACACCGGGTGCGCCACCAGCACCGCGCGCCCCGCGGCCGCCGCCTCGCCCGCGAGCGCGGCGCGCGCGTCGGGCGGCGCGCACACGATCACCGCGTCGCACACCGGCAGCAGCCTGGCCAGCCGCGATTCCACCGGCGCGTCGAAGCCGCAGCCGCGCGCGAAGCCGCGCAGGTCGGCGCGTGACTCCACCAGTCCCGCGAGCGCGAAGCCCTCGTGCGTGGCGAGCACGCACGCGGCCTGCAGGCCGAGCCGGCCGGTGCCCGCGACGACCGTGCGCAGGGGCGCGGCGTGGGCGTCGGCGATCCGATCGGCGCGAAGAGGCGTCACGAGCGTCATGGGTCGCCCGGCGGTGGGGTGTGGGAAGGCATGGGGGCCGGAAGGTAAGCGGCACCGGGGGTGGCGGCAACACGGCGCGATCGGCGCGGGTTTCGGGGCGGCGCGCCGTCCTCCGCGCGCCGGACATCGCGCGCCCCGTCGGTGAACCGAATCCCCAGACGCGCGCGGCCCCCGACGCGTGGGCGCCGGGGGCCGCGGATCGGATCGCGCGTCAGCTCGCGATCTTGAACTCGATGTTCACGTCCTTGCGGTCTTCCTCCTCGATGCGGAACAGCTCGGCCGGCTGCAGCGTCATCGCGCTGGCCACCCACGAGTCCGGAAGCTGCTGGATGCGCGTGTTGAACAGCGTCACGATGTCGTTGTAGAACTCGCGACGGTCCGCGATCTGGTTCTCCAGCTCGCTGATGCGCGCCTGCAGCATCGTGAAGTTCTGGTTCGCCTTGAGGTCCGGGTAGTTCTCGGCGACCGCGAAGAACGAACCGAGCGCCTGCGTCAGCTGGCTCTCCGCGCGCGCCCGCTCACCCACGCTGCGCGCCTGCATGAGCGCCCCGCGCGCTTCGCTCAGCTTGTCGAAGATCGCGCGCTCGTGCTGCATGTACGCCTCGCACGTCTTGACCAGCTTCGGCAGCTCGTCGTGCCGCTGCTTCAGCATGACGTCGATGTTGGCCCACGACCGCCCGATGTTGTTCTTCAACTCGATCAGGCCGTTGTAGACCGACAGGAGCCAGGCGATCGATCCGACGATCGTGAATCCGATCAGGACCGTCCACAGGATCTCTCCGGCGTGCATGGGGACCTCCGTGCGTGCGTGCGAGCCGGCGGGGCCGGCGGGGATGGATCGGGTGTCAGCGTTGCGACGCCAGCCAGAGCAGGAACGCGAGTCCGCCCAGGGCCAGGGCCGGCCCCAGCACCGTTCCGGCCATGGCGCGGAGCATGTATTCCGTCGCCACGTTTCGTTCGGAGCTGGGGGAAATCAGGAACACCGGGTCGTTCGCGTCCTTGCGGATGACGCCCCGGACTTCGGCATCGAGCGAAGCGAGCCGCTGCGTGCGCAGGCCTTCGGTGCCCGTGCTCTGCAGCACCTGCTCGTCCTCGTCGGCCAGCGACACGGCGCGCGAG
The DNA here is from genome assembly GCA_044223135.1 of Candidatus Eiseniibacteriota bacterium. Classification (GTDB taxonomy): domain Bacteria; phylum Eisenbacteria; class RBG-16-71-46; order RBG-16-71-46; family RBG-16-71-46; genus JBGAMH01. The sequence continues at coordinate 9,929 of JBGAMH010000018.1, read as the reverse complement.
CGCGGGTGCGCGCGGCCGAGCACGTAGACCACCTGCGACTCGTCGAGCGTGCGCTCGCGGAAGCGCATGCTTCCGAGCGACCAGAAGCCGGCCATGCCGAGGTTCTGGCTGCGCATGTACTCGGAGTACACCTCGGGAACGCCGAAGCCGCCGGTGACTTCTTCCACGCCGAACGGCAGCCGGCAGTCGGCGCCCTGCGGGTAGACGAGCGCGAGGCCCGTGTCGTCCTTCAGGAAGAACGGCGAGCCCGAACGGTTGCGGTGGACGATGTTCCAGCCGCGACGGTTCTTGCCCGCGCGTCGCGTGGAGATCTCCACCTCCCAGTACACGCACGGCCGGCCCGAGAACGGCGCGTGCACCATGCTGCGCGCGAGCGTGTGGCCCGACAGTTCCACCATGCCCATGGCCATCGAGCGGATGCGCGCCGTGGGCGTGTCCTGGATCAGCCGCTGCACGCGGCGGTCACGGAACGACTGCGCGAACCACAGCGCGCCGCCCACCGTGACGAGGCCGCTGAAGATCATGATGACGACCTGGTCGTTCATCCGAACACCCCCGTCAGCGACGTCAGCATCGCGAACAGCAGGTAGGCGATCCCGCCCAGCGTGAGCGCCGGACCCAGCACCGCGCCGGCGGCGCGCCACGACGGCGGCGCGAGCACCGCGGTCGAAGGCGCCTCGCTCGACACGAGCACGTGGTCGAGCCATTCGCCGCGCCCCAGGTGTACGCGCGGCCCCGTGACCTCCACCGCGTCGTCGGAGGTGCCCGTGCGCAGCACCTGCACCTCGGCCTCCGCGTGCGCGGCCACCGCCACCACGTGCACCTGCGCGCCCACCGCGAGCGCGCGTTCGGTGCACCGCAGCGGCACGCCCAGCCCGCGCAGCCATGCGAAGTCGGCGTTCTTCTCGAAGCACTTCGCGAACGCGGCCGGCAGCGCTTCGCCGGCGGCGATCGAACGTTCGGCCGTGACCGGCATCTGCCACTGCGCCCGGGCCGCGTCGACCTCGGCCAGCGCGAAGCCCGAGTCGATGCGGAAGTCGTCGTGCTCGGCGGCGCGGGCCGCCAGCCGCGTGCGCGGCGCCTGCACGACCAGTTCCCAGCCCGCGCACAACTGGCCCGACAGCGGCGCCACGCGCGCTGCATCGGGCAGCACGTGGCCGCGAGCGATCACCAGCCCGTCGGCCGACTCGGCCAGTTCGGCGGGCACGAGCGAGCGCACCGCGCGCCGCAACCGCAGCGCGCGCCACCCGGACGAGAACACGGGAGCGCCGGCGACGATGGCCGCGAGCGAAGCCGCGAGCCCCACCGCCGTCACTTCGAAGAGGACGGGGAACGTCATGACGGACCGGGTTATCGGCCGCCCCGCCCCCGACCTTGCGTTGTGCGCGGAAGATTGTGGATGGCCGCTCTCAGGCCGCGACGGCCCAACGGGTTCGGCCCACCGCCCGGGAATCTCGCCTAACCCGCTCTATGACAATGACTTGATGCCACCCATCTGCAATCTTCCGCGCACAACCATCAGCGCGCGCTGGTCAGGGCCCGGCCGCCGTCGATGCTGACGCACGCCCCGGTGGTCCACCCGGATTCGCCCGACAGCAGGAACGCGATCAGCGCCGCGATCTCCTCGGGCTGCCCGACCCGGCCCAGCGGGTGCGTGCCCTTGCCGCGCTCGAGGAACGCGGGGTAGTCGGCCACCGCGCCGGTCACCGTGTGCAGCTCGGTCACCACCACGCCCGGCAGCACGGCGTTCACGCGCACGCCGTGCGGCGCGAAGTCCAGCGCGGCACAGCGCGTGAGCATGTCGACCGCGGCCTTGCTCACGCAGTACGACGCCAGGTTCGCGTACGGGCGGATCGACGTGACCGACGACACGTTCACGATCGCGCCCTGCGCGGCCTTCAACGCCGCGGCGGCCGCGCGCGTCATCAGCCACACCGAGCGCACGTTGGAGTCCATCACGCGGTCCCACTCGGCGGGCTCCGTCGCGTCCACCGCGCCGTTGCCGATCACGCCGGCGGCGTTGACCAGCAGGTCCAGCCGGCCGAAGCGCTCGACTGCCGCGGCCACCACGGCGGCGCACGCGGCTTCGTCGCGCAGGTCGCCCACGGCCACCGCCGCCTCGGCGCCCGCGGCACCCAGTTCACGCGCCACCTCGTCGAGCCGGTCCCGGCGCCGGCCGACCAGGGTCACCTTCGCGCCCTCGGCCGCGAGCCGCCGCGCGGTCGCCCGCCCGATCCCGCTGCTGGCCCCGGTCACCAGGGCGGACTTCCCAACGAATCTCTTGTCGGACATGGTCTTGCCTCTCCTTACCCGCCTGCCGGCCGGGGTCTGTTCCGTCGCCCGGCCGCCGAGGCCGGGAGAGCTCGCGAAATACTTTGCACAATGTCTGCACCACTTATGCAAAACTCCTGCGCAACCTTTACCGCGTCGGCGCGTCTACACCCGTGTTCACCCACGACCTCCACCGGGCTGGAGCGGAGACACCCACGCATGCCTCGTCCACCGCGATTCACCATCCGAGCGGCCAGTGCCCTCACCGGCATCAACCCCAACACGCTCCGTGCGTGGGAACGCCGCTACGGACTGGTGACCCCCGAACGCACGCCCAAGGGCTACCGCCTGTACACCGAGGACGACGTGCAGCGCCTGCGCCTCATCCAGCGCGCGCTGCAGGGCGGACTCTCGGTGGGTCGCGTGAAGGAGCACCTGGAGGATAGCGAGTCGTTCGAGAAGATGCTCGAAGGGCTCGAGCGCGAGTCGAGGCCGTCCCGACCTTCGCGCACGGTGGAAGTGTCGCTCGCCGACTGCGGACTGTCGGGCACCACCACCATCCAGCTGCCGGCGCGCGGGGCCACCGACCAGGGCACGTTCGACACGTTCGCCGAGCAGATCGAGAAGGCGGCGATCCGCTTCGATCGCATGGCGCTGGAACGCACGTTCTCGCGCGCCACCGGCATCTACACGCTGCGCGACGCGTTCTGCCGCGCGCTGGCGCCGGCGCTCGCGCGCGTGGGCGAGCGCTACCTGAGCAACCTCGGCAGCGTGGCCGAGGAGCACTTCCTCACCGCGTTCGCGCGCGAAAAGCTCATCGCCGCGCTCGCGGGCCTGCGCCCGCTGCACCAGCAGCCGCGCGTGCTGTGCGCGTGCGCGCCGGGCGAACAGCACGAGATCGGGCTCATGCTGCTGGCGCTGGAGTTCGGCCTCGAGGGCGTGAGCACGCTCTACCTGGGCGCGAACGTGCCGGTGGAAGCGCTGCTGCACGGCACCGACCGCACGAACCTGCGCGCCGTCGTGCTCTCCACCACCGTGCCGCCGCCGTTCGAGCCGCTCGCCGAAGCGCGCCGCCAGTTGAGCGAGCGCTCGCGTCGGCTGCGCGTGTTCGCGGGCGGGCCCGCAGCCGTCCAGCAGAAGACGGCGCTCGAAACGCTGGGCTACGACGTGCTGCCGCTGGAGCCGGAACTCGCGGCCAGGTACGTGCTGGAGCGCATCGGGCGCAACTGACGTCCACGGCCATCGCAACGACCGAACCGCCGCGCGGCCCGCACCGCGCGGCCGTTCTCCGTGCCGACTCGCGCGCGCCGCGATCCTTGCTGCTGCCGCGGCCCTCTGTTTCAATCGCGCGCGTTCGCGATTGCGGCGGTGAGATCGCGCCGCCTCCCACCTTCACCACGGACGGTGCATGGCCACGACGCTCCCCAGCGCGCTGATGAACGGCGCGGTGTGGTGCCTGGGCGCGGCGGCGCTGCTGCCGCTCCTGATGGCGCTCGCGCCGCGGGCGCTGGGCGGCGTGTCCCGCGCGCTGCTGCCGGCGCGCACGCTGGTGGTGGTGGGCTCGCTCGCGCTGGCGGTGTCGGGCGCGCTGGCGCTGGCCGGCCGGCTGCCCGCCCCTCTGATGTGGTGGCCCGGGCTGCCGGGCGAGCCGTTCGTGCTCGGCCTCGACGCGCTCGCGGCACCGTTCGTGACGCTGGCGGGCCTCGTGGCGGCGGCGTCGTTCGCGGCGCACGCGCGCGAGGGCTCGCCCGCCGGCGCCGCCGCGCGACTCGCGCTGCACGCGGCGTTCGTGCTCGCACTGGCGGCGGTGCTGCTGGCGCGGCACGCGCTGCTGTTCCTGGTCGCCTGGGAGGGCATGACGCTGGCCTCGGCGGCGCTCGTGGCGAGCGACCCTTCCAGCGCGCGCGGCCGCTCGGCCACGTACGTCTACCTGGCGATGTCGCACGTGGGCGCGGGCTGCATCGCGTTCGGACTGCTGAAGCTGGCCGCGGCCGCGGGCTCGTTCCAGTTCCCCGCGCTCGCCGCGGCGTACGCCGCGTTGCCGGCCGCGGCGGCGGCGCAGCTCGCGTGGATCTTCACGATCGGCTTCGCGGTCAAGCTGGGCCTCGTGCCGGTGCACGCGTGGCTGCCGCTCGCGCACCCGGAAGCGCCGCCGGCGGTGTCGGCGCTGCTGTCGGGCGTCATGGTGAAGACGGGGCTCTACGGGATGCTGCGCTTCGCATGGCAGTGGCCCGGCGCGCCGCCCGAGCACTGGGGCACGGTGCTGCTGGTGGTGGGCGGGCTCACGGCGGTGGCGGCCGCGGTCAGCGCGGTGCTCGAGAGCGATGCCAAGCGCCTGCTCGCGTGGTCCACCATCAAGAACGCCGGCGTGCTCGCCTCGGGCACCGGGCTCGCGGCGCTGCTGTCGGGCAGCGGGCAGCCGGCGCTCGCGCAGGTGGCGCTGGCGGCGGTGTTCGCGCACACGATCGGCCACGGGCTCGCCAAGGCGCTCGCGTTCATCGCCGTAGGCGAGGCCGCGCACGCGGCGGGTACGCGGCGGCTCGACGCGATGGGCGCGCTCGCGAAGCCGCTGCCGCGCGTGGCGTGGGCGGCGCTCGCGGCGGCGCTCGCGCTGTGCGCCCTGCCGGGGCTGCCGCTGTTCGCGAGCGAGTGGTTGCTCTACCAGACCATGATCCTGGGCTATTCGGGCGGCAACGGCCTGCTGCGGCTGCTCGTGCCGTTCGCGGGCGCGGGGCTCGCGCTGGCCACGGCGGTGACGGTGGCGGCCATGGTCAAGCTGCACGGGCTCGCGTTCCTCGGCCGCTCGCGCCGCGCGCCGAAGCGGCGCCGGTGCGCGACGCGCGCGCGTCGGTCGAACGCACCGCGCTCGCGCTGGCGGCGCTGCTCGCGGTGCTCGGTCTGGGCGCCACCGCGCTGCTCACGGCCATGCGCGCGCCGATCGCGGCGCTGCTTCCGGGGCTCGCGCCCCCCAGCCTGGCGGGGGCCAGCGTGTCGCCGCTCGCGGTGGCACTGCTGGGCGCGCTGTTCACGGCGCTCGCGTTCGCGCTCACGCGGCCGTCGCCGCGCGAACTGCGGCGCGCGCCGGCGTGGGCGTGCGGCGCGCCGCCGTCGCCGCACCCGCGCACCACCGCGGCGGGCTTCTCGCGCCCCATGGGCGTGGTGTTCGGCTCGGTGGCCGAAGCCACGCGCGCGTTCGAGGCGCCCGATCCCGGCAACGCCGGCGGCGGCGCTGGCGCTGTGGCGCCGCTCGTGAACGCGGTGCTGTGGACGTCGATCCGCGTGCGCGAAGTGCAGTCGGGCAGCCTCCACCTCTACCTGGGCACGCTGCTCGCCACGCTCGTGGCGCTGCTGCTGTGGGCGCGATGATGCTGACGGACGCCCTGCTGGTGGTGGCGCAGACGCTGCTGATGGTGCTGGTGGCGCCGCTGTGGACGGGCTTCGTGGCCGTGCTGCGCGCGCGGCTGCAGATGCGCCGCGGCGCGCCGATCGTGCAGCGCTGGCGCGACATCGCGCGGCTGCTCGGCAAGGAGACCGTGCTCGCCGACGAGGCCACGCCGTTCGCGCGCTTCGCGCCGTACGCGGTGCTGGCCACGGCGGTCACCATCAGCACGTGGGTGCCGGTGCTGTCCACGCGCGGCGCGCTGGGCTTCGCGGGCGACCTCGTCACCACGGTGGCGCTGCTCGCCGCCATGCGCGTGATCCTGGCGCTGCTCGCGCTCGAGTGCGGCACGGCGTTCGGTGCGTTCGCGGCGAGCCGTCACCTGATGCTGTCGGCGCTCGCCGAGCCGGCGCTGGTGCTGTCGGTGTTCGCGCTCGCGCTGGGCGCGGGCAGCACCGACCTCGCGCGCATCGCGGCGTCGGTGGCCAGCGTGCACGAGGCGTGGCTCACGCCGTCCCACCTGCTGGCGTTCGCGTCGGTGGCGCTGGTGGTGATCTCGGAGACGGGCCGCGTGCCGGTGGACAACCCGGTCACGCACCTGGAACTCACCATGATCCACGAGGGCCTCGTGCTCGACGTGTCGGGCCGCCACCAGGCGCTGCTCGAGTGGGCCGCGGCGATCCGGCAGCTCGTACTGCTGACGCTGGCGGCGAACCTGTTCCTGCCGTGGGGGCTCGTGTCCGAGCCGTCGGCGGCGGGGCTCGCGATCGCGCTCGCCGCGTGGCTCGCCAAGCTCGCGGTGTTCGGCGTCGGCATCGCGCTCGTGGAATCGGTGCTGGCGCGCATGCGGCTGTTCCGCGTGCCGGAGTTCCTCGGCACCGCGTTCCTGCTGGCACTGATCGCACTCGCTTCGGGGACGCTCACGCGATGAACCCGCTCCCGTTCGCCGACTGGCTGCCGCGCAGCAACACGGTGAACCTGCTCGCGGGCGCGTTCCTGCTGGCCACGCTGCTCGCCGCCGGCCAGCGCCGCACGGTGGCGTGCATCACCGCGTACCGCTGGAACTCGATCGCGCTCGGACTCATCGCGATCGCGGTGGCGCTCGACACGCGCACGTGGTCGGTGCTGCTGGTGGCGCTGCTCGTGCTGGTGGCCAAGGCCGGCGTGATCCCGGCGCTGCTCGCGCGCACGGCCGCGGGCGCGCGCGGCGGCGCGGCGCGGCCCGATCCCGAGCCGCTCGTGCCCGTGCCCACCGGCATGCTCATCTGCGGCGCGCTCGTGGTGATCGGCTTCAGCCAGACGCGCGAGCTGTTCGGCACCACGTCGAGCGTGCTCGCGTCGTGCCTGCCGGTGTCGGTGGCGTCGCTGCTGGTGAGCCTGTACGTGATGGTGTCGCGCCGCCACGCGGTGATGCAGGTGGTGGGACTCGTGCTGGTGGAGAACTCGATCTTCCTGGCCGCCGTGTCGCTGACGTACGGCATGCCGCTGGTGGTGGAGATGGGCGGCCTGCTGGACCTGCTGGTGGGCGTGGCCATGCTCGGCCTGTTCGTGGGCCGCATCGAAGAGACGCACGGCGACACCGACGTGACGCGCCTGCGGAGCCTGAAGGGATGACCGCGCCCCTGCTGGTGCTGCCCGCGCTCGCGTGCGTGCTCGGCTCGGCCGCGTGCTTCGTGCTGGGCGGCTCGCGCTGGACGCCGCGCGTGTCGCTGACCACGGTCGCGCTCGCCTGGGTATCGGCGCTCGCGCTGGCCGCGCGCGTGCTGGCCGCCGGCCCGCAGGCGGCGCTCGGCACGTGGCTGCGCGCCGACGCGCTGTCGGCGCTGCTCGCCGTGCTCATTTCCACCGTGGCCACCGCGGTGGTGTGGTACGGGCGCCACTACATCCGGCACGTGATGGAGAAGGAGCACACGGCCGCGAACTGGGCCGCGGGCCGCTACGACGCGCTCGAACTGCTGCTGATCGCCGCCATGCTGCTGGCGGCGGTGGCGAACAACCTGGGGCTGCTGTGGATCGCGGTGGAGTTCGCCATGCTGCTGTCGGCGCTGCTGGTGGGCTACTTCCGCCGGCCCGGCGCCGTGGAAGCCGGCTGGAAGTACCTGATCCTGGGCTCGGTGGCGGTGGCACTCGCGTTGTTCGCCACGGTGCTGCTGTACGCGTCGGCGCGCGCGGTGTTCGGCGAGGGCGCGCGCGGGCTCGCGTGGTCGGAGCTGCGCGGCGCCGCGCACCAGCTGGACCCGCGCTTCGTGCGGCTGGCGTTCCTGTTCGCGCTCGCGGGCTACGGCGCCAAGGCCGGGCTCGCGCCGATGCACGCCTGGCTCCCCGAGGCGTACGGGCAGGCGCCCGCGCCCGCGAGCGCGCTGCTGAGCACCGCGCTGCTCGCCACCGCGCTCGGCGCGCTGCTGCGCGTGCACGCGCTGACCGCCGCGTGCGTGGGCCCGGCGTGGAGCGAAGGGCTGCTCGCGCTGTTCGGCGCCGTGTCGCTGGCGGTGGCCGTGCCGTTCATCGTGGTGCAGGGCGAGTACAAGCGCATGCTCGCGTGGTCGAGCCTCGAACACACCGGGCTCGTCACGCTGGCGATCGGCCTGGGCACGCCGCTCGCCGCGTTCGCGGGGCTGCTGCACCTGCTGGTGCAGTCGTTCGCCAAGGCGCTCGCGTTCCTGGTGGGCGGCACGCTCATCCGCAGCACCGGCTCGCACCGCATGGACCACTGGAGCGGCGTGCTCGTGGCGTCGCCGCGGCTGGGCGTGCTGCTGGCCGGCGCCGGCATCGGGCTGATGGGCCTGCCGCCCGCCGGCACGTTCGTGACCGAGTGGCTCGCCATCACCGGCGGCCTGCGCGGCCCGCGGCCCGGCTTCGCCGTGGCGGGGCTCGTCGCGCTGATCGCCGCGTTCGCGGGGCTCGCGTTCCACTGGACGCACATGCTGCTGGGCAAGCCGCGCCGGCCCATCGTGGACCCGCTGCCCGGCGACTCGCTGCGCCCGCTCGCGCTGCTGCTGGCGCTGGTGATGCTGTTCGGCGCGTGGATCCCCGGGCCGGTGCGCCAGCTCGCCGAGCGCGCCGCGGAGGTGCTCAAGCCATGAGCACGGCGCCCGGCGAACTGTTCCCGCTCGACGCCGCGCTGCGCGGCATCCGCGAGCGCTTCTCCGACGCGGTGCTCGACGCCGACCGCTCGAGCCTGCGCGAGCACGTGGTGGTGCTGCCCGCCGAGCGGCTCGCCGACGTGTCGGCATCGATCACCAGCGAGTGGGGCGGCCAGCTGATCCAGCTGTTCGGCGTGGACGAGAGCGACCCGCACGGGCGCATCCGCCTGCACGTCATGTTCTCCATGGCGCCGCAGGACGCCGTGCTCACGCTGGTGGCCGCGGTGCCCACCGACGTGCCCGCGTACACCAGCCTGACGCCGCGCGTGCCCGCCGCCGCGTGGCTGGAGCGCGAGCTGCACGACATGCTCGGCGTGACCGCCGTGGGGCACCCCGACCCGCGCCCGCTCGTGCTGCACGAGGGCTGGCCGCGCGGCGCGCACCCGCTGCGCCGCGACTTCGTGCCGCCGCCCGACGACGCGTGGCCGCCGCGCCTGTCGCCGTCGCCCGTGCACCGCGAGGGCGCGCACGAGATCCCCGTGGGCCCGATCCACGCCGGCATCATCGAGCCCGGCCACTTCCGCTTCGCCACCGGCGGCGAGAACGTGCTGGCGCTGGACGCCAAGCTCGGCTGGCAGTGGCGCGCGCTCGAGAAGCTGGGCGAAGGCCAGGGCCTGGGCCGCGCGCTGGAGATCGCCGAGCGCACGTGCGGCACGTGCGCGTTCTCGCACGCGCTGGCGTTCTGCCAGGCCGCCGAAGAGGCCACCGGCACCACCGCGCCGTCGCGCGCGCGCGCCATCCGCACGATCGCCGCCGAGCTCGAACGACTCGTGAACCACGTGAACGACCTCGCGATCGTGTTCAACGACGTCGCGTGGGTGGTGGGCTTCGCGCGGCTGCTGCGGCTGAAGGAAGAACTGCAGCGCGCGTGCGGCGCCGTGTTCGGGCACCGGTTCCTGCGCGGCGTGTGCACGCCCGGCGGCGTGCTGCGCGACCTGGACGACGCGCAGCAGCTGTGGCTGCGCAAGGTGCTCGGCGACGTGCGCGCCGAGGTGGAGGACGTGCTGCGCATCGCGCGCGGGAACGCCTCGGTGGTGGACCGCTTCACCGCGTGCGGCACGCTGAGCGCCGAGACGGCGCGCGCGCTTGGCGCCACCGGCGTGGCCGCGCGCGCGAGCGGCGTTTCGCGCGACGCG
>JBGAMH010000324.1:0-4105 GCA_044223135.1 Candidatus Eiseniibacteriota bacterium | reverse complement strand
GTCGAGATCGGGCAGGTACGGCGAGATCGCGTGCCACGGCGTCCCCGGCTTGAGCGACAGCCCCGCCTTGGCGCCGCTCTCGCGGATCTGGCGCAGCACTTCGCGCGTCTGCGGGCAGGCCTCGAGGTGCACCGTGATGATGTCCGCGCCGGCCTTGCGGAACTCGTCCACCATGCCCCACGGCCGCTCCATCATGAGGTGTACGTCGAGCGTTGCCTTCGTGAGCTTGCGCGCGGCCGAAATCACGATCGGCCCGAACGTGAGGTTCGGCACGAAGTGGTTGTCCATGACGTCGCAGTGCAGCCAGTCGAGCGCGGGATCCACGATGGCGAGCTCGTCGGCGAGACGCGAGAAATCGGCGGACAGGATGCTGGGCGCGATGACCGGGCGGTTGACGTTCATGCGCGAAGCATGGCGCACGGCACGCGCGTCGCGCAACCGCCTCAGCGGATCACGCGGCTCGTCGCCTGCAGCACGATCTGGGCGTCGCGGGTGACGCGCGAGCCGGCCGGCGGCGCCTGCGCGACGATCGAGCCGACGCTCGGGGCCGCGGGCGGCACCAGCACGCGGAAGCCCATCGCCTCGAGCTGGCGGCGCACGCCGCCGATCTCGCGGCCGGTGTAGTCCGGCATCACGTACTCCTCGGGACCGGGGCCGGTCGAGACGAGCAGCGCGACGGGCGAGTTGCGCGGCAGCACGCTCTCGGCCGGCGGATCGGAGCCGCCGACGAGGTCCTGCCCCACCTGGTCGCTCGGCGCGCGCGTGATGCCACCCACGCGCAGCCCGGCGCGCTCGAGCAGCACCTGGGCGCTGCGGCGCGACTCGCCGAAGAGTTCGGGCACGGAGCTGTATTCCTCGCCGAGGCTCACGGTCACGAGCACGCGGCGCTTGCCGCGGACGGGCGTGCCCGCGGGCGGATCCTGCGACAGCACGAAGCCGCGCGGCACGCCGGGATCGAAGCGCTCGCCCGCGCGGGACAGCACGAGTCCGGTCGGCTGCAGCGCGGCCTCGGCCTGCTCGAACGTGAGGTTGGCGAGGTCGGGCACCTGCACCTCACCCGAGCCGTGGATGAGCTGCGGCATGACCCAGCCGTTGAACAGCCCGAAGCCGACCGCGAACGCGGCCAGCGCGAGTGCCGCCATCACCAGTGAATCGCGCAGCCCGCTCCGGCGCCGGCGATCGGGAGTGCCTGCGCCGCCGGACGGAGCCGGCGGCGCGGGGCTTTCTTCGCTCACTTCTTGCGCATCCTCGCGGCGAACGCGCCGTCGCAGCCGTCACGCTGCGGCAGCACACGCATGGTGCCTTCCGGAGTCACCACCGCGTCGGGCACCAGGCCCTTCACGCTTTCGAGCGTGAAGTCCGGATGGAGCGACAGGAATCGCTCGACGACGTGATCGGTTTCCTCCGGCTCGAACGTGCACACACTGTAGACGAGCACGCCGCCCGGCCGCACGCGGTACGACGCGGCGTCGAGCAGTTCGAGCTGCACCGGGGGCATCTCGGCGAGCACTTCGGGACCCTTGCGCCAGCGCGCGTCGGCGCGGCGGCCCATGACGCCGAGACCGGAGCACGGCGCGTCCACGAGCACGCGATCGAACGGCATCGGGAACTCGTAGGTGGTGCCGTCGCCGTGCACGACGTGGATGGACTGGTCGCCGAGACGCTTGATCGTGTTCTCGAGCGAGGCGACGCGGTGCTTGTCGCGCTCGAGCGCCCACACTTCGCCCTCGTCGCCGATCAGCTCGGCGATGTGCGTGCTCTTGCCGCCCGGGGCGGCGCACAGGTCGAGGATGCGGTCGTGCTTCTCGGGCGCCACGACGCGGGCGACGAGCGCTTCGCTCTCGTCCTGCGCCGTGCACCAGCCTTCGGTGAACGCCTTGAGCGCGCCGGGCGCGTGATGCCCCTCGACCCACAGCAGGTCGGGCGACAGCGTGCCGGGTCGTGACTCGACACCCTCGGTCGCGAGACGCGCGGCCAGTTCGTCACGCGTGCCGCGCAGCGCGTTCACGCGCAGCCCGGTCGCGACGGGACGGTTGTTCGCCATCATGAGCGCGCGCGCCGACTCGGGGCCGAAGCGCGACAGCCAGCGCTCGACGATCCACGTCGGGTGCGAACCCCACACCGAAAGCGACTCGACGTCGTCGCCGGCCGGCCACTCGATCGTCTCCTTCTCGTCGATGAGGCGGCGCAGCACGCTGTTCACGAGCCCGGCCGAACCGGGGTGCCCGTACTTGTGCGCGAGCTTCACCGACTCGTCCACCGCGGCGTGCGCGGGGATGCGATCGAGCATGAGGATCTGGTAGGCGCCGATGCGGAGGATGTTGCGGATCCACGGCTGCACGGCGTCGAGCCCGATGTGGATGCGCGAGTTGAGCGCCCAGTCGAGCCGTCCGCGCCAGCGCAGCGAGCCCTTCACGAGTTCGTGCAGCAGCGCGCGGTCGCGCCCGTCGGCGCCGGGACGCTGGTGCGCGCCGTCGAGCAGTCGGTCACTGAATGCGCTGCGCGTGTCCACGGCGTGGAGGATGCGCAGCGACGCTTCGCGCGGATCGCTCGGCAGGCCGCGTCCGCCCTGGTCCTCGTCGAACGGCGCGGGCCGGTCGTCGCGGATGTTGAGCGGTCGCGTGTCCTGCTTCCAGATCGGCGGCGTGGCCGCGGACGGCTTGCCGTCGCGCCGCCAGCGCACCATGCGCGTCGGTTCGCCGCTCGCGCCACCCTGTTCGCGATCGCGATCGAAGCTGCGGTCGTCACGGCGCGGGCCACGATCGTAGCCGCCACCCGCGGGACGAGGGCCGCGCGAGAAGCCGCCTTCGCGACGCGGGCCGCGATCGTAACCGCCGGCGCCGGCCGGACGCGGGCCACGCGAGAAGCCACCCTCGCGACGCGGGCCGCGATCGTAACCGCCCGAGCCTTCGGGACGAGGGGCGCGGTTGTAGCCGCCGCCACCTTCGGGGCGCGGGCCACGGTTGTAGCCACCGCCGCCTTCGGGACGCGGGCCACGGTTGTAGCCACCGCCGCCTTCGGGACGCGGGCCACGGTTGTAGCCGCCGCCTTCCGGCCGAGGGCCGCGGCTGTAGCCACCGCCGCCTTCGGGACGAGGACCGCGGTTGTAGCCACCGCCGCCTTCGGGGCGCGGGCCACGGCTATAACCGCCGCCACCTTCCGGACGCGGACCGCGGTTGTAGCCACCGCCGCCTTCGGGACGCGGACCGCGCGAGAAGCCACCCTCGCGACGCGGACCACGATCGTAGCCACCGCCGCCTTCGGGACGCGGACCGCGCGAGAAGCCACCCTCGCGACGCGGACCACGATCGTAGCCACCGCCGCCTTCGGGACGCGGGCCACGGTTGTAGCCACCGCCACCTTCCGGGCGCGGACCGCGCGAGAAGCCACCCTCGCGACGCGGACCACGATCGTAACCGCCGCCGCCCTCGGGGCGCGGGCCACGGCTGTAGCCACCGCCACCTTCCGGGCGCGGACCCCGCGAGAAACCACCTTCGCGACGCGGGCCACGATCGTAGCCACCGCTGCCCTCGGGACGAGGACCGCGCGAGAACCCACCGCCCGCCGGGCGCGGGCCGCGATCGTACGATCCGCCGCCACCAGCCGGGCGCGGACCACGGTTGTACCCGCCGCCACCGTCGGGGCGCGGACCACGGTTGTACCCACCACTGCCTTCCGGACGCGGGCCGCGCGAGAAACCACCTTCGCGGCGCGGGCCGCGGTCGTACGAGCCCCCGGCGCCTCCGGCGCCGCCACCTTCGCGACGCGGTCCGCCCGAGAACGGGCGAGGCGACTGGCCACCACGCGGAGCGCGCGGAGGCCTCGAGGAACCACGATATTCAGTCACGACAGAAACTCCTTCCCGGCCTGCAGCCGGTCTCCCGGCGCGAGCCGCGCGCCACGGGCCCACTCGGATGCCGCCTGCGCGGCTCGACCCTCGGGCTTCACTTGCATCAGCCGCAGGGCGCCGTCGCCACAGGCGACCGTCACTCCCTCGGCATCCCAACCCAGCACCTCTCCCGGATGTCCTGCGCCCGCCACCGGGCACGACGACAGGACGATCAACCGCTTGCCCGAGAATCCCGCCGTGGCCCCGGGCCACGGC
>JBGAMH010000323.1:0-4142 GCA_044223135.1 Candidatus Eiseniibacteriota bacterium | reverse complement strand
TGCGCCGGCGCCCACCCTGACCGGCGCGGCGTTCACGCTGACCGCGTCCGTGCTGCCGTCGTGGCCCGGCACGATCCCACCCACCGGGCTCGTGCGCTTCTATCGCGGCGAAGCGCTGCTCGGCCAGTCGCGGATCACGAACGGCATCGCCACGTGGCCAGCGAGCGATCCGGGCGCGGGCCGTCACGCGTTCCACGCGACCTGGGTCGGCGACACGATGTGCACGGGCGCGCAGTCGCTGCTGTTGGTGCACCGCGTGCTCGTCTCGGCGAAGCCCGCGATCGTGAGCATCAAGGACGTGACGCGCGACGAGGGCCGACAGGTGCGGCTGCGCGTGAGCGCGAGCCCGTTCGACGCGCCGGCGGTGACCACGCCGATCGTGCGCTACGACGTGCTGCGCCGCATCGACGCCACGCTGCTGCTGGCGGCGCGTGCGGCGGCGGTGCGGACGCCGGCGCCCGGTGCCGCGCCCGCGTCCGTGGCCATGGAGGGCTGGGACGTGGTCGGCACGTTCTCGGCGACCGGCGACTCCGTGTACCACCTGGTGGTGCCGACGGTCGTGGACTCCAACGCCAGCGGCATCCATCGCGCCACGTTCTTCGTGCGCGCGATCACGTCCACGCCGACCGTGTACTACGACTCGCCGGCCGACAGCGGCTGGTCCGTGGACAACCTGCCTCCGCCCACGCCGGCACCGTTCACCGCCGCGTACGTGAGCGGCGCGACGCGCCTGCACTGGGGCGCGAGCGGCGCCGCGGACTTCGCGTACTACCGGCTCTACCGCGGCGCGTCAGCGGACTTCGTGCCCGCGCCGGGCTCGCTGATCGCGGCGCGCGCCGACACGGGCTGGGTCGATCCCGGCGATGCGGGCGCCTGGTACAAGCTCTCCGCCGTCGACGTGAACGGCAACGAGAGCGTGTGCGCCGTGCTCGGACCCGACGGCACCGTGGACACGCCGTCACCCGCGCCCGGCGCGTTGCGGCTGCGCGCAGCGAGTCCGAATCCCGCGCGCGACGCCACCGCGCTGCGCTTCACCCTGCCCGCCGCCACGCGCGCGACGCTCGCGATCTTCGATGCGAGCGGACGGCGCGTGCGCACGCTGGCGAGCGGCGAACGGGGCGCCGGCGAGCACGCGCTCGCGTGGGACCTGCGCGACGACGCGGGCCGCGCGGTGGGCGCCGGGCTGTGGTTCGCGCGGCTGGACGCGGATGGCGAGCACCGCGTGGTGCGCTTCGCGACGTTGCGATGAGGTGGGCGGGCCGGGCGATCGCCGTACGCCCTGGTGCGCTTCGCGACGTTGCGATGAGGTGGGCGGGCCGGTCGATCGCCGTACGCCCGGCCCGCCGCCCGCATCAGGACCAGGGGTTGCCGTCGAGGTCGAGGCCCCGGGTCGCCTCGCGCGTGATCGAAGCCGGCACGCCGAGCAGGTGCAGGTGACGCTCGAACGGGGAGTTCGCGCTCACTCGTACATCCGGATCTCGCTCCAGCGTTCGGCGAGCGGCCGGTTCAGGCCGCGGCACACCCAGATCGGCGCGCCGTTCTCGTACGGCATGCAGTGCTCGCACTCGGTGGAGTCCACCTTCACGGCGCTGCGGAAGTCCTCGTGGCGGCTCGTGCGGCTGCCGCCCACGATCACCACCACGTCACCCGTGGCGCCGCGCGGGCCCCACAGCCAGTAGTTGTTGTGCGCGCTGATCGCCGGTGGCAGGCCGTAGCGCGGCCCGAAGAAGTCGAGCGCGCCGGCCTCGCCGTAGTTCTGCGTGAAGATCGCCGCCTTCGCCTGATCGTCGGCCGGCAGCGCGTGGTAGACGTGCGCCACGCGCTTCACCAGCTCTTCCCAGCCGAACATGTCGGCCCACGCCTGCGGCAGGTCGCTTGCCGCCGTGCGCTCCTCGGAGCGCGGCTGCACGCCGAGCGCGCGCAGGTACGCGATCGAGCGCTCCACCGGAAGCAGCGGCAGCCCCAGCGGCACGATCGGCAATCCGAGCAGCGCGAGCGTGCCGAACGACACGGGCCGCAGCCACGCGCGCCGCGCCGCCGCCTGCTGCACCGCCACCGCGCCCGCGGCCAGCAGCGGCGCGTACGCCACCGCCAGGTAGTTGGCGCGGCTCGTGCCCGTGAGCACCAGGAACGCCGCCACGAGCAGGAAGATCAGGCCCAGCACGCGCGTGCGTGCCCCGCGCAGCAGCACCACCAGCCCCGGCACCCACAGCAGCGCGTTGACCGGGCTCATCACCATCCACTGCTGCTTCCAGAAGTCGGCGAAGCCCGTGCGCACCATCTTGTGCTCGGTGGCGTTGCGCATGAACTCGAGCGTGGGCCAGTCGTGCCGCGCCTGCCACAACAGGTTCGGCGCCAGCAGCACCGCCGCCACGCCCGCCGCCACCCATGGCCACGGCGTGCGCAGCACCCGGCGATGCGGCGTGGCCACCACCGCCAGCGCCGCCGCGCCCGCGAACCACGCCATGCTCCACTTGTTGAGCAGCCCCAGTCCCAGCACCACCCCCAGCGCGAGCCACGTGCGCGGCCGGCCGCCGTCGAGCGCGCGCAGCAGCAGCCACGCGGCCAGCGTCCAGAACAGCGTGTCGAACGCGTTCATGCTGAAGAAGTGGTCCACCGCCAGCCACACCGGCGGCAGCACCGCCGCGAAGCACGCCAGCGCCTGCGCGAACCGGCCGCCGCGCAGGTCGCGCACGAGCAGGCCCGTGAGCACCACGGTGCCCGCGCCCGCCAGCGCCGGCAGCGCGCGCAGCGCCCACAGCGAGTCGCCGAGCGTGGCGCGCACCAGCGCGAGCACCGCGATCGACAGCGGCGGGTGGTCCACGTAGCCCCACGCCAGGTGCCGGCTGCACGCCAGGTAGTAGAGCTCGTCGCGGAACCAGCCGTAGTGCGTCACCGCCAGCGCGTGCAGGCCGAGCTTCAGCACCGCGAATGCGAGCGGAATCGCGACGCCGCCGGTGCGGGGCTCGGCGGTGGGGGCATCGGGCAGGGGCATGACGGACTCCGGGGCGGTCGGGAACGCCGCCGCAGCATAGGCCCCGGTTCGCGGGCTCGCCACGGGGCGGAGCCCGGGGCATTCGACCCCGGGAGCCGCACGCCGCTTGCCGCGAAATAGCGCGCGGGTTCCGCGCGGCCGTCGCCTATGCTCGTCTCGCGGCGGAACGCCCACCCTGCGTGCGGGCCGCGACCACTCGACCGAGGACACTCGCATGCGGATCCGCGCCTGGTTGTTCGCCTGTTCGCTCGCCCTCGCCCTGGTCCTTCCGGGAGTCGCTCGGGCGCAGCTCGCGCAGAGCCTGTTCACCACCGATGCCGAGGGCTGGGTGAACGTGATGCTGCCGTACCCGAGCGCCGTGCCGCCCACGATCTACAACACCTACGCGCCCACGTGGGAAGCCGGCCACCTGCGGTTTCCCGATCCCGACGGCTCCGGCTCGTTCGGCAACGCGCAGTACTGGCAAGCGCCCGCCGCGTTCCTGGGCAACAAGCTGGCCGCCGTCGGGGGCGCGCTGGCCTTCGACGTGGCGAACGTCGGCTCGGGCTTCGGCCCGTTCACGCAGGAGGACCTCGTGCTGGTGGGCGGCGGCCTCACGCTGGTGCGCGCGCTTCCCTCGCAGCCCGGATCCACGTTCGCGCACTACGCGCTGCCGATGGTGGCGAGCGCTTGGCACGTGAACGCGCTCAATGGCCCCGCGCCGACCGCGACCGAGTTCGACGCCGTGCTCGGCGCGCTCGAGCAGATGTTCATCCGGGCCGAGTACCAGCTGGGCCCCGACACGCAGTACCTGGACGATGTCGTGCTGAGCGGGCCGAGCACCGGCGCCGGCATGCGCGCCACGCGCGTGGAGCTGGCGCCTCCTTCGCCCAACCCGTCGGCGCGCACCACGCGCGTGGAGTTCGCGCTGCCGCGTGCCGGCGCAGTGGACCTGGCCGTGTACGACGCCGCCGGCCGGCGCGTCGCCACGCTCGCGAGCGGTGAGCACGCGGCCGGCCCGCACTCGGCCGCGTGGGCCGGGCTCGACGCCGGCGGTCGCGGCGCGCGCGCCGGGCTCTACTGGGTGCGGCTGTCGTTCGACGGGCAGACGCGCGTGCGGAAGCTGGTGCGCGTGGAGTAGCACCTCCCGGCGCAGCGCGACCGCAGG
>JBGAMH010000322.1:0-4152 GCA_044223135.1 Candidatus Eiseniibacteriota bacterium | reverse complement strand
TGGTGTCGTACAGCATGCCCACCGCCTGCGCCGGGGCGACCTTGCGCTCCCGGGCCTCGGCGGGCCGCACGGCCGCGGCGCCGACCGCCGCCGCCGTGCCCGCGATCACCTTGAGGACGTCACGCCGATTGACCGACATGGCTCAGTCCCCCTTCTTGGTGTCACCCGGTTCGTCGCCGAGCTTCTTGGACGCCATCCAGCCGGCGCCCAGCAGCGCGCCGCCGACCACGCCCGCGAGGCCCGTGGCGATCGGGGTCACGTTGCCCTGGTGCGCACCCACGGCCGGGTACGTGTCCGGAGGCGTCGGGCGATCGATGGGCACCGTCTCGTGCAGCGCGACGCGGAAGCCGATCTTCTTCTCGGTGCAGCCGAAGCACGGATGCCCGATGCCGATGGGCCACGCGTCGACGTCGCCGAAGCGCATGGTGGAACAGCTCGCGTGCGTCGCCGGCCCCTTGCAGCCCATCTTGTAGAGGCAGTAGCCGAGCCGGTGGCCTTCGTCGCCGTACTTCTGCACGAAGCGCCCGGCGTCGAAGTGCGGGCGGCGCGGGCAGTCCTCGTGGATCACGCGCGCGTACGCGAACAGCGGGCGGCCCTTGTCGTCGAGCGCCGGCAGCGTGCCGAACGTGACGAACTGCAGCACGGTGCCCAGCAGGATGTACGGGTTCGCCGGGCAGCCGGGCAGCGTCACGACCTTCTTGTCGGTCAGCACCATCGGCGCGCCCGTGGCGCCCGTCGGGTTGGGATCGGCCGACGGCACGCCGCCCCACGAGGCGCACGAACCGATCGCGATCACCGCCGCGGCGTTGGCCGAGACTTCCCTGGCCAGCTCCATCGCGGTCTTGTTGCCGATCTTGCAGTAGATCCCGCCGTCCTTCGTGGGGATCGCGCCCTCGATGATGCACACGTACTTGCCCGCGTTCGCCTTCATGGCCGCCTGCAGCGCTTCCTCGGCCTGGTGGCCGGCGGCGGCGAACAGCGTCTCGTGGTAGTCGAGCGAGATCAGGTCGAGGATCAGTTCGCCGATCTCGGGGTGGTTCGTGCGGAGCAGCGACTCCGTGCAACCCGTGCACTCCTGGAAGTGCAGCCAGATCACCGAGGGCTTGAGACCCTTGCTCGCGGCCTGGACGATCTTCGGCACCGCCGACTGCGCGAGGCCCACCGAGGCCGCCGCCATCGTCACGACCTTGAGGAAATCGCGGCGCTGGATGTTCTTCACGCCCCGCCCCGACTCCGTGCGCGTCACCACCTCATGATCCACGGCGAGCCCTCCTGATGAACGGCCTCACGTTTCGGCTCTCGAGGAGAGTCGAGTCGGAGTGGCTCGCGTCGCGCGTTGGCGCGGGTTCGGTCCCGATCGTTCGGGTGCCACCGGCGCCGGATCTGGAGAACGCAGCGCGTCACTCCGCGGTCACAATCCCATAACGGTTCGCAAAATCTGTATGGTCCGAAGGGATCAGAACTGCTTGCGCCCGAAGGCGGTGCTCACGAATGCGCGTGCTTCTCGGCCATCACGAGCGCGGCGCCCGTGAAGTACGCCGCGACCCAGTAGAGATACGCGACGCGCGAGTACAGATGGAGTCCGCGTCCCACCGCCTGCTGTCCTCTGGCCAGAGCATGCCGCCAGAGCAGGATGGTGTCGGTCAGCATCAGCGCGAGCGCGGAGTAGCCGAGCACGCCGTGCACGGTGGGCGTCAGGCTCCGGCTGGCCACGATCATCAGGATGGTGGCGGTGACGTCGAAGAACACGCCGACCGTGAGGAACCCGCGCACGCCCGGGGTCACCCGGTGCGAACGCTGCTCCATCACGGTGCCGATCGTGTAGAGCGCCAGGGCGAGCGTGACGGTGCCCACGGCGGCCATGCGAACGGGATCCACGGGCTCTCCCCTCCCCGACGAACCAACTTCTCCCCAGCCCGGTCGGCCTTGCATCCCGCCGGCGGTGCATCTGCGCGCGGAGAACCGGAGCACGATCCGGGCCGGGCCTTGCTCCGCGGGCCGATGCCCGCGCAGACCGCGGCCGAAGCGTTCGGCGAGGCCCGCCGCGCGGCGGGCGCGCGCGGACCGTCCCGCCAAGATGTCGGGGAACCTGCCGCCCGGGCAGTCCGCAGGCCCCTCGGCGACGGCGGTGCGAGCGCAAACGCGCGCCGGTGCACGCTTCCCGAACCGCGGGAGCACGGCACGGGGAGTGCTCCCGCGCGCGTGAGTCTTATGGAAGGGCGCGCTCCGTCGCGCCAGCCGGTCGCGCGGGCAGGGACGCCGCCGACCCCACGGGAGGTGTCATGCCGCAGAGGATCCTGCTGGGCGACGAGGCGGTGGCGCTCGGCGCCGTGCACGCCGGTCTGTCGTCCGCCTACGCCTATCCGGGTACGCCGTCGACCGAGATCCTGGAGTACCTGCTCGAACACCAGAAGAAGCACGGCCGGCCGCTCGCCGCCTGGAGCGCGAACGAGAAGACGGCGTACGAGGAAGCGCTGGGCACGTGCTTCGCCGGGCGCCGCGCGCTCGTGTGCATGAAGCACGTCGGGCTCAACGTGGCCGCCGACCCGTTCGTGAACTCGGCGCTCGTGCAGATGCACGGCGGGCTCGTGGTGGCCGTGGCCGACGACCCCGGCATGCACAGCTCGCAGAACGAGCAGGACAGCCGCTGGTACGCCGACTTCGCGCGCGTTCCGTGCCTGGAGCCCGCCACGCAGCAGGAGGCGTACGACATGACGCGCGAGGCGTACGACGTCTCGGAGCGCTTTGGCGTGCCGGTGCTGTTGCGGCTGGTCACGCGCCTGTCGCACAGCCGCACCACCGTGGAGGTGGGCGAAGCGCGCGCGGAGAACCCGGTGGCCAAGGCGCCGCAGCGCAACTCGTGGATCCTCCTGCCCGGCAACGCGCGCAAGCAGTGGGCGAGCCTGCTCGAACGCCAGCACGCGATGGGTGCGTGGAGCAGCACGAGCCGCTGGAACACGCTGCAGCTGAACGAGGGGCGCCGCGAGCTGGGCGTGATTACCACCGGCATCGCGCGCAACTACTTCCGCGAGAACCTGGCCGACCTCGGCTGGACGCCGTCGCACCTGCACATCGGCGCCTACCCGATCCCGGTGGACCTCGTGCGCCGGCTCGCCGAGCACTGCGACCGCGTGCTGGTGCTGGAGGACGGCTACCCTTACGTGGAGCGCCTGATGCGCGGGCTGCTGCCGTCCGAGCGCGTGATCGCGGGCCGCATGACCGGCGATGTGCCCGAGGCGGGCGAGCTGACGCCCGACGTGGTGCGCCGCGCGCTCGGCATCGCGCCGCGCGTGACGTCGGCGATCGACGGGCTCGTGCTGCCGAACCGGCCACCGCAGCTGTGCCAGGGCTGCCCGCACGGCCACGCGTACAACGCGCTCAAGGAGGCGCTCGGCGAGTACGCGCAGTCCATGGTCACCGCCGACATCGGCTGCTACACGCTCGGCGCGCTGCCACCCTGGTCGGCGATCGAGTCCTGCGTGTGCATGGGCGCCTCGATCGGCATGGCGAAGGGCGCGGCCGAGGCCGGCTTCAAGCCCGTGGTCGCGGTGATCGGCGATGGCACGTTCATGCACTCCGGCCTGCCGTCGCTGGTGGACGCGGCCGCGCACGACACGCCGATGACGGTGCTGATCCTCGACAACCAGGCCACCGCCATGACCGGCGTGCAGGACCCGCTCGTGCCGTCCACGCGACTGCACGTGCTGGTGCTGGGCGCGGGCGTGGACCCGGCGCACTGCCACGTGGTGGACGCGCACCCGCGCAAGGTCCACGAGAACGCGGCGCTCCTGAAGCGCGAGATCGAGCACCCCGGCCTGTCGGTGGTGATCGCGGTGCGCGAGTGCAAGCAGGCCACGAAGAAGCGTTCGCGGCTGGTGGAGGTGACGGCGTCATGAAGTACGACATCGTGTTTGCGGGCGTGGGCGGGCAGGGCGTGCTGTCGATGGCGGCGCTGATCGGCCGTGCGGCGGCCACCGAGGGCCTGTACGTGAAGCAGTCCGAAGTGCACGGCATGGCGCAGCGCGGTGGCGCGGTGCAGGCGCACCTGCGCCTGTCCGACACCCCCATCGAGAGCGACCTGATCCCGCTGGGCGCCGCCGACCTCGTGCTGAGCCTGGAGCCGGTCGAGAGCCTGCGCTACCTGGCGTGGCT
>JBGAMH010000321.1:0-4204 GCA_044223135.1 Candidatus Eiseniibacteriota bacterium | reverse complement strand
ACCCCGACGACCCGCTGAGCCGCGGCCGGCTGTGCCCGCGCGGCACCGGCGGTGTCGGCGCGCACTTCGATCCGCAGCGCCTGAAGCGCCCGCTCGTGCGTCGGCGGAACCGCGGCCAGGAGGAATGGACCGCGGTCTCGTGGGACGAAGCGCTGAACGTGATTGCCGGGAAGATGCAGGCGATCAAGGCGCGCTACGGCCCGGAGGCGGTGGCGCTGTTCAGCCACGGCATCGGTGGCAACTTCCTCAAGCACACGATGAAGGCGTTCGGCACGCCGAACCTGGGCGCGCCGTCGTTCGCGCAGTGCCGCGGCCCGCGCGACGTGGGCTTCCAGCTCACGTTCGGCGAGGAAGTGGGCTCGCCCGAGCGCACCGACATCCGCGGTGCCCGCTGCCTCACGCTGATCGGCTCGCACCTGGGCGAGAACATGCACAACACGCAGGCCCAGGAGTTCGCCGACGCCGTGGGCACCGGCGCCACGGTGATCGTGGTGGACCCGCGCTTCAGCACGGCGGCGAGCAAGGCGAAGTACTGGCTGCCGATCAAGCCGGGTACCGACACGGCCCTGGTGCTGGCATGGATGCAGGTGCTCGTGGCCGAAGGCCTGTACGACCGCGAGTACGTCGCGGCGCACGGGCACGGCTTCGACGCGTTCGCGGCCGACATCGCCGCGTGGACGCCGGAGTGGGCGTACCCGATCACCGGCATCGCGCCCGACGTGATCCGCGAGACGGCGCGCGAGATGGCGCGCCACCGCCCCGCGAGCCTCGTGCACCCGGGCCGACACGCCACGTGGTACGGCGACGATGCGCAGCGCAGCCGGGCGATCGCGCTGCTGAACGCGCTGCTCGGCACGTGGGGCCGCGAGGGCGGCTTCTACCAGCCGGTCAGCATGTCGGTGCCGCCCTACCCCTACCCCGAGTACCCGCACTCCGAGCGCGGCATGGCGGACAACCCCGGCAAGAAGTACCCGTTCGCGAGTGCGGCGATCACCACGGGCTTCCGCGAGGCCACGCTCACCGGGCAGCCGTACCCGATCAAGGGCTGGTGGGTGTACGCGACGAACCTGATGCAGGCGTTGCCGAACGAAGCCGAGACGATCCGCGCGATCCAGAACCTCGACCTGCTCGTGGTGGTGGACGTGATTCCCAGCGAGATCGCCGGCTGGGCCGACGTCGTGCTGCCGGAAGCCGTGTACCTCGAGCGCTACGACGACCTGAACGTGGAGACGTTCCGCGAGCCGTTCGTCGCGCTGCGCCAGCCCGTGGTCGCGCCGCCCGACGACCAGAAGCCGAACTGGTGGATCGCGCGCGAACTGGCGATGAAGCTCGGGCTCGGCGCGTACTACCCGTGGAAGGACGTCGAGGAGTACCTCGACACGCGCCTCCGGGGCGCGGGGCTCAGCCTGGCCGAGCTGAAGCAGAAGGGCATCGTGCGCGGTGCGCGGCAGCCCATCTTCTGGTCCGAAGGCGTCGAGCCGTCGTTCGGCACGCCGTCGGGCAAGATCGAGTTCTGGTCGAATCAGCTCCAGGAAGTCGGCTTCGACCCCGTGCCGCGGTGGACCGCGCACGAGGAGCCGCCGGCCGGCTCGTTCCGGCTGCTCTACGGCCGCGCGCCGGTGCACTCGTTCAGCCGCACGCAGACCAACCCACTGCTGCTGGAGATGATGCCGGACAACGTCGTGTGGCTGAACGCCGACGTGGCGCGGCGCCTCGGGCTCGACAACGGCGCGTGGGTGAGGCTGCGCAACCAGGACGGCGTCACGAGCGGGCGCGTGCAGGTGAAGGCCACCGAGCGCATCCGGCAGGACTGCGTGTACGTGGTGCACGGCTTCGGCCACACCGCGAAGGGCCTGGCCGCGCGCAGCAAGCGCGGCGCGAGCGACTCGCAGCTGATCACGCGCTACGCGGTGGATCCGCTCATGGGCGGCACCGCGATGAGCGTCAACTTCGTCACGATCGAAGCGGAGGGCCTGGCCTGATGGCGCGCTTCGGCATGGCTATCGACACGCGCCGCTGCGTGGGCTGCATGGACTGCGTCGTCGCGTGCAAGACCGAGAACGACGTACCCGAGGGCTTCTGCCGCGACTGGATCGTGCAGGAGACCCGCGGCCGGTTCCCTGACGTTCAACTGGAGATCCGCAGCGAGCGCTGCAACCACTGCGACCGGCCGCCGTGCGTGAGCTGCTGCCCCACGGGCGCCAGCCACGTGGAGGCCTTCGGCGCGCTCGTGCAGATCACGCACGAGCTGTGCATCGGCTGCAAGGCGTGCCTCGCGTCGTGCCCGTACGACGCGCGCTTCGTGCACCCGGACGGCTACGCGGACAAGTGCACGTTCTGCCTGCACCGCGTGAAGGAGGGCCGGCTGCCCGCGTGCGTCTCGGTGTGCCCCACGCACTGCATGCACTTCGGCGACCTCGACGACCCCCACAGCGACGTGAGCCGACTGCTCGCGTCGCGCGACCACCACGCGCTGCTGCCCGAAGCGGGCACCGGCCCGCGCGTGTTCTTCCTCACGTGAGCGCCGCCATGATCGACATCACTTCGACGCGCCTGAATCACCTGGTGGATCCGCACGTGCACGTGTGGGCGTGGCAGATCCCCGTGTACCTGTTCCTCGGCGGACTCGTGGCCGGCATGATGGCGATCTCGGGCTGGTTCGCGTTCTCGGACCGCCATCGTCGCGCGGAATCCGTCACTCGCCTGCTGCCCGTGCTCGGGCTCGCGCTGCTGAGCCTGGGGATGCTCGCGCTGTTCCTGGACCTCGAGCACAAGCTCTACACGTGGCGGTTGTACACCACGTTCCAGCCGCTCTCCCCCATGTCGTGGGGCGCGTGGATCCTGCTCGCCGTGTACCCGGCGCTCGCGGGTGCGCTACTGCTCAACCCGCCCGAGTGGCTCGTGGAGCGCGTGCCGGTTGCGCGCGGCTGGTCGACGAAGCTGCTGGGGAACGCCGGCGCGGTGCGGCTGATCGCCGGCGCGAACATGGTGCTGGGCGGCCTGCTCGGGATCTACACGGGCGTGCTGCTGAGCACGCTCGTCGCGCGTCCGCTGTGGAACAGCGCGCTGCTCGGCCCGCTGTTCCTGGCATCGGGGCTATCCAGCGCGGCCGCGCTGGTGCACATGGTGGCGCGCGACCGCGGCGAGAGCGAGTTCCTCGCCCGCGCGGACAACCGCTTCATCCAGGCGGAACTGGTGCTGATCGCGCTGTTCCTGGTCGGCCTGCTCAGTTCGACGCGCGCCCACGCCCAGGCCGCCGGCCTGCTGCTGGGCGGCCCGTGGACGGCGGTCTTCTGGGTCGGTGTGGTGGGCCTCGGCCTGCTCGTGCCGCTGTTCGTGCAGTCGCTGGCCGTCAAGCACCGCATCGCGCACACCGCCGTGGCCCCGCTGCTCGTGCTGGCCGGCGGCCTGCTGCTTCGTTTCGTCCTCGTGGCCGCCGGCCAGTTCAGTCACTGGACGCGGGCCTGAATCCCCGGAGGAACCTGCTGATGAGCACGCTGACACCCACCGCGGACACGCCCGTCCGCAAGGATGCCCACGCGCACGGCGTCGCACGCGTGGCGCAGCCGTACATGAATCCGTACCTGGCCGGCGTCGGGCTGGGCCTGGTGCTGCTTGCCGCCTACGTCGTGATGGGTCGGGGCCTCGGCGCCTCGGGCGCGATCTCGTCGCTCGTGTCGTGGGGGCTGAGCCTGGTGGCGCCGGATCACGCGCGCGCGAACGGCTTCTTCTCGGAGTACCTCGACAGCGGCGTCGGCCACCCGCTGAAGGCGTGGCTCGTCTTCGAGGTGCTCGGCGTGCTGGTGGGCGGCTTCCTGTCGGGCGCGCTCGCCGGGCGTCTGCAGCGCACCGTGGAGAAGGGGCCGCGCGTCTCGACGGGCGGACGCCTGGTGTGGGCGTTCGTCGGCGGCGCGCTGATGGGCGTGGGCGCCAAGCTCGCGCGCGGCTGTACCAGCGGACAGGCGCTCACCGGCGGCGCGGTGCTCAACGCCGGCAGTTGGGCGTTCATGATGATGGTGTTCGCGGGCGCCTACGCGTTCGCGGGCCTGATGAGGAGGCAGTGGCGATGACCGCACCCTTCTTCAAGTACGGCCTGTTCGGTGACGAGACGTCGCTGGTGGTCGCGTTCGTCATCGGCATCGGCTTCGGCTGGTTCCTCGAGCGCGCCGGCTTCGGCAGCGCGAAGAAGCTGGTGTCGCAGTTC
>JBGAMH010000320.1:0-4806 GCA_044223135.1 Candidatus Eiseniibacteriota bacterium | reverse complement strand
TGAGGCGCGGCGAGATCGCCAGCAACGTCACGCGCGGGGCGTTCTTCCTGGGGCTCGAGAAGGGGATCGCCATGGTGTCGACGATCCTCTACACGGCGCTCATGGCGCGCTGGCTGGGCCCGCACAACTACGGGATGCTCACCGTCGCGTTCTCGATCGTGACGCTCGCGACGGCGTTCACGGGCAACTTCGAGATGTACCTCGAGCGCTACGCGGCGGAGCACCAGGTCAAGGGGCGCCTCGCGACGCTCCACCGGGGCTTCCACCTCGCCTCGGGCCTCAAGCTCGCGCTCGGGCTGCTCGTCTGCGTCGTGCTGCTCTCGGTGACCCCGTGGCTCGCGAACTTCTACCGCATCGAAGAGCTGCGCGTGCTCGTGCCTCTCCTCACCGTGTTCGTGGCCACCGACGGCCTCGCGACCACGGGGCGCGCCGTGCTGTTCGGCCTGCAGCGATTCGAATGGGTGAGCCTGCTGTCGCTGCTCTTCAACGTCGGCAAGACGGTGCTGGTGGCGTTCCTGTGGTTCACCGGCCAGGGCCTGCCCTCGCTCGCCGTGGGGTTCTCGGTGCTCGCCCTGCTGCAGGCGGTCACCGCGTTCGCCCTCGCGGAGTGGCAGCTGCGCGGCGCGCAGCGCGCGGCCGGCCGCGGGGAACGCGAGCCCCACGGCGCGCTCCTGCGCGCGATGTTCGCCTACTGCACGCCGCTCTACGGCGCGCGCCTGTCGTTCCTCTCCGGCCAGAACCTCGGCAAGCTCGTGCTCGGCAAGGTGCTCGATCCCGCGACGCTCGGCCTGTTCACGTTCGCGTTCCAGACCGTCGAGCGGTTCGTGGAGCTCGCGCACACCGTGCCCAACTCGCTCCTGCCGTCGCTCACCCAGATCGTGGCCGCGAACGACCGCGAGAAGCTCCGTTACGTGACCGACCAGGCGTTCCGGCTCATCCAGCTGCTCGCGTGCTCGCTCTCGTTCGTGCTGTTCGTGTTCGCCTACGAGATCACGCGCGTGATCGGCAGCTCGCTCTTCGTGCCCGCGATTCCCATGCTGCGCGTGCTCGCGCTCGTGCCCATCGCCCGCACGGCGCAGCAGCCACTCACCATGCTCTTCCAGGCCATGCGGCGGCCGGGCTACGTCTTCGGGCTCGCGCTCGCCAAGCTGCTCACCGAAGTCGCCGGCTACTTCCTGCTCCTGCTGCCGTTCGGCGCCGCGGGCGCCTGCTGGGCCAACCTGGGCGGCGCCGTCGTCTCGTTCGCCGGCGCCCTCGTGCTGGCCGGCGCGCTCGTGCCCGAGGGCATCGAGGAGCGCGTCGGCGCGGTCGTGCGCAACCTGCTCCTGCTGCTGCCCGGACTGCTGCTGGCGCTGTACGCGCGGAGCGCGAACTGGGCGCAGGATCCCGCGCCGTCCGCCTGTTCCTCGTCGCCGGCGGTCGTGGGCACGTTCGCGTTCGCACTCGTCACTCGTTACGACCTCGAGAAACTCGCCGGGTTGCCGTTGCCCGGCGCCCGGTTGCCGCGCCTGCGGAAGGTGGTGGCGCGCCTGCCGAACGCCCGCGTCTGAACCCCGGAGAGCCGCATGACCGCCCCACGCGTGCTGGTGATCATCCCCGCCCACAACGAGGAGGACAGCCTGCCGGCGACCCTCGCCGAGGTGAAGGCCAGCCGCCCGGCGTCGACCTGCTCGTGGTGGACGACGGTCTGCGCGACGCCACGTCGCGCGTCGCCCGCGAGGCCGGTGTGGCCGTGGTGCGCCACCCGGTCAACCTCGGCGTCGGCGGTGCGCTGCAGACCGGGTTCCGCTGGGCGGTGGCGCAGCGACATCGGCGTGCAGCCGGCCAGCACGACCCGGCCTACCTCGGGGTGCTGCTGGAGCCGGTGCTCGCGGGCCGTTGCGACGTGTCCATCGGCTCGCGATTCGTCGAGGCGACCGGCTATCGTGCACCGCTCAACCGCCGGATCGGCATGAAGCTCTTCCAGGCCGTGGTCAAGCTGGCCATCGGCCGACGCATCACCGACACCACGTCGGGCTTCCGCGCCTACTCGCGACCCGTGATGCAGGTCTGCCAGCACGAGTTCCCGAAGGACTTCCCGGACGCACCGCTGCTCATCGGGCTCGCCCGCCGGGGATTCCGCCTCGACGAAGTGCCGGTCGTGATGCGCGAGCGGCAGGCCGGCCGTTCGTTCTACACGCTGGGCAAGCAGCTCTACTACCCGTACAAGAACCTGCTGGCGTCGCTCATGGCGCTCATCCGCAGGCCCGTCTGACCCGGAGGCCCCCGTGCACTTCTTCCTTTCGCGGACCCAGATCGTCGCCGCCGTCGGGGCGGTGCTGCTGGCGCTCTACGTGCTCGACCTGGTGCGCCGCCGGAAACTGTCGGAGGAGTATTCGCTGCTGTGGGTGATCGCGAGCTTCGTGATCGCGGTGCTCGGCTTCTCGACGCCGCTGCTCGTCTGGATCACGCACGCGCTCGGGGTGCTCGGTGAGGCCTCGACGGTGTTCGCGTTCGGCCTCGCCTTCGCGGTGGCCATGCTGCTCTACCTGTCACTCAAGCTGTCGCGGCTCGGGTTCGAGAACCACGAGCTGACTCGCGATCTGGCTCTGTTGCGCCACGAACTCGACGAACTGCGCCGCGCCCGCGGCGGGGAGGATGCCCGGTGAAGCGCACGCTCCAGCTGGCCGCCGCGCTGGCGATCTCGGCCGTCTGCGTGTGGGTGTCGATGAAGGAGGTCGACCTCCGCGCGGTCGCCGCCGCGCTGCGGAACGCCAACTACGCCGGCTTCGCCGGGGTCTGCGCGATCACGATCTTCGCGTTCTGGGTGCGTGCCATCCGCTGGCGGTTCCTGCTGCGCACCGACCGCCGCATCGGCACCGCGAGCCTGTTCAGCGCCACGATGATCGGCTTCATGGCGAACAACGTGCTGCCGTTCCGGCTCGGCGAGTTCGTGCGCCCGTGGGCGCTCGCGCGGCGGGAGCGGCTGTCCAAGTCGATGCTGCTCGCCACCATCGTCGTCGAACGCGCCGTCGACATGCTCACGCTGCTCGCCATCTTCGGCATCGCCCTGCTGGTCGCGCCGATCGCCGAGAACACCCCGGCCGGCCGGCTGGTGCAGGGCGGGGCGCGCATCCTGCTCGTGCTGTCGGCGG
This sequence comes from Candidatus Eiseniibacteriota bacterium, assembly GCA_044223135.1. Classification (GTDB taxonomy): domain Bacteria; phylum Eisenbacteria; class RBG-16-71-46; order RBG-16-71-46; family RBG-16-71-46; genus JBGAMH01. The sequence continues at coordinate 1,672 of JBGAMH010000320.1, read as the reverse complement.
TGCTCACCGTGTTCGTCGTGACGGCGGAGCGCAACCGGGCGTTCGCGCACGCGCTGATCCGGCTGATGCCGGCGCGCTTCCGCGACCGGGCCGCGCGGCTGCTGGAGCGCTTCCTCGACGGGTTCTCGCTGTTCCGCGACCTCGGGCGCCTGCTGCAGGTGTTCGTGCTGTCGTTCGGGATGTTCCTGAGCTTCTCGGTCGCGCTGTGGATCACCGCGTGGTCGCTGGGCATCTCGGTGCCCTGGTACTCCGGGCTGGTCATGCTGGTCGTGACCGCGATCGGCATCATGGTGCCGGCGGCGCCGGGCTACGTGGGCACGCTCAACGTGGCCTGCACGGCGGGTCTCGCGCTCTACGGCGTCGACAAGACCCCGGCGAGCGCGTTCGGCTGGTTCTACTTCTTCAGCCAGTGGCTGCCGATCACCGCGGTCGGGCTGTGGTTCCTCAACCGCGAAGGACTCTCGCTCAAGAACCTCGGCGAAGCGCAGGACGATCCCGCGTGAACCTGCGCTTCCCCCGAGCCCGCGCCGCGTCAGCGGCGGAACGCGTCCGCGATCTTGCGCACCGCGGCGACGACGTCGTCGGCGTCGCGGTCGGTCATGCGCGGGAACAGCGGCAGCGTGACCGCGCGGCGGTAGGCGTCCTCGCACACGGGGAACGCGCCTTCGGCGTGGCCGAGGCTGTCCCGGAAGTGCGGGTGGAAGTGGATCGGGATGAAGTGCACCGACGTGCCGATGTTCTCGGCGCGCAGCTCCTTCACGAATCGGGCGCGGTCGATGGTCAGCCGCTCGAGCTCGAGGCCGATCGGGAACAGGTGCCAGGCGTGCGTGACGTCCGGGCGCTCGACCGGCAGGCGCACGGCGTCGCAGCCCGCCAGCCCGGCGCGCATGCGGTCGACCAGGGCCCGCCGGCGGGCCTGGAACGCCTCGAACCGCTCCAGCTGGCCCACGCCGATCGCGGCGAGGACGTCGCTCAGGTTGTACTTCCAGCCCGGCGCGACCACTTCGTAGTACCACGAGCCGGTGTCGCTGTAGCGCTTCCAGGCGTCGCGGCTCATGCCGTGCAGGCTGAGCAGCTGGATGCGCTCGGCCAGCGCGGCGTCGTCGGTCACCGCCGCGCCGCCCTCGCCGGTGCTCAGGTTCTTGGTGGCGTAGAACGAGAACGCGGTGACGCTCGCGAGCGAGCCCACCGGACGGCCCTTGTAGGCGGCGCCCAGCGCGTGCGCGGCGTCGTCGACGATCACCAGCCCGTGGCGGTCGGCGAGCCGCTGCAGCGCGTCGTAGTCGCACGGGTGGCCGCCGTAGTCGACCGTCAGGATGGCCTTCGTGCGCGGGGTGATCGCGGCTTCGACGGCCTTCGGGTCCAGGTTGAGCGTGTCCGGTTCGACGTCCACGAGCACGGTCGTCGCGCGCACGTGCTCGATCACGTTGACGGTCGCCACGAACGTGTAGGCCGAGGTGATGATCTCGTCGCCCGGCCCCAGGCCGAGGGCTTCGAGCGCCAGGTGGAGGGCGCCGGTCGCGCTGTTGACGGCGACGGCGTGCTTCGCGCCGGCCAGTTCGGCCACTCGCCGCGCCAGCTCCTGCGTCTTCGGGCCGGTGGTGATCCAGCCCGACTCCAGCGATTCGAGGACGAGCTGCTTCTCGCGCTCGCCGATCCACGGCACGGCGAT
>JBGAMH010000319.1:0-4220 GCA_044223135.1 Candidatus Eiseniibacteriota bacterium | reverse complement strand
GCTCGCTCAGCGGCCGGCGGCGCGCTCCTCCCGCTCGTGCTCCTCGCTTTCGCGCGTGCCCTCCGCTTCGCCGCCCCGGCCCGCTGCGCCCGCCTCGCCGACTGCGCCGCCGGCAGCGCCCCCTTCGGCGCCCTCGCCCTTTTCGGCGAACGCCGCGAACGTCGCCTGCAGCCCGCGGATCAGCTCCTGCTTCTCGGCCGCGTTCAACCGCGCGGTGGGGTGCGCGAGCAGGTAGTCGGACAGGGGCATCTCGCCCTTCTGCACCGTCTCGGCGGACTCGCCGGCCTGCTCCGCCACCTCCCCATTGCCGGGCTGGAAGTCGGTGAAGTTGAGTTTCTCTCGGCCTTCGTCCACGTGCCGCTGGACACGCCACGAGATGGGCGCGATGTTCGAATACCACGGCCACTTCGTCTCGTTGCTGTGGCAGTCCCAGCAGGCCCGTCGGACGAGCTCCTCGGTGCGCGGGGAGTCCCACGCCACCGTGGCACCCACGGGCGGGTTCTGGTGGGAGCGACCGTACGGGACGAGCTGGAGCAGGGCGACGAGGGCGAGCCCTCCGCCCACGACGGGACCGAGAATCTTGTTTCCGTTCATCCGGATGCCTCCTGCGGGTGTCGGGTGGTGTTCGTTGAACCCGCGATCAACCTAGTGTGGAAGCCCGGCGACGGGAATCGGGCATGTGCCCGGGATCAGGCAGCCAAACCCTTGGGGTGCAACGCCCCCGGCAAATGACGGATGGCCTCATGAACGAACGCGCCTCTCGAATCCTCGCCCTGGTGTCCGTGCTGCTCGTGGCCATGGCCGTGGTCGGGGTCGCCGACCTGTACTCCGACTCGCCGCGCGTGTGGCGGGCCGCCCACGGCTGGGTCGAGCTCGCGTTCAGCGCGCTGGCCGTGGTGTCGGCGGCGGTGCTCGGGTCCGGCTGGCTGCGGAGCGAGCGTTCGCTCACGGAGGTGCAGGCCTCGCTGGAGCGCCACCGGGCGGAACGGGACGCGTGGCAGGCGCGGGCGAAGTCCGCGCTGCAGGGCCTGGGCGAGGCCATGGACGCGCAGTTCGGGGCGTGGTCGCTCACGCCGACCGAGAAGGAAACGGCGCTGTTCCTGCTGAAGGGATACAGCCACAAGGAGATCGCGGCGCTCACGCAGCGCAGCGAGCGGACCATCCGGCAGCACGCGGTGAACGTGTATCGCAAGTCGGGGCTCGCCGGCCGCGCGGAACTCGCCGCGTTCTTCTTCGAAGACATGCTGCTGCCCGGCGGGGAGGGGCGAGGGCCCGCGGGCGGATGATGCGAAGCCGCCGGGCCTCGGCGAGTGCGCGCGCGGCGCGTTCCGGGTCGGGCCCGGGCGCGTCCTGCCGAGCGCGGCGCTCCCGGCGCGACTTCGGCCGCGAAGCCTCCGCCGATCGGCGCCGCGTCCGCGCGTCCTAAGCCTGCGCGGGCAGTCCTTCGGGCACTTCGCCCATCAGCCACGCGATCACGTCGGCCGCGTTGTATCGCGTGCGGCCGGCGAGGAACGTGGCGATGTGCTTGAGCTCGTCACCGCTCGTGAGCAGCGTCGGCTCGTGCGTGCCGTCGGCGCGCACCTGCGCCTGGCCGATGTTCGCGAGCAGCGCGTTGCAGAGGCACTTGCGCCCCTCCGTCTGCGACTCCTCGCCACCCTTCTTCAGGAACAGGTCCACCGGCTCGCTGGCGCAGCGGTAGCCCACGCGCCCGTCGGGGCGGCGGTACGCCGTGCGCAGGTAGCCGAGGTCGCACACGCGCTTGCGCGTGGTCTGGGGCGACGGATCGCCGGGCCAGTGCACGACCTTGAACGGGTAGCCAGTGGGCGACGCGAGCGGATCGGTGTATACGTCCACCTCGCCGCGGATCGCGTGCTCGAGCACCGAGCGCTTGAGCGGTTCGGCGAGGCCCGACTCGTCGCAGTAGGCGAACAGCGTGCCCACCTGGATGCCGGCGGCGCCCGCGGCGCGCGCCTTCTTGTAGCCCTCGGGGCAGCCGGTGCCGCCCGCGAGCCAGAACGGCACGCCCAGTTCGCGCACCTTCTCGAGATCCACTTCGTCGCGCTCGCCGTACACCGGCTCGCCGCGGTCGTTGAACGTCATGTCGCCGCGCGGCGGCGCGTTGTGCCCGCCGGCGGTGGGACCTTCGATCACGATGCCGTCCGCGCCGGCCTTGCGCGCGAACAGCGTGGCCAGCGACGTGCTCGCCACGATCGGCAGGAAGTTCGGGCGGCGCAGCTCGGGCGCCTTGCCCGGCCAGTGCGAAGCGGGGTCGAGCTCGAACACCTCAGGGGCGCCCGAGCCGGGCTCCATCTCGAGCTTCATGCTCGCGCGCGCCTGCTGGGCGAACGACGTGAGGATGCCCGGGACTTCGCGCGGAATGCCGGCGCCCATCAGCACGTAGTCCACGCCCGCCAGCATCGCGCCGTAGAGCGACGCCAGGTTCGGCAGCTGCACCTTGGTGAGCAGGTTGATGCCCACCTTGCCGTCGTGGCCGTGCTTGGCCAGGTGCACTTCGACGAACGCGCCCAGCATGGTGATCTGCTCGCGCAGCTTGCCCATGACCTGCTGGTGCATCGGCAGCTGGATGTACGGCACGCCGGGCGGGCGGCCCTCGGGGCGGAAGTGGCGCTTGAGCATCTCGGCCACGGTGTCGCGGAAGGGGAAGTGCTCCATCGCCGAGCGCACGTGGCCGCCTTTGTCGCCGTCCTGCAGGCGACGCGCGATCACCGTGTCGATGGCCGTGCCCGAGATGACCCCGAGCTGGCCGTTCAACGACACGGCGCGAGCGAGCTTCCAATCCGAGATGGCGACGCCCATTCCGCCCTGGATGATGGCGGGAGGTGTGTGCGCAAGCATGTGAAGGTCCTTGGATGCCGCGGGGCAGCAGCACGGATGCGCCGCGGGATCGCCGGGGCGGGGTATGGCCATGTACGGCCGTGGAGAGCGCGTTCAGGCCTCCCCTCCGGGGAGGCGCGAAGGCACCATACTCCAATCCCGGGCGCACCGCCGTGCTTTCCTCGCGAATTGGGGGCTTGGGCGTCCGCCGACCGCCCGGTACGTTCCGCGGACCCTGCCCGGGTTCGCCCCTGCGGAACCCCCGCGCCCTGACCTCGACGCGTCGCGCCGACCACTCGAACCCCATACCGGAGGGCGTGCATGACGCGTGAAGTCCGGACGAGTCGGGGGCCGCGCCGCGCCCCGTCGCGGACGGACGCGGGCAATTCCGGGACGGCTCTCGCATGAGCACACCCCCAGCGGCCAGCCCGCCGCGGGCCTCGATCCTCGACCTGGCGGCGGTGTTCCTGCGGCTGGGCGCCACTGCGTTCGGCGGCCCCGCGGCGCACATCGCGATGATGCAGGAGGAGGTCGTGCGCCGCCGCGGCTGGCTCACGCGCGCGGAGTTCGTCGACCTGCTGGGCGCCGCGCAGCTGGTCCCGGGGCCGAACTCCACCGAACTCGCGATCCACGTGGGGCACTCGCAGCGCGGCATGCGCGGGCTGCTCGTGGCCGGCGCGTGCTTCGTGATGCCGGCCGTGCTGATCGTGAGCGTGCTCGCCGCGGTGTACGTGCGGGTGGGGCGATTGCCCGTGACCGACGCGGTGTTCCACGGCATGCGCCCGGTGGTGCTCGCCATCGTGGTGCAGGCGCTGCTCGCGATCGGACACACCGCGCTGCGGCGGCCGGCGCTGGCGCTGATCGCGGCGGCATCGTGCGCGGCGCTCGCCCTGGGCGCACACGAGTTGCTGGTGCTGGTGGCGTCGGGCGTCGCGGCGCTGGTGATCGCACGGCCGCGTGCGGCCGCGACGTGGGCGCCGATCGCGGCCGCGTCGCCGCTGGCCGCGCCCGCGGCAGCCGCGCCGTTCGCGCTGGCGCCGCTGTTCCTGTTCTTCCTCAAGGTGGGCGCGGTGCTGTTCGGCAGCGGCTACGTGCTGCTGGCGTTCCTGCGCGCCGACCTCGTGGAGCGCTGGCACTGGCTCACCGACGCGCAGCTGCTGGACGCGATCACCGTCGGGCAGATCACGCCCGGCCCGGTGTTCACCACCGCCACGTTCGTGGGCTGGCTGCTCGCCGGGCCCGCGGGCGCCACGGTGGCCACCGTCGGCATCTTCCTGCCCGCGTTCGTCTACGTGGCCGTCAGCGGACCGCTGGTGCCGCGGCTGAGGCGTTCGCGCGCGGCCGGCGCGTTCCTGGACGGCGTGAACGCGGCGTCGGTGGCGCTG
>JBGAMH010000318.1:0-4272 GCA_044223135.1 Candidatus Eiseniibacteriota bacterium | reverse complement strand
GCGAGCCACAACCCGGCGCCGTGGAACGCGCTCAAGTTCCTCTCGTCGCGTGGCGAGTTCCTGGGGCCCGCCGAGGGCCGGGCCGTGCGCGACCGCTTCGAGGCCGACCGCGACCTGTGGACCACGTTCGACCACCTCGGCGTCGAGCGCCGTGAGAACGATGCGCTCGAGTGGCACCTGGAGCGCGTGCTGGGTCTCGAGTTCGTGCACGTGCCGGCGATCCGCGCGCGCAAGCTGCACGTGGTGGTGGACGGCTGCGCGAGCGTCGGCGGCGTCGCCGTGCCGGCGCTGCTCGAGCGCCTCGGCGCGCGCGTCACGTTGCTCGACTGCGAACCGAACGGGCGCTTCACGCGCGAGCTCGAGCCGCTGCCCGAGCACCTGGGCGCCCTCGGCGCGAAGGTGCGCGAGGTGGGGGCCGACTACGGCGTGGCGCTCGATCCGGACGCCGACCGCGCCGCGTTCGTGGACGCCGAGGGGCGGCCGCTCGGCGAGGAGTACACCGTCGTCCTGGGCACGCGCGTGGTGCTCGCGACCCGCAAGGGCCCGGTGGTGACAAACCTCAGTACCTCTCGTATGCTCGACACCGTCTGCGCGGCCGCGGGAGTCTCCCTCCATCGCACTCCGGTGGGCGAGGCCCACGTGGTGGCCGGCATGCGCGCGCACGGCGCGGTTGCAGGTGGTGAAGGCAACGGCGGCATGATCCTGCCCGCGGCGCACCTGGGCCGCGACGGGCTCGTGGCGGTGGCTCTGGTGAGCCAGGCGCTCGCCGCCGGTGGCACGTTGCGAGACCTGGCGCGGACGCTCCCCGAGTACGTGATGATCAAGGACAAGCTCGCGCGGCCCGAGGAGCCGTGGGGGCAGGCGGACGCGCGGCTGCGCCGGGCGTTCGAGGGCTGGCAGGTGGACACCGCCGACGGCCTGCGTTTCGGGCGCGGCGAGGACTGGGTGCACGTCCGGCCATCGGGAACCGAGCCGGTCGTGCGCGTCATCGCGGAAACGCCCGAAGCCGGGCGCACGCGCGCGCTGGTCGACCAGGCGTGGCGGGCGCTGGCGGCGAAGGGCTAGGGAGCGCGCCATGTGCGGAATCGTCGGATACGTCGGCAACCGGGACTGCCTGCCCGTCCTCATCGAGGGCCTGAAGCGGCTGGAGTATCGCGGCTACGACTCGGCGGGCGTCGCCGTGCAGGACGGCGCGAAGCTCGGCGTGGTGAAGGCCACGGGCAAGATCCGCAAGCTCGAGGAGCGGCTCGCCACGACGCCGGTGAAGGGCCTGTTCGGCATCGCGCACACCCGCTGGGCCACGCACGGCGAGCCGAACGACCTCAACGCGCACCCGCACGTCGACGAGGACGGCACCGTCGCCGTGGTGCACAACGGCATCATCGAGAACTACGTCACGCTGAAGGCGGCGCTGCAGGCCGAGGGGCACGTCTTCAAGACGCAGACCGACACCGAGATCCTCGCGCACCTGATCGAGAAGCACCTCAAGCGCGGTCTCAAGCTGGAGCAGGCGGTGGGCGCGGCGCTGCGCAGCGTCGAGGGCACGTACGGCATCGCGTGCATGACCAGCCGCGAGCCCGGCGTGATCGTGGGCGCGCGCCACGGCAGCCCGCTCGTGGTGGGCATCGCCGACGGCGAGTTCTACCTGGCTTCGGACGTGGCCGCGATCGTCGAGCACACGCGGCAGGTGATCTACCTCGACGACGGCGAGATGGCCGTGCTGACGCCCGACGGATTCCACACCGCCACGATCTCGCACGAGCGCGTCGAGAAGGAGATCCACGACGTCGACTGGGATCTCTCGCAGATCGAGAAGGGCGGCTTCGGGCACTACATGCTGAAGGAGATCCACGAGCAGCCGGACTCCGTGCGCAACGCCATGCGCGGCCGCCTGAACGTGGAGGAGGGCCTCGCGCGCCTCGGTGGCCTGAACCTCACGCCCGACCAGCTGCGCGAGATCCGTCGCGTGATCATCCTGGGCTGCGGCACGTCGTGGCACGCGGGGCTGATCGGCGAGTACATGCTCGAGGAATTCGCGCGCATCCCGGTGGAAGTGGAGTACGCCTCCGAGTTCCGGTACCGCAACCCGATCGTGGACGAGGGCACCGTGGTGCTGGTGATCTCGCAGTCGGGCGAGACGGCCGACACGCTGGCGGCCATGCGGGAAGCGCGACGCAAGGGTGCGAAGTCGCTGGGCGTGGTGAACGTCGTGGGTTCGACGATCGCGCGCGAGTCCGACGGCGGCGTGTACATCCACGCCGGCCCCGAGATCGGCGTGGCGTCCACCAAGGCGTTCACGAGCCAGGTCACGGTGCTCGCGCTGCTCACGCTGGCGCTCGGCCGCTCGCGCGGGCTGTCGCGCGAGTACGGCATCGAGATCGCGCGCGAGATGGCGCAGCTGCCCGCCAAGATCGAGCGCATCTTGCAGAACGCGGGGCCGATCGAGCGCATCGCCGAGCTGTACCAGCGGCACAACAACTTCATCTACCTGGGGCGCGGGTTCAACTTCCCGGTCGCGCTCGAGGGCGCGCTGAAGCTGAAGGAGATCTCGTACATCCACGCCGAGGGTTACCCGGCGGCCGAGATGAAGCACGGTCCGATCGCGCTGATCGACGAGAACATGCCGGTGGTGTTCATCTGCACGCGCGACTCGGCGTACGACAAGATCATGAGCAACATGTCCGAGGTGCGCGCGCGCAAGGGCCGCATCGTCGCGATCGCCACCGAGGGCGACACCGAGGTGCAGCAGCACGCCGACCACGTGATCTACGTGCCGCCCACGATCCCGATGCTGACGCCGATCCTGTCGGTGGTGCCGCTGCAGCTGCTCGCGTATCACGTCGCGGTGTCGCGCGGATGCGACGTCGACCAGCCGCGCAACCTCGCCAAGAGCGTGACGGTGGAATGAACGCCGTCGCGCGGAAGGAGATCGCTTGAAGACGCCGCTGTCGGTTCCCGGCGCGCCGCGGGCCATCGGCCCCTACGCGCAGGCCCAGGTCGTGCGGCTGCACGGCGGGCAGAAGATGGTGTTCACGTCGGGCCAGATCGCGCTCGATCCGTCGTCGGGCGACCTCGTGAAGGGCGGCGTCCCGGAGCAGGCCGAGCGCGTGCTGCTGAACCTGGCCGCGGTGCTCGAGGGCGCGGGGCTGACGTTCGCCGACGTGGTGAAGACCACCGTGTACCTCGCCGACATGGCCGACTTCCAGGCCATGAACGAGGTGTACGCGCGGCATTTCGGCGACTCGCTGCCGGCGCGCACCACGATCGCTGCCGCCGGCCTGCCGCGCGGGGCCCGTGTCGAGATCGACGCGGTGGCCGTGGGCCGGGACCTCTGAGGATCCGGCGCGCACCCGCCCCGATTCGAAAGGTCTCCGCGTGAGCGAGAAGCGTCGCATCGAGATCCGGCTGACCGCGCAGGTCGCCTGCGCCGGTTGAGCGGCCAAGCTGGGTCCGGCGGACCTGCGTGACATGCTCGAGGGCCTCCAGTTGCCGCGGCGCGACCGCCGCGTGCTCGTGGACGCGTCCACGCTCGACGACGCCGGCGTGTTCGCACACGGGCGCGGCGAAGCACTGGTGCAGACGATCGACTTCTTCACGCCGATCGTGGACGACCCGTACGACTTCGGCCAGATCGCCGCGGCGAACGCGCTGTCCGACGTCTACGCCATGGGCGGGCGTCCGCTGACGGCGCTCGCGCTGCTGTGCGCGCCCGAGTCCGGCCTGCCGCACGACGTGGTGCGCGCCGTGCTGCAGGGCGGGCTCGACAAGATGAAGGAGGCGGGAACGAGCGTGGTGGGTGGGCACTCGGTGCGCGACCCGGAGCTCAAGTTCGGCTACGCGGTCACGGGCGTGGTGAAGCGGCGGCAGCTGCTGCGCAACAGCGGCGCGCGGCCGGGCGACCGGCTGTTCCTCACCAAGCCGCTCGGCACCGGCGTGCTCGCGACCGCGCTCAAGCGCGAGCGGCTCGACGAGCCCGCCCTGCGCCGCGTGACGCGGCAGATGGCCACGCTGAACCGCGGCGCGGCCGAAGCGGCGGTGGAGTTCGGTGCGCGCGCCGCGACCGACGTGACCGGCTTCGGCCTGCTCGGCCACGCGTCGCAGCTCGCCGAGGCGAGCGGGGTGACGCTGCGGCTGACCCCTTCGGCGGACTGGCTGCTGCCGCGCGTGCTCGAGTTCGTGACCGAGGGCGTCGCGCCGGGCGGGCTGCGCAGCAACCGGTCGTACTACGGCCCCCGCGTGGACGCGGGGCCGGTGGCGGGCCCGCTGCTGGCC
>JBGAMH010000317.1:0-4245 GCA_044223135.1 Candidatus Eiseniibacteriota bacterium | reverse complement strand
CAGCAACCACCGGGTGCTGCGGTACGACGACGCGGCGAACAAGCCGAACGGGGCGGCGGCGGACGCGGTGCTGGGTCAGCCGGACTTCACGACGGCGACGAGCGGCCTGTCGGCGGTGAAGATGAACAACCCGAACAGCGTGTGCATCGACGCGTCGGGCCGGCTGTACGTGAGCGACTACACGAACCGCCGCGTGCTGCGCTTCGACGACGCGGCGAACAAGCCGAACGGCGGCGCCGCGGACGCGGTGCTCGGCCAGCCGGACTTCGCGACGAACTCGGCGGGCATCACGCAGAGCAAGTTCAGCACGACGCGCTTCGTGGCCACCGACGCCTTCGGCCGCCTGTACGTGGTCGAGGAAGCGAACAATCGCGTGATGGTGTTCAACAGCGCGGGCACGCTCGCGAACGGCGCGCCGGCCGACGTGGTGCTGGGGCAGGCCACGTTCACCACGAACGCCGGCCCGAACCCGCCGACGGCGGCGAGCCTCGCCACCCCGCGCGCGCTGGAAGTGGACGACCTGATGGGCCGACTGTGGCTGGCCGACTGGGCGAACAACCGCGTGATCCGCTACGAAGTCGGGCACGTGGGCACGCCCACGCTTGCGCTCTCGGCGCCGAACGGCGGCGAGAACTGGCCGATCGGGCTCGTGCGCACCATCGCGTGGACCAGCGCGAACCTCGCGGCCGTGAACCTGGAGTACTCCACGGACGCCGGTGCCACGTGGCTGCCGATCGCCGCCAACGTGCCGGCGTCGCCGCCGGCGTACGCGTGGACCATTCCGAACGCTCCCACGACGCAGGCGCTCGTGCGCGTGTCCGACGCATCGAACGCCGCGCTGAACGACGTGAGTGCCGCGCCGTTCACGATCAGCGTGCCGGTGTCCACGCTCTCGCTGGTGTCGCCGAACGGCCTGCAGCAGTGGGAAGCCGGCGCGCAGAAGAAGATCCTGTTCACCGCCAGCAACGTGGACAACGTGCGCATCGAGCTGAGCACGAACGGCGGCTCGAGCTGGTCGGACATCGCGGCCTCGGCGCCCGCCGCTTCGGGCGCGTACACGTGGACCGTTCCGACCTCGGTCGGCAACGCCTGCCGCGTGCGCGTGACGAACGTGGCGAACCCGCTCGTCACGGACGCGAGCGACGCCAGCTTCGCGATCGTGCCCGAGCGCACCGGTGACGACTTCGACGCCGTGTTCTTCAGCGACAGCCCGACGGCCGTCTACTACGACCCGAGCTTCACCGCGGTCACGAGCCCGAGCCTGCTGGAGCGCGCGGGCACCGACAAGTGCCCGGTCACCACGACGTATTCGCTGGTGGGCAACTACTCGCTGAAGCTGGCGTGGACGTCGGCCGCGGGCGGCGACTGGATGATGGCAAACGCCGGCCTCGGCTGGGTCGGGCGCGACGTGACCGACAAGGACAGCCTGATCTTCAACGTGTTCACGGAGACCGCGACCCCGGCCGCGAACCTGCCGTGCATCTACGTGGAGGACCTGGGCAACCAGAAGAGCACCAGGCTCCCGCTGTCGGGCCTGATGTCGGACGTGCCGGCCGGCGCGTGGACGCGCGTGGCGATCCCGATGCAGGTGTTCAAGGACAACCCCGGCGCCGCGGACCTCACCCGCATCAAGACGATCTTCCTGGGCCAGCAGGCCGCCGACGGCGTGGCGCGCGTGTGGTACCTGGACGACTTCCGGATGACGGGCGGCACGCCGGTGCCCGCCGACAGCATGTGGGTGAACCGCTATCGCAGGTACCTGCGCGCGTTGGATTCGAGCGTGGTGGTGGTGAACCTCGCGATCGGCGGCTACACCACGTACCACGTGATGCCCACCGGCTACGTGCCGCCAGCGGGCCGCCCGTCGCCGAGCCCGAACAACAACATCACGTTCGGCCTCGCGTACAAGCCGTGGGCGATCATCGTGAACCTGCCCAGCAACGACGCCGCGAGCGGCTATCCGATCGCGGAACAGCTCGCGAACTACGACACGCTGAAGGCACGCGCCACGGCCGCCGGCGTGCCGATCTGGTTCACGTCCACGCAGCCCCGCAACTTCACCGACGCGCTGCAGCGCGACCAGCTGCGGATCATGCGGGACTCGACGATGGCGCGTTACTCGCCGTACGCCATCGACCTGTACACCGGGCTCAGCGCGGCGGACGGCACCATCCTGCCGCAGTACGGCTTCGGGGACGGCATCCACCTGAACGACGCCGGCCATCGCTACGTGTACGAGCGGGTGGTGGGCGCGAACGTGTGGGCGCAGATCAACCCCGGCGTCGAAGTGACGCGGCCGGACGGCGGCGAATCGCTGCTGCTGGGCCTGCCGGACACGCTGCGGTGGAACGCCACGAACACGTCGCACGTGTCGGGCTTCGACCTGTTCCTGTCGCGCACCGGCCGCTCCGGCCCGTGGGCGCCGCTCGCTTCGGTGGGCGGAGCCGCGCGGTCGTGGGCGTTCACCGTTCCGGGCCCGGTCGTGGCGGACTCCTGTTTCGTGCGCGTGGTGGCCACCGGTACGGCCGGCACGCTCGCGAGCGACCTGAGCGATGACGGCTTCAGCATCGTGGATCCGGCCACCGCCGTGCTGCTGTCGTTCTTCGTGGCCGAGCCCGTGGCGGACGGCGTGCAGCTGCGCTGGGAGTTCGGCCCCACGTCGGATCTCGGCCTCGCGCGCGCGTATCGCTCGAACGGCGAAGCCGGCCCGTGGGTCGAGCTGGGTGACGCCCCGCGCCAGGACGGCGAAGCGTGGGTGGTCGTCGATCGCGACGCGCCGGAGGGCCAGGCGAGCTGGTACCGGCTCGTGGTGACCACCGGTGTCGGCCAGCAGACCTCGTTCGGGCCCGTGTCGGCCACGCCGCGTCCGCGCATCACCGAGTTCGCGCTGGCGCTGCCCGCGCCGAATCCCACCGACGGCCCCGCCCGCATCCGCTTCGCGGTGCCGGTGACCGCGCGGATCGAGGTGACGGTGCACGACGTGCAGGGCCGCGTCGTCGAGCGGCTCGCGCACGGCACGGTCGCGCCGGGCGAGTACGCGGTGACGTTCAACGAGAACGGCCGTGCGAATGCCGGGCTCTACTTCGTCCGGTTCAGCACGCCGAAGAAGGAGTTCACGCGGCGGTTCACCGTGGTGCGGTAACCCCCGAACCCATCACGAAGCGAGGCCGCCCTTCGGGGCGGCCTCGTGCTTCTGGGGGCGAGAGGGCGCGCCGCCCGTGCATGCGAACCGGCGCGCCGCCGCGAGTCGCTACTCGGCCGCGGTGATCAGGCGCGGGCGGCCCTTGCCCAGGATCAGCGTGTGCTCGTGGTGCGCCGCCAGGCGGCCGTCGGCGGTGCGGATGGTCCAGCCGTCGCCCGCCTCTTCGGCTGCGCCCGTGCCCGACGTGATGATGGGCTCCACCGTGAGCACCATGCCGTCGAGCAGCCATTCGCGCGCGGTGACGTCGGGCCAGTTCGGGACCAGCGGCGACTCGTGGATGCGGCGGCCGATGCCGTGGCCCTGCAGTTCGCGCACCACCGCGAACCCGTGGGCGAGCACTTCCTGCTCCACCGCGCGGCCCACGTCCATCGCGCGCCGCCCCGCGCGCGCCTCGCGCACGCCCTTCTCGAACGCGCGCCGGGCGCACGTCATCAGCGCGTACGCCTCGTCGGACACCGCGCCCACCGGCACCGTCTCCGCCGCGTCGGCCATGTAGCCGCCGAGTTCCGCCGTCACGTCCAGCTTCACGAGGTCACCTTCGCGCAGCACGCGCGCCGACGGGATCCCGTGCACGAGCTGGTCGTTCACGCTGATGCACGTGACGCCCGGGAAGTCGTACGCCAGCTGCGGCGCCGAGCGCGCCCCTTCGCGGTGGAAGATCGCCGCCGCGATGGCGTCGAGTTCCGCGGTCGTGACGCCCGCGCGCACCGCGGCGCGCATCGCCTCGAGCGATTCGCGCACCACGCGCCCCGCCGCGACGAGCCCCGCGAGATCCTGTTCCGACTCCACGATCATGTCGCGCACGCTCGCGCAGAAGTCGCGCGAATGCAATGCGAGCGACGGATGCCGAAACAACGTGTGCCCCGGGTGCAGGGCGGAGGGAGGCGGATTGGGGGCACGTGCTGCGGCCGCCTCCAGCGTCCTCCGCAAAAACCCCGGAAAGCGACCGCCCTACCCCGGCACCATCGCTTTCCCGGTTTGCCCCCCAACGACCACCCTCCGCCCCGCGCCCGCAAACACAAGGTGTTAGGAGCCTCACCCCG
>JBGAMH010000316.1:0-4658 GCA_044223135.1 Candidatus Eiseniibacteriota bacterium | reverse complement strand
GGCCGGCTGGAAGCCGGGCGAGCAGACGGCGCTGGGCATCGAGCGCGACGGCCGGGCGATCGAAGCGAAGTGGACTTTCGCGCCGATCCCCGACGACGTGCTCGCGGAACTGCTCGGCGCGCACGTGGTGGGCAGCCACATGGCCTACGGCGACTTCGGCGTCGACGGCGGGCAACCGGACGAACACTGACGGCGCGCCGCGCCGGGACCGCGGGGACGCGCGGGGCGATCAGCCCTGCGCGTCCTCGTCCGTTTCGATGTGGAAGCGGTGCAGGACCCGGTGCAGCGCGGGCGAGAGCAGCACGCCCACGCTGGCCAGCAGCACGACGCCCGAGTAGAGCGCGTAAGCGGACGCGAACACCTTGCCCGCGTCGGTCCGCAGTTCGGCGACCGGGCCCATGCCGCCCAGGATCATCGCGGCGTTGTACAGGCAGTCCACCCAGCTCGACAGGCCGCCGAACACGCGGTAGCCCAGCACGCCGATCGCGAGCGAGACCGTGATGGTCCCGGCCGCCACCGCGCCCGAGCGCAGCATGCGCGCGCGGAACACGTGCATGGGCGCCAGCGCCTCGTGGCGGCGCTCGAAGCCGAACAGCTCGCGCCGGCGGCGGCTCACGGCACGAGCACGATCTTGCCGAAGTGTTCGCGCGAGGCGAGCCGCTCGTGCGCGGCGGCCGCCTCGGCGAGCGGACGCACCGAGTCCACGACGGGCTTGAGCGTGCCGCCGGAGAGCTGGCCGATCACGGCGAGCATCTCGTTGCGCGTCCCCATCCACGAGCCGAGCAGGTTGAGGTGCTTCCCGAACAGCACGTTCAGGTCGATCGTGGCCTTGTGCCCGATCGTCGCGCCGCACGTCACCAGCCGGCCGTTCTTGGCCAGCGACTCGACGCCGGCCTCGAACACGCGCCCGCCCACGTGCTCGATCACCACTTCGACGCCCTTGCGCTTGGTCAGCTCGCGGATGCGCGCGGCGATGTCCTCGGTGGCGTGATCGATGAGCACGTCCGCGCCCAGCGCTTCGGCGCGCGCCAGCTTCTCGCGCCCGCTCGCGGTCACAATTTCGCGCGCCGAAGAGCATTTTCGCCACCGGACGCGGCGCTGCCCACGCCGCTCCCGGGCGCCGATGATGAGCACCTCTTTCTTGGGGCGCAGGCGCGCGCGGCCCATGAGCATGTGCCACGCGGTCAGGAACACGAGCGGCGCGGCGGCCGCTTCCTCCCAGCCGAGGCGCTCGGGGTAGGGCAGGCAGTTGCGCACCGGCACCGCGACCAATTCGGCGTAGCCGCCGTTCGACTTGCGCCCGAGCACGTCGTAGGACTTGCACAGGTTGTCGTTGCCCGCCGCGCACGCGTCGCACGCCCCGCACGACAGCGTGGGGTGGACCAGCGTCTTCATGCCGACCGCCACCTCGTGCACGCCGTCGCCGAGCGCCACGACCTCGCCCACGACGTCGCTGCCGAGGACGTGCGGCATGACCGGCATGATGCCCGGCAGCCCGCGGCGCACCCACGTGTCGAGGTGGTTGACGCCACACGCGCGCACGCGCACGAGCACCTCGTGCGACCTGGGCTCCGGATCCGGGAGGTCGCGCATCTGCAGCACCTCGGGCCCGCCGTACTGCGTGAACGCGTTCGCTCTCATGACCTCACTCGTCGAACATGACCGTGGGTTCCTCGTAGAAGCGCACCTGCCGCGACACCAGCCTGTCCTGCAGCCAGCCGCGCAGCCAGCGGTTCTTCTCCTCGAGGGGCATCGACCCGTCCATGCACAGCTCGAGCGGCACGTTGAGCCGCAGCGCGCGCCACTGGATCAGGTGGCGCGTGATCCCGGCGGGCAGGTGCTCGCCCGCCCCGGCCAGCTCGATCACCTCGGCCGGGTCGAAGCGCGGGAACACGACGAGCGCGGAGATCTCGGGGTGCTCGTGCCGGGCCTGCGTGAGCGAGTCCGTGGTCACGCGAATGTACGGCACGCGGTCCTGGTAGACGCGCACGACCTCGTTGAGCAGCGCGTTGCGCTGGTTGAGCGTCCGGCCGCCCTGCAGCACGAGCGCGTCGCCCTCGTCCAGCACCACGCAGGCGAGCGCCTCGCGGCGCGCGAGCATGGCGCGCGCGTGCAGGTGCCGCTCGTGCGTGCCGGTCAGCCCCGGGATCGCGGCCAGCCCGCGTTCCAGGTCGGCGCGCGCCTCGCGCGTGAGGCCGTGGTACCAGGTGAACAGCTGCACCGACGGCGTCTCGTAGCGCACCACCTGCGCCACGATGTGCGGCCAGCCGGCGGCCTTCGCGGCGGTCGTGCGGTTGGCGCCGTCCAGCACCACGAAGCGCGGCTCGACGCGGTGGCCGTCGCCGACCTGCGTGACGATCGGCGGATTGCGGAGCACGCCCGACTCGCGCAGCTTGTCCACGAGCGGCAGCGTGCGCTGCAGGTCGTGGTACTCGTGCGGGAACACCGACTCCACCGGCACGAACCGGAGGTCGGGCAGTCGGACGTCGGTGGTCGGCATGGGCGCGCACTCTATAAGAAGGGCTCCGGCCGGGGCTAGGATTCGTCCGTCGGCCGCCCGGGACACGCTGCCGCAATCCCCCCGCCGCGCCGGTAGCCACGCGCACCGCGTTCGTGCCCCGCCCGCACCCCGGCGTGCGCAGGCCGCGTAGCTTGGCCGCCGTTCCGACACCCCGTACTCCCCATCCGACCGGAGGTCCCTTCGATGTTCCGCAAGCCGTTCGCCGCGCTCGCCCTGGTCGCGGCGCTCCTGCCCGCCGCCGCCAGCGCCCAGACCGTGGACGAGATCATCGCCAAGCACTTCGAGGCTCAGGGCGGGATCGCCAAGCTCCAGAAGCTCCAGACCGTCCGCATGGTCGGCAAGATGCAGATGGGCCCGGGCATGGAGGCGCCGTTCACGATGGAGAAGAAGCGCCCCGGCAAGTCGCGGATCACGTTCACGTTCTCCGGCATGGACGGCGTGCGTGCCTTCGACGGCAAGACGGGCTGGCAGGTGATGCCGTTCATGAGCGGCAAGAAGGACGCCGAGCCCATGTCGCCCGAGGACACCAAGGACATGGAGGAGCAGGCCGATTTCGACGGGCCGCTCATGAACGCGAAGGACAAGGGCAACACGCTCGAGCTGGCCGGCAAGGAGGCCGTCGACGGCGCCGATGCCTACAAGGTCAAGCTCACGCACAAGGACGGCAAGGTCGACTGGTACTTCTTCGACGCCGAGACCTACCTGCTCGTGAAGCAGGAGATGAAGCGCAAGGTGCGCGGCACCGAGATGGAGTTCGAGACGTTCCCGAGCGACTACAAGGAAGTCGGCGACGGGCTGCTGATGCCGTTCTCGATCTCGCAGGGCGCCAAGGGCAACGACCACCGCCAGGCGATGACGTTCGACAAGATCGAAGTCGACGTGCCCCTCGACGACGCGATCTTCGTCATGCCCGCGCCCGCGGGCGGCGCCGCGCCGGACGCCAAGGCGGCCCCGGCCAAGGACGCCAAGCCGGCCGCCAAGACCGAGCCCAAGAAGGACAAGTAGTCCCGCTTCGCGCGCGCGCCGTCCTGCCGTGGACGGCGCGCGCTCGCTTTGTCCCCGTACTCCCCGGAGCCGATCCGCCCATGCGATTCCGTCTCGTCCCGCGCGCGCTCGCGCTCGCGCTGACCCGGCCTGCCTGCCGCCCGTCGCGGCGCGCGCGGCCGACGACTACAAGCTCGATTCCGACACGTTCGAAGGGCTGCGCGCCCGCCGCGCGGCCAGGCGTCATGAGCGAGGCCGCATCACCTGCCTGGACGGCGTGAGCGGCCGCATCCCGCTGTGGGCCGGCTCGGCAGGCGGCGGCGTGTGGCGCTCGCGCGACGGCGGCACCACGTGGAAGCCGGTGTTCGACAAGCACACCATGTCGATCGGCGCGGTGCGCGTGTCGGCCAAGGACCCGAACATCGTCTGGGTGGGCACCGGCGAGAGCTGGACGCGCAACAGCGTCGGCTACGGCGACGGCGTGTACAAGACCACCGACGGCGGCGACTCGTGGACGCGCGTGGGGCTCGAGAAGAGCGAACGCATCGCGCGCATCGTGATCCACCCGCAGCACCCGGACACGGTGCTCGTCGCGGCGACCGGTCCGCTGTTCGCCTCGGGCGGCGAGCGCGGCGTGTATCGCACGCGCGACGGCGGCAAGACGTGGGAGCGCGTGCTGTTCGTGAACGACGACACGGGCGCCGCCGATCTCGCGATCGACCCGCAGAACCCCGACATCCTGTACGCCTCGATGTGGCAGGTGCGCCGCAAGCCGTGGACGTTCGCTTCGGGCGGCCCCGGCAGCGGCCTGTACAAGAGCACCGACGGCGGCACGACGTGGCGCCGGCTCACCACCGACCTGCCCGCCGGCGACCTCGGGCGCATCGGCATCGGCGTCTCGCCCGCGCGCGCGAACCGCGTGTACGCGCTGGTCGAGGCCAAGACCACGGCGTTCTATCGCTCGGACGACTGCGGCGAGCACTGGACGCGGGTGCACGACTCCAACATGAGCGTGGTCTGGCGCCCGTTCTACTTCGCCCACGTGGTCCCGGACCCCAAGAACTTCGACCGCGTCTACAAGGGCGGGCTCAACCTGGTGGTGAGCGACGACGCCGGCAAGACGTTCGGGGGCGGCGGCATGGGCGGCACCAGC
>JBGAMH010000315.1:0-4269 GCA_044223135.1 Candidatus Eiseniibacteriota bacterium | reverse complement strand
TGCAGGCGCTGCACGCGCTGTTCCCCGGCGCCCGCACGTACGTGGGGCCGGCGGCGAGCGAGCAGCGGTTCCGCGCCGAGCTCGGCCGCGCGCGCGCCTTGCACGTGGCGGCGCACGGCTTCGCCGACGACCGGCACCCGGAGTTCTCGGGACTCGTGCTCGCGCCCGACCGGCGCGAGGACGACGGGCTCGTGCAGGCGTGGGAGCTGCTCGACCAGCGTGGCCGGCTCGACCTGGTCACGCTGTCGGCGTGCGAGACCGGCCGCGGCAAGCTGCTGCGCGGCGAGGGGCTGCTCGGCCTGTCGCGCGCGTTCGCGATCGCCGGCGCGCGCCAACTCGTGGTCACGCTGTGGAAGGTGGACGACGCGGCGACCGCCGACATGATGGTGGACTTCTACACGCGCCTGCGCGCCGGGCGCTCCGCGGCCGCGGCGCTGCGCGAGGCGCGACTGGCGATGCTGCGCGGCGGGGACGCGCCGGCCGGCAGCCGCGACCGCGGCGTGAGCGTGACCACCGAGTCGTCCGCGCGCTCGCACCCGTCGGTGTGGGCGCCGTTCGTGCTGCAGGCGACGCGCCTGCGCTGAACGCGGCGCGCGCACCGGGACGGATCGCGTGCGGCCGATCCGCCCCGGGGCGCCCCGGCGTCAGCGGGCGATCACGAGCCGTCGCGACACGCTCCCCGAGCGCGTCTCGAGTCTCGCGAAGTACAGCCCCGCCGGCGCGGCGCGACCGTCGCCGTCGCGCCCGTCCCATGTCACGGTGTGCGGTCCGGCGCCGAACACGCCGCCCGCCAGTTCGCGCACCCGCCGGCCGCCCAGGTCGTACACGTCCAGCCGCACCGCGCCGCGCGCGGGCAGCGCGAACGCGAGCCGCACCGGCCCGGGGGTCGGGTTCGGCGTGGGCGGGGCCAGGGCCAGCGCGTGCAGCGCCGCCGACCCGGGCGCATCCACGGTGCCGCCACTGCCGCCGACCCATTCGAGATCGTCGTTGTAGCCGAGCTGCGGCACCTGCACGAGGCCCCACGGCGAGCGCGCCAGGTGCACGAGGCTGCCGTAGTCGAACGACGCCCAGAGCGTGCTGTCCCCGGCCACGGCCACGTTCGTGAGCGGCGAGCCGAACGACTGCAGCGCGCTCACGTCGCCGATCGTGGTGAACACGCCGGTCGCCAGGTCCACGCGCGCCACGCGGCCGGGCGTCAGCGCCGGCAGCACGGTTTCGATCACGAGCGGGCGTCCGTCGAAGTCGAGCGCGAGCGCGTTCAGGTCGCCCCAGCCGGTGGCGGGCCATTCGTGGATCGTGGACGGCGTGGCCGGCTCGATCCACAGCACGCGCGCGCCGCTCGTCATCACCACGCGCCGCTGCGCGTCGACCTTCACCTGCGCCGTGGTCGCGTAGTGCGAGTTGCTCTCCGACCACATCGGCGTGGCCACGCGCGTGACGGGATTCCAGCGCGCCACGCGCAGGCCGCGCCCGCCCTTGTAGCCGGCGAACACCAGCGTGCCGTCGCCGGCGTCCCACGCCACGTCGAACGCCAGTTCCATGTCCATCGACGCCAGCACGCTCGCGGGCAGCACCTCGAAGACGCCCGTGTTCGGGTTCGCGTGCCAGCACGGCGTGCCCACCACCCACAGGTCGCCCGCGGGGGTGCGCGTGAAGCCGGTCTGCGTGTCGCTGCCGAAGCCGACGATGCGCTTCTTGGACGTGTCGACGCCCGGTCGGTGCGACCAGATGCCTTCGTAGCGGCCGAGCGCCAGCAGGTGCGCGCCCGCCGGTTCGGGCGACAGGCCCACGAGCGACAGCTGGTAGGCGAGCGCGCCCGGGCAGGCGCCCACGTCACCGGTGCCGGCGAGCGTGCCGTACGACGCGCCCGCGGTGTCGACGCGCGCGCGGAACGTCACGACGACGCTGTCGTGCGCGGGCACGGCGCCGGTCCACGTGATCGTCCGGGTGAGCGAATCCCACGTGGCGGTGGCGGGCGGCGCGCCCACGAACGGCGGATTGCCCACCGCGAAGACCCCGCCGCCCATCGTGACGCGCGCGGTCACGGGATCGCTCGCCGTGTCGCCGGCGTTCAGCACGCGCATCCGGACGTCCGCGGGGCCGCCGCTGGCGAGGCCGATCGCACCGCCGCCCGTGACGGGCTGCACCGGGCCGAGCGCGGGCGCCGAAAGCGCCAGGCTCACGGGCGGCGGCGCGAGCCACAGCGTGTCGGTGGGCGTCGCGAACCCCACCGTGACGTTGCACGGGTTGCGCAGCGTCAGCGCGGCGGAAGCGTTCAGCCGGTCGGGCGTGAGCGCCGCGGGCCGGCACTCCTTCACGCGCGTGTCGAACACCAGCGTGACGGCCTGCGCCGCGGCCACCGTGCCGGTCCAGGTGAGGAAGTCCCCGCTGATCGTGGCGGTGCCGGCGGTGGCGCCGATCACGGCGTCCATCGTGCACCACGCGCCGGCGCGGATCGACAGCGTGAGCCCCGGGCGCGGCACGCCGAGCGTGTTCTGGAACGTGATCGTGTGGCGCGCCTTCGCACCCGTGACGAGCGGCATCGGCGCCTGCGCCACCGACGCCACCGACATCGGCATGTTCGTGGTCGGGTGCGCGAACAGCGTGGTCACCACCGTGCCCGTGCCGCTCACGAAGCCGCCGGGCGTGCCCTGGATCGTGACGCCCGTGTTCGTGACGGAGGTGCCGGTGCACGGCGTGCGCACGAACAGCGAGCACGTACCCGCGGCGCCGGGCGCGAGCGTGCCCAGGTTCCACTGCGCGAGCCCGATCGTGCCGAAGCCGCCCGCGGACGCGCGCACGAACGTCGCGCCGGTGGGGATCGGGCACTGCACGATCACGCTGTTCGCGGCGAGGCTGCCGCTGTTGCCGTACGTCACCACGTAGGCGATCACGTCGGCCTGGTTCGCGCTCGACGGCCCGGTCAGCGCGGCATCCAGGTGCGGCGCCGGCGGCGGCGGGCAGCCCGCGGTGGCGCACACGCTGCCCGCGCCCTGCCACGTGCCGCCCAGGGCGGCGCAGTCGCCGGACGTGGTGCTGTTGCGGCAGTTCGGATTCCCCGGCAGGCAGCAGGCGCCCAGCGTGGGCGGCGGTGCGCAGTCGGCGAGCGCGGTGCGCGAGCGCTCGGTCGCCGGATCGGGGTAGTGGATCACGCCCTCCAGCCCGCCGGCGCCGCTCACGACTTCGGCGGTGATCGACACGAAGCCGGGCCCGCTCAGCACCAGGTGCTGAGCGTTGAACGGCGCGAGCACGGTGCCCAGGTTGGCCGCGCACAGGTTCACCCACGCGAAGTTCGCGTCGGTGGTGGCGTTCGCGCCCGACTTCACGTAGGCCGCGATGCCCGAGCGCGTGAACCGCACGCTCTCGATGCTCGGCGTGAACGGCAGCGACGACCACGAGGTGACGCCGGAGTTGAGATCCACCCACAGGATGTTCTGCTGGCCGGCCACCGAGTTCGCGACCAGGAACGCGACCTTCTGCGTCCACGCGCCGGTGGCCGTGGAGTCGAAGAACCCCATGAACGCGATGCCGCCCGGAATGCACAGCGAGTCGGCGATCGGCACCAGCGGCGCGCCGTTCGTGGCCGGGATCGCGAAGAACCGTGCGATCGCTCCGGGGGGCGTGCAGTTGCCGCGGCCCCCGGTCGAGGCGTAGAGCACCGTGCGGGACGGCGACAGCCGCAGGTTCGCGGAGCCGGTCGCGGCCGCGGGCAGCGGGTGGTGGTTGTCGCTCGCCTCGAGCAGGCCGTCGCCGTCGGTGTCGATGGTGAGGATGCCGCTCGCGAGCGAGACACCGGCCGAGCCGTTCGGCGCGAGCCACCAGTTGTTCAGCGCCGCCGCGGTGACGGGGCCGGTCTGCGCGCGGGCGGCCGTGGGGAGCACGCCGATCGCGAACGTGAGCAGCAGCGCGGCCAGCGCCGGGCGGAGCAGGGAAGCGGGCGACGGCATGGGCAGTCCTCCTCGGCGGAAGGCGGGATGGGCGCGTGGTGCGCCGCACGAGCGGCCCGTCCGGGGCGGCATCCCGGGGGACCCCCGGGAAGACGGCCGTGCTCCCGCGAGGAGTTACAGCGCGATCAGCGGTGTTCGATCGCGAGCCGGATCACGTCCGGCGTGGCGCGGCGCAGGGCGGCTTCGAGCGCCTCCAGCCGGGCCTCGGGGCTCGGGGCGCCGGCCACCGCGGCCCGTGCGGACGCGGTCAGCGCCGCGACGTCGGCGGTGTCGGGCAGCGCCGCGACCACGAACGTCTCGCGGCCTGCGGGGCCCTCGAACG
>JBGAMH010000017.1:0-32812 GCA_044223135.1 Candidatus Eiseniibacteriota bacterium | reverse complement strand
GAGCACTGGCTCGACGCCGCGCGCGCCCCCGCGCCCGACGCCTCGCTCGCCGCGGCCCGCGCCGTGGCCGAAGCGCCGCTGCCCGCGCGCGCCTGAGCGCCGCGCTCAGGCCGCTTCGGCCGCGCGCCGCCGGATGTCGGGCAGCGCGAGCGCGCACGCGAGCCCGGGCACGAGCAGCGTGGCGAGCGACGCGAACCCGGCGCGCAGCGTGAAGTGGTCGGCGACCCAGCCGACCGGCCCCACGAGCAGCGCGCCCACGCCCCACGCGAAGCCCATCAGCAGGCTCGACACGGTGCCGGCATGCTCGGGCGCGAGCTCCTGCCCCATCACCACGTTCACGGGCAGCGCCAGCTGCAGCAGGCAGTAGCCCACGAGCAGGCACGGCAGTCCCGCGGACAGGGGCAGCAGCAGGAACGCCGCGAACAGCGGCATCGCCGCGGCGTAGGAGAACGTCACCACGCGCTTGCCACCGAAGCGGTCCGCGAACCATCCGCCCAGGAAACCGCCGAGAGCCCCCGCCGTGAGGTACGCGGACGTCAGCAGCCCGCCCGCCTGCACGCTCCAGCCCTGCGCGTGCAGGTGCAGCGGCAGGAACGTGGCGAATCCCGACGACACGGCCGAACGGAAGACGACCGCGAAATAGAGCAGCAGCAGCGGCCGCGCGATCGGCGCCAGGTCCGAGAGCCGCGTGGGGCGGCGTTCGCGCCGCGAGCGCGGCGTCGCGCGCGCGAACCACGCCAGCAGCAGCGCGCACAGCACCGCGCCCGGGATCGCCGCGAACCACGAGCGTTCCAGCCCGAAGCGCCCGACGAGCGACACGGAGAACAGCGGCCCGAGCGCCCAGCCCACGGTGCCGCCGGTGATGAAGAACGACATGCCGATGCCGCGCCGCGGCGAGGCGTCGGCCGCGAGCGCCGCTGCCTGCGGGTGGAACGCCGCCACGCCGAGCCCGCCCAGCATGAGCAGCGCCACGAGCACCCCGTACGTCGGCGCGAGCCCGATGCTGGCGAGGAACCCGGCCGCCA
This sequence comes from Candidatus Eiseniibacteriota bacterium, assembly GCA_044223135.1. GTDB lineage: Bacteria > Eisenbacteria > RBG-16-71-46 > RBG-16-71-46 > RBG-16-71-46 > JBGAMH01. The sequence goes on along the minus strand of JBGAMH010000017.1, from coordinate 31,787 downwards.
CGAGCGGCCCGAACGCCACGAACCACGGGCGGTGCAGCCGGTCCGACAGCAGCCCGAACAGCGGCTGCGAGAACGACGACGACAGCGACGCCAGCGCCACGAGCGTCCCCACGAGTGTCAGCGACAACCCCAGCTTGTGCACCAGCAGCGGCAGCAGCGGCGTGAAGAAGCTGGTGTAGGAGTCGATCGTGAAATGCGCCGCCGCGAGCACGGCCAGGCGACGCGTGAGGAAGGAGGGCATGCGGCGCAGGTTGAGGGAAGCACGGCGCCGCGGCAAACACGGACGGACGGGCGCTCCGGAAAGACCGACGCCCGCCCCTTGCGGGACGGGCGTCGCACGACGTGCGGTGCGAAGACCGCTACGCCGCTTCTTCCCGCGTCACGATGCTGTCGAGCCGGCGCACGTACTCTTCCGCACGCTCCACCTCGCCGCGCGTGACCTCCAGCATGCCCTGCACGTCGGCCAGCCGCTCGAGCCGGGCGCGCTTCTCCATCTCGCCGAACAGCGTCGCGCAACCGCGCGCGCCGATCGTGCCGCACATGCCGCGCAGGCCGTGCGCCTCGAACTCCACGCGGCGCGGATCGGCCGCCTCGAGCGCGATCTCCAGCCGCTCCAGGCGCGGGCGGATGTCGCCGAGGAACGCGTGCAGCATGCTCGTGCGCAGCGCCGCGAGGCCCATGCACGAGTTGTTCAACTGCTCCAGGTCGATCGCCGGGCCATCCGGAAGCTCCGGCAGCGCCAGCATCAGCCGCGACGGCGCGGGCGTCTCCACGATCGCGTTCACCTGCGGACGCGACGTGACCACCGTCAGCCGCGGCGTGCTCGGCGCCGGGTGCGACACGATCTCGGCGGCGTCGGCCACGCGGCTCTCCACCGACGCGGTCCAGCGCTCCACCGTCGACGTGAGCAGCGACAGGTCGACGGGCTTCGCGAGCACGTCGTCCATGCCGGCCCCCACGCAGCGGTCGCGCTCGCTCGGGCGGTGCGCGTCGCCGGTCAGCGCCACGATCGGCGTGCGGTGCCCGCGCTCGCGGGCGCGGATCGCCGCCGTCGCGCGGCAGCCGTCCATGTCGGGCATCTGCACGTCCATCAGGATCAGGTCCCACGCGTGTGCGTCGGTCATCTCGAGCGCGCGCCGACCGCTGTTCGCCATCTCGACGTGGTAGCCGACGCGCTTGAGCGCCGACGTCGTGACGAGCTGGTTCACCGGGTCGTCCTCCACCAGCAGGATGCGCACGCGCCCACGGCGCGCCTCGGCCAGCGTGTGCCGCGTCACCATGGGGCGGTCGGCCGGCGTCATGCCCAGGTACTGCGGCGACGTCACCGCGGCGAGCGCGTCGTGCATCGTGGACCAGTCGAGCGGCTTCAGCAGGTAGCCCGAGAAGCCTGCTTCCTTGGCCTTCTGCGCGTCGCCCGGGCGGCCCATCGTGGCCACCAGCACGAGCTGCGTGCCGTCCAGGTCGGCGTCGCTGCGAACGGCCTGGGCCAGTTCGTGCGAGTCGAGCCCTTCGAGCTGGCCGTCCATCACCGCGGCGCCGAACGGCTGGCCGGCCGTGGCGGCTTCGCGGAGCTGGCGCAGGGCGTCGGGGCCGTTCTCGGCCTGCGACGTCTCGCAACCCCACGCGCGCAGCACGTCGTCCGCGGCCTCGCGCACGTTCGCCGACGGATCGGCCACGAGCACGCGCAGTCCGCGCAGCGGCGCCGGCTGCAGGTTCTCGATCGGCGCCGGCACCACCTTCTGCTTCGCGAGCGACAGGCGGAACCAGAACGTGCTGCCCTGGCCCGGCGCGCTGTCCACGCCGATCACGCCACCCATGCGCTCGATGAGGCGGCGCGAGATCGCGAGGCCCAGCCCGGAGCCGCCGAAGCGGCGCGCGATGCTGGGGTCGGCCTGGCGGAACGCCTCGAACAGGCTCTCCTGCGTCTCGGGCGACACGCCGACGCCCGTGTCGGCCACGCGGAACATCACCTGCACCCGCTCGTCGTCCTCGGACTCGCGGTCCACGCTGATCGACACGCGGCCCGAGTCGGTGAACTTGATCGCGTTGCCGCACAGGTTCAGCAGCACCTGGCGCAGGCGACCGGGATCGCCCATCAGGTGCGACGGGACCGTGGGCTCCACGCGCCAGTCGAACGTCAGGCCCTTCTGCGACGCGGTCGGCTGCAGCAGCGACGCGGCCTGGTCCATGGCCACGCGCAGGTCGAAGCCGATCTCCTCGATGTCGAGTCGCCCGGCCTCCAGGCGCGAGTAGTCCAGCGTGTCGTTGAGCAGGCCCAGCAGCTGCTGGCTCGAGCGGTGCAGCACCTCGGCCCGCTGGCGCTGCTCGGGACTCAGCTGCCCTTCGAGCAGCAGGTGCGACATCCCGATGACGCCGTGCAGCGGCGTGCGGATCTCGTGGCTCATCACCGACAGGAACTCGCTCTTGCTGCGCGCCTGCGCGGCGGCCTCGTCGCGCTCGGCTTCGAGCTGCGCGAGCCGCGCGGCGAGCTCGCTCGACGGCGCCTCGCCCTCCGGGGTGTTGCGCAACGCTTCCAGGTCCCGCCCGAGTTCGCGCGCCCGCTCTTCCCACTGGATCGCGGTCTCGCGCGCCATGTCCACGTCGTGCCGGGTCTGCGCCAGCAGCTGCTCGGCTTCGCGCGTCTGCTCCTCCGCCAGCCGCAGCGTGGCCTCGGCCTCGGCGGTGCGGCGCTGCCATTCCTCGTAGCGCGACGACTGTTCCTCGTTCGACGCGGCCGTGACGGCGGCCGACGCGGCGGCGGCCATCTGCTCGCGGAGCGAGGTCACTTCGACTTCGAGCTCGGTCGTGCGGGTGGCCGCGCGGCGCGCCTCGTTCAGCTGCGCCTCCAGCTCCGGCACCCGGGCGAGATCGTGCTGCGTGGCCTCGAGCAGGTTCGACAGCTCCGCGACCTTCGTCTCGAGCCGGACCACTTCGAGCGGCGAACCCTTCGGCACCGACATCATCATGGTCGGCGACGCCGGCGGCTCGAGCATGAAGTGGTGGTCGCCGAGTCCGAGCGACGCCGGCGGCGTGGCGGCCACGGGCTCGGCCACCTCGCGCGCGATGCCGACGAGGAAGCGATCGCCGTCCATGCGGTCGTACAGGCGCATGCGCAGGTCCAGCGTCACACCGCCGCCGTCCGCGCGCATCAGCGTGAGCGTGCGCTGCGCGATCGCCGTACCGCGCCGGGACTGGCGCAGGAAGAAGCGTGCGACGTGCGCGCGCTGCTCCGGCGTCACGAGCCGCAACGCCGGCGTTCCCACGAGGTCGCTGCCTCGGTGCCCCGTGAAGTGTTCGAACGCGGGACTGGCCCACGCGAAGCGACCCGTGGCGTCACAGCAGAACACGAGGTCGGGCGCCATCTCGAGCACTTCGCGGAGCCCGATCACAGGCGCCGAAGCGGAAGCCGGAGCACCCGCGCGCTGGAAGAATCCACTGTCGTTCATGAGTCCTCGCGAGGGGTCGAAGTCTGCGCATGGAGCGACCCTGCTTCATGCGGCGGTCGACCGAAGGCTGCCCGGGGTTTCGGCCCCTTCGCCGGCGAGCTTGAGCGATTGCTGAACGGTGGTTCTCGCGCAAATGCCGGCCCGGCCCCGCGCGAGCGCGCCCGGCCGCCCGCCGGCGCCCCCGGATGCGAAGGCGGCCGCGTTCCCCTACCTTGCGGCGGTGACTTCCCCGCCCCGTCCCGCCGCCGCCTCGCTCCCGACGCGCGCCGTCGTGTCCACGTGGCTGCCGCTCGCCGGCAGCTGGCTGCTCATGGGGCTCGAACTGCCGCTCGTGAGCGCCGTGATGGCCCGCCTGCCCGAGTCCACCGTCAGCCTGGCCGCGTACGGCGGCGTGGTGTTCCCGTGCGCGCTGCTGATCGAGTCGCCGATCATCATGCTGCTGGCCGCGAGCACCGCCGTCGTGCGCGACCGGCATGCGTACGCGCTGGTGCGACGATTCATGTTCATCGCGGCGGGTTCGTTGACCGCCCTGCACGCGCTCGTGGCGTTCACGCCGTTGTTCGACGTGGTGGCCGGCGGGCTGCTGGGCGTGCCGCCCGAGACACGCGAGCCCGCGCGCATCGGCCTGCGGATCATGCTGCCGTGGACGCTGAGCATCGCGTGGCGGCGCACGCAGCAGGGCGTGCTGATCCGCCACGGCCGCGCCCGCGCGGTCACCGTGGGCACCGCGGTGCGGCTGAGCACGAACGCCCTGGTCCTGGCGGCCGGCGCGCTGCACGGCGGGCTGCCGGGCATCGTGGTGGGCACGGCCGCCGTCGCGGGCGGCGTGGTGGCCGAGGCGCTGTACGCCGGCTGGGCCGTACGGCCCGTGCTCGCACGGGAACTGCCCGCCGAACCGGCCGGCGCGCCGCTCACGCTGAAGGCGTTCCTCGCGTTCTACCTGCCGTTGTCGGCGACGCCGCTCATCAACTTCCTCGCGATGCCGCTGTCGGCCGCCGGCATGAGCCGCATGCCGATGGCGCTGGAGAGCCTCGCGCTGTGGCCGGCGCTGTCCGGCGCCACGTTCACGCTGCGCAGCCTCGGCTTCGCGTTCAACGAGGTGATGGTCTCGCAGCTCGACCAGCCGCGCCCGATTCCCGCGCTGCGGCGTTTCGCCCGCGTGCTCGCGCTCGCCGCTTCGGGCGTGCTGCTGCTGGCGGCGGCCACGCCGCTCGGCGCCCTGTGGTTCGGGCGCGTGTCGGCGCTGCCGCCGGAACTGGCGAAGCTCGCCGCGGGTGCGCTGTGGATCATGGTGCCGCTGCCGGCGCTGAGCGTGGCACAGAGTTACTGGCAGGGTGCGATCGTGCATTCGCGCCGCACGCGGGGCGTGACCGAGTCGGTGGTCGCGCTGCTCGCGGCGACCGTCGCCGTGCTCGGCGCCGGCATCGCCGCGGCGCGCCCGGCGCGTATTCGCCGCCGCGGGCCTCACCGCGGGCAACGCCGTGCAGACCGCCTGGCTCGCGGCGCGGCCGCGGCGAGATCGCGAAGGTGGCGCGCGACGCGTGAGCGTCGCGCCGCCGCTCAGCCGCGGGGCCGTCGCCGCCGCCGGCCTCGCTCGCCACGCCCGTCACCACCCACGTGCCGCTGCGGTCGTCCTTGCGCAGCGTCACCACGCCCGCTTCCTGCGCCGCCTGCAGCAGTTCGCCGAAGCTCGCGTGGCCGAGCGCGCCCTCGCTGAACGCGGGCCGCTTGCGCTTCATGGTGTCCTTCACGAGCGATGCCTGCGGCTGCTCGAAGCCTTCGCGCTGCAGCGCACGCACCGTGTCGGCCAGCAGCCGGAACGAGTCGCTGCGCCCCCGCGCGGGCCTCGCGGCGGCGCCGGGCGTTTCGGGCGCCTCGGGCTCCGACTCCGACTCGGTCTCCAGGTCCTCGTAGTAGATGAACTCGTCGCAGCCGTTCGCCAGGAGCGGCGACGTGCTGGCACGCATGCCGAGCCCGATCACGCGCTTGCCGTTCTCCTTGAGCTTGGAGACGAGCGGCGAGAAGTCGCTGTCGCCCGACACCACCACGAACGTGTCGATGTGCTCCTTGCTCCACGAGAGGTCCATCGCGTCCACGACCAGCCGGATGTCCGCGGAGTTCTTGCCCGTCTGCGAGCGACGCGGGATCTCGATCATCTCGATGCCGTTCTCGTGCAGCGCCTGCGTGTGCTCGCGGAAGCGGTTCCAGTCGGCGTAGGCCACCTTCACGATCACGCGGCCCTTCTCGAGCAGCCGGTCGAGCACGCGGCGAATCTCGAAACGGTCCTCCTTGCCGCGCAGGCCCAGGGCGATGTTCTCGAAGTCGATGAAGACCGCCAGCCGAAGCTGCGTGTCGGGCGACGTGGGAGCGGCAGGCATGGCGCCTCCGGAAGGGGGAAGGGGTCGGCCGGGTGGCCGGGCGGCAGCATAGTGACCCGGGGGCCCGCCTACCACCTTGGGAGCATGGATTCCGGCGGGGGAACGGCCCTAGCGTTGCCGCACCCGGGTGTCGACCCCTCCGACGCGCGGGCGCACGCGAGGGCCAAGTCTTGGAGCCAGCCGAGTTCCTCCGCAGCCATCCCCCGTTCGACCTGCTGCGGCCGGAGCAGTTCCGGATCGCCGAGGACGGGCTCGAGGTGGCGTTCGTGCCCCGCGGCGAGCGCGTGCTGCAGCGCGGTGGCGCGCGCGCGACGCACCTGTGGATCGTGCGCAAGGGCTCCGTGCGGCTGGAGCGCGACGGCCAGACGGTGCAGGTGCTCGAGGAGGGGGACGCGTTCGGCTTCCCGTCCCTGATCGGCCGCACGCACCCGCACGTGGACGTGACGGCGGCCGAGGACCTGCTCGCCTACCGCCTCTCCGCGGAGGTGTTCGACCGGCTCATGCAGGTGCCGGCGTTCTCGGAGTTCTTCCTCGCCGACCTCTCCGACCGGCTGCGCCGCGCGGCGTCGGTGGAATCGCTGCCGATGGGCGTGGACCTGGCGCAGCCGGCGCGCGACCTGGTGTCGCGCGAGCCCGTGTGCATCGCGGCCGACGCCACCGTGGGCGACGCCGCGCGCGTGATGCGGCAGGCCGGCGTCAGCTCCGTGCTCGTGCGCGGCGAACCGATGGGCATCCTGACCGACCGCGACCTGCGCGGCCGCGTGCTCGCCGAAGGCCGCGGCCCCGACACGCCGGTGGTCGACGTGATGACGCGGCCGCTGGTCACGCTCGACGCCGGCGCCTCGCTGTTCGAGGTGCTCCTGCTGATGCTGGAGCGCCGGGTGCATCACGTGCCGCTCGCGACCGCCGGGCGCGTCACCGGGGTGCTCACCGACACCGACCTGCTGCGCGCGCAGGTGCGCAGCCCGATCGCGCTGCTCAAGCGGCTGTCGTCCGACGAGGGCCGGCGCGACCTGCCCGGCTACGGCGCCGAGATCGCCCACGTGGTGGAGTCGCTGTTCGCGGCCGGGCTCGAGGCGGTGCAGATCGGGCGCGTCGTGTCGCGGCTGAACGACGCGCTCGTGTCGTCGCTCCTGCGCGCGGCCGAGGCCGAGCTGGGCCCGCCCCCGGCGCCGTACGCGTGGATCGTGTTCGGCTCGGAGGGCCGCATGGAGCAGACGCTGCTCACCGACCAGGACAACGCGATCGTGCACGCCGACGGCGCGGCCGCGGACGCGGGCTGGTACCGCGCGCTCGCCGGGCGCGTCGTGAACGGCCTGCTCGAGGCGCGCTTCCCGCCGTGCCCCGGCGACTTCATGGCCACGCACTGGTGCCACCCGATGTCGCGGTGGCTGGACGTGTTCCGCGGCTGGATCCGCACGCCCGATCCGCAGGCGCTGCTCGACGCCTCGTCGCTGTTCGACTTCCGCGCGGTGCACGGCTCGCTCGACCTGGCGCCACTGCAGGCGGTGCTGCACGAGGCGGCGGACCGGAAGACGTTCCTCGCCCACCTGGCGAAGACGGCGCTCGTGTTCGAGCCGCCGCTGTCGCCGTTCCGCCAGATCCGCGAGCGCGAGGGCGGCGTCGACCTGAAGAAGGGCGGGCTGCTGCCGATCGTGGGGCTCGCGCGCGTGGCGGCCCTGGAAGCGGGCGCCGACGCGCGGTCCACGATCGAACGACTGGACGCCGCCGGCGCGGCCGGCACGCTCAGCCGCGAAGGCGCGGCCACGCTCGCCGAGGCGTTCCGGTTCCTGCTCCGCCTGCGACTGCGCGACCAGCTGCAGTCCACGCGCGCCGGGCGCGCGGTGGGCAACACGGCACGGCTCGAGGCGCTGACCCCCCTCGAGCGCGCGCAGCTGAAGGACGTCTTCCCCGGCGGTGCGCGAGATGCAGGCCGCGATGCGCCTGCGCTTCGCCACGGATCGGCTGGGCTGACCGTGTTCTTCTCGCGACCCTCGCCGGCCTGGGACTCGCTCCCCTACTGGGCACTCGACCTGGAGACGTCCGGGCTCGAGCCACGCCGCGACGTGATCCTGTCGGTCGGCATGGTGCCCGTGCGCGAGGGCGCGATCCGCTGGGGCGAGCGATGGACCTCGCTCGTGCACCCGCCCGAGCTGGCGGCCGTCCCCGCGGACGGGATCCGCGCGCACCACATCGTTCCCGCCGAGCTCGAACACGCGCCCCCGATGTCCGCGGTGCTGCCCGAGGTGGACACCCGGCTGCGCGAGGGCGTGATGCTCGCGCACTTCGCTCCGCTCGACCTGGGCTTCCTGCGCGCGGCCTACGCCGCGCACGGCCTGCCGTGGCCGGAACCGCGCGTGGTCGACACGGTGCGGCTGCTGGAGAAGCTCGAGCGCCGACGTCATCAACTCACTCCCCATCCGACGCCACCCCGAACGGCACTGCCCGAAGCACGGGAGGATCTCGGGCTGCCTCCGTACCCCAACCACGACGCGTTGACCGACGCGCTCGCCACCGCCGAGCTGTTCCTGGTGCTTCGCGCGCGCCTGTCGGCCCGGACACTGAAGGACCTGCTCTGACGCGGGGCTCGCCCCGCTGGCCGCGAAGGAGGATCCCGTGCCACAGAAGACACATCCGGTGCTGCAGTCCCCGGAGTTCAAGGCACTCGTCCGCAGCAAATGGACCGTGTCCATCGTGCTCACGCTGGCGCTGTTCGTCCTGTACTACGGCTACATCCTGCTGATCGCGTACGACAAGCCGTTCCTCGCCTCGAAGGTGGGCGTCGTCACCACGCTCGGCATCCCCGTGGGCATCGGCGTGATCGTGCTCGCCTGGGTGCTCACCGCGATCTACGTGGCCTGGGCGAACACCCGTCACGACGACCAGGTCCGCAAGCTGCGCGACCAGGCCCGGCCCTGAGCCGGCAGGAGGATTCGAGATGACATTCGTCCTGCAGAACGCCGCCGCTCCCGCGGCGGCCGCCGCGGCCACGGCCGTCCAGACCTCGCTCGGCAAGCCCACGATGATCAGCATCCTGTTCTTCTTCATCATCGTGGTGCTGACGCTGATCATCACCTGGTGGGCCGCGCAGCGCACGCGATCGGCGAAGGAGTACTACGCGGCCGGGCGCAGCGTGAGCGGGTTCCAGAACGGGCTCGCACTGGCCGGCGACTACATGAGCGCGGCGTCGTTCCTGGGCATCGCCGGGCTGGTGGCCACCAAGGGCTACGACGGCATGATCTACGCCACCGGGTGGCTCGTGGGCTGGCCGGCGCTGATGTTCCTGGTCGCCGAGCCGCTGCGGAACCTCGGCAAGTACACGTTCGCGGACGTGGTCGCGTTCCGGCTGCAGCAGACGCCGGTCCGCATCGCCGCCGCGATCGGCGGCATCCTGACGGTGCTCGTGTACACGACCGCGCAGATGGTGGGCGCCGGCAACCTGATCCGGCTCATGTTCGGACTGTCGTTCGAGGTGGCCGTGGTCATCGTGGGCGTGGTGATGCTGGCCTACGTGCTGTTCGGCGGCATGATCGCCACGACGTGGGTGCAGATCATCAAGGCGGTGCTGCTGCTGTTCGGCGTCACCGTGCTCACGGTCATGGTGCTGTCGCACTTCCACTTCAGCCCGGGCGAGCTCTACGGCGCCGTGGCGGCGAAGTACGGCCAGAGCGCGCTCGAGCCGGGCGGGCTCGTGTCCAAGCCGCTCGACGCGATCTCGCTGGGGCTGGCGCTGATGTTCGGCGTGCTCGGCCTGCCGCACATCCTGATGCGCTTCTACACCGTGCCCGACGCGCGCGAGGCGCGGAAATCGGTGCTCGTGGCCACCGGGTTCATCGGCTACTTCTACATCATCATCCCGATCGTCGGCTTCGGCGCCGCGGCGCTGCTGCCCGGCCTCACCGAGGGCGGGCTCGGCCGCGAGCTGATCACGTCGTTCGACAAGGGCGGCAACATGGCCGCGCCACTGCTCGCCGAGCACCTCGGTGGCACCGCGTTCCTCGGCTTCATCGCGGCCGTGGCGTTCGCCACGATCCTCGCCGTGGTGGCCGGGCTCACGCTGGCCGGCGCGTCGGCCCTGTCGCACGACATCTACGTGAGCGTGATCAAGAAGGGCGACGCCACGGAGCAGCAGCAGGTGGCGGTCGCGCGCACGGCGACGATCGTGTTCGGCCTGATCGCGGTGATGCTCGGCATCGTGTTCAAGGAGCAGAACGTCGCGTACATGGTCGGCCTCGCGTTCGCCGTCGCCTGCAGCGCCAACTTCCCGTCGCTGCTCATGAGCATCGTCTGGAAGGGCTTCACCACGGCCGGCGCCGTGAGCAGCATCCTCGTGGGCGCCGTGCTCGCGGTGGGGCTGATCATCCTGGGCCCGGCCGTGTGGGTGGACGTGCTCAAGCACGAGAAGGCGATCTTCGCACTGAAGAACCCGGCGCTGGTGTCCATGACCGCCGCGTTCCTGGTGGGCTGGCTCGTGTCGATCGCCGCGCCCGAACGGCGCGCGTCGGAGATGTTCGAGGACGAGAAGCTGCGGACCTATCTCGGCATCGGCGCCGAGTGACGAAGGGAGACGTGATGATCCGCAAGGGCATGATCGCCGCGGCCATGGTGGCCGCGTGCGTCGCGTGCTGGGCCGCGCCCGCGAGCGCGCAGTGGCAGGCCTCGAACGCCGACGGTACCTCCAAGATCACGCTGGGGTTCCTGGCGCAGCTGCAGGCCGAGGAACTGAAGGCCGTGGGCACGAACGCGTGGGCGCAGAACGTGTTCGCGCGCCGCGTCCGGTTCATGGTGGGCGGCAAGCTGAACGACAAGCTCGCCGTGTTCGCCGAGACCGACATTCCGAACCTCGGCAAGGGCGCGTCCACCGGCAACAAGGTGGACAACACGATGCTGCTGCAGGACCTCGTGCTCACGTACACCGTGCGCTCGGAGTTCAAGGTGGACGCCGGCATGCTGCTGGTGCCCGCCTCGCACAACGGCCTGCAGTCGGCCGCTTCGCTGCTGCCCGTGGACTACGGTGCGTACAGCTTCCTGCAGTCCGACACCACGAAGTCGAAGGTCGGGCGGGATTACGGCGTGCTCGCCCGCGGCTACCTGGCGGATCGGCACTTCGAGTACCGCGCCGGCCTGTTCCAGGGCAACCGCGGCACCGACTCGCAGGCCCCGTTCCGCGGCGCGTTCCGCGTGGCGTACTACCCGTTCGAGTCGGACACGGGCCTGTTCTACACCGGCACGACGCTCGGCAAGCGCCGCCTGTGGTCGATCGGCGCGGGTGGCGACATGCAGCGCGACTACACCACCTGGAGCGCCGACGTGTTCGTGGACCAGCCGGTGCCCGGCGGCGACGGACTCACGCTGCAGGCCGATTTCACGCGCTACGACGGCGGCGACATGTTCCCGTCGCTGCCGCGGCAGGACGTGATCCTGGTGGAGGGCGGGTACTACCTGCACCAGCTCAAGGTGTCGCCGTTCGTGCAGTACACCTCGCGCGATTTCGACGTGGCGTCGCGGGCGGACGAAACGCGGCTCGGCGGCGGGCTCGCGTGGTGGGACAACGGGCACAAGTTCAACGTCAAGGCCATGGCCACGCAGCTCACGCGCGACCGGGCCAGCGACGGGATGCAGTACGTGGTGCAGGCGCAGGTGCTGGCGTTCTGACGCGCCGGCGGTGAAGTCGAGGGCCGCGCTCCGGTGGGCGCGCGGCCCTTCGCCTGCCGGGACGCGGTGGCGCTACTTCACGCGCCGCAGGTCGAACGCGGCCACGTGCGAGGGCTTGCCCTGGTCCATCGACCGCCATGCGCTGCGCACGTGATCGTCGCCGTCGAACCACACGTGGGCATCGTGCATGTGGAAGTCCTTCGCCGGGTCGAAACCGTTCGCCGGCCCGTCGAAATCGAACACCCATTCGTCGGCGCTCGATGCCCGGCTCCACTTCATGCGCGGGTGGCGCCCCGAGGCGCAGTAGTGCGTCAGCGCGAGCGCCCCGTCCTGCAGGTAGTACACGGTCACCATCTCGTGCGACGTGCCCTCGAACAGCGTCTCGGTGACGGCGTTCCCGCCCGCCGTGATCCGGTAGCTCACCTTCACGTCGCTGGGGTCCCCGCCCGCGTTCGCCTTGCCGGTCCACGCGCCCTCCAGGCGCTTCAGGCGATCGAGCGCGGCGCGGCCGTCCGGAGCGGCGCCGGGCGCGGCCGCGAACACAGTGGCCGTGCAGGCGAACGAGAGGAGCAGAGCGGTCAGGGCGGCGAGACGGCGCAGCATGCGGACCTCCGGATACGGGACGTGGACGGGCGGGCCGCCAGCTTCGCCCGCGACCGCCGCCCGCCTCCAGCTTCCGGCGACGAGTCCGGGGCGGCGCGCGCCGAGCGCGGCGAACCGCGCCCGGAATGCGCCTCGACCCGGGGTCGGGAACGGCCGACACCTTCCGCGTGATCCCGCGGTCGCGGGCCCCGGCCGGTCGAGCCGGGGGCCCCGGACGCTCTCCTCGGAGTCCCGATGCTCGCGATCTTCCTGGGCGCCTCCGCCGCCCTGCTCGCGCTCTCGCTGTGGGCGCACGCGGACCTGCGCCGCTTCCTCTCCCGGCACGCGGCCATCGACAACTCGACCGCGTTCGAGGAGTTCAAGGCCCTCGCGCGGCGCAACATGTACGGCGCGCTCGCCTACCTCGTGCTGGGCACGGCCGGGCTGCTCGCCGGGATCGGCGTGGTCTGGGGGCGCGGCCTCGCGGGCCTCGCGATGGTGATCGCCGTCCACGTCGTGCTCGGGCTGCTGGGCCAGGCGAACAAAAAGCTGGAAACCACCGCGCGCACCCTGCCGTGTTCGCACCCGATGCTGGCCGAAGAGCTGCGGCGCGTCGGCGAGACCTGGGTGCGCAAGCCGCTTCCGAACTTCTGAGTCCGGCGCCCGGCAGCGCGGCTCAGGCGTCGCCGACGGTCATCGCCTCCAGTTCCAGCCAGCGCGCCCACGCGCGCTGGATCTCGTCCTCGACGGCAGCCAGCCGGTCGCGCGCGGCCGCCACCTCGTCGCCGCGACGCGTGTAGAGATCCGGCGAGGCGAGCTGTTCGAACAGCGCGTGCCGCTCGCCTTCCAGCACCTCGATGCGCGCCGGCAGTTCGGCCAGCTCGCGCTGCTCCTTGAAGCCCAGCTTGCGCGGCTTCGCACCGGGGCCGGGCGCGGCGGCTCCGCGCTCCGCGCGCGGCCGCGCGGCGCGTAGCGGCACCGCCCCGGCCGGCGCCGGGCGCTGGCGGAGCCAGTCCTGGTAGCCGCCCACGTACTCGCGCCACGTGCCGTTCCCCTCGAACGCGAGCGTCGAGGTGACCACGTTGTCGAGGAACGCGCGGTCGTGCGAGACCACCAGCAGCGTGCCCGTGAACTCCGCGAGCATTTCCTCGAGCAGGTCGAGCGTCTCCAGGTCGAGGTCGTTCGTGGGCTCGTCCAGCACCAGCAGGTTGCACGGTCGCGACATCACGCGGGCCAGCTGCAGCCGCTTGCGTTCGCCGCCCGACAGCCGGTGCACCGGGCCCTGGATCTGCTCCGGCGTGAACAGGAAATCCTGGAGATAGCCCACCACGTGGCGGTCGACGCCGCCGACCGTGATGGTCTCCCGGCCGTCGCCCACGTTGTCCGCGACGCTCTTCGACTCGTCGAGCGATTCGTGCAGCTGCTCGAACGACGCCACGTCCAGCCGCGTGCCGTGCGTGACCGTGCCCTGCTGCGGCGCGAGCTGGCCCAGCAGCAGCGCGAGCAGCGTGGTCTTGCCGCAGCCGTTCGGTCCCAGCACGCCGATGCGGTCGCCGCGCAGGATCGTGGTGGTGAGCCCGTCCACGATGCGCTGCTCGCCCCACGACCAGCCGAGGCCTTCCACGCGCATCACCATGCGGCCCGAGCGCTCGCCCTCCTGCAACTGGCCCTTCACGCGCCCGGTTTCGTCGCGGCGCGCCCGCCGCTCCAGCCGCAGCGCCTCCAGCGCCCGCACCCGGCCTTCGTTGCGCGTGCGCCGCGCCTTGATGCCACGGCGCAGCCAGGCCTCCTCCTGCGCCAGCTTCTTGTCGAACGCCCGCGCCTGCTCCGCTTCCACGCGCCGCTCGTCGTCGCGCTGCTCCACGTAAGCGTCGTACGACGTGCGGTAGCTGCGCAGCGCGCCGCGGTCCAGGTCGAGGATGCGCGTGGCCACGCGGCGCAGGAACCCGCGGTCGTGCGTCACGAACACGAGCGCGCCGCGGCGGTCGAGCAGCGAGTCCTCCAGGTGCTCGATCGCCTCGACGTCGAGGTGGTTCGTGGGCTCGTCCAGCAGCAGCAGGTCGGGATCGCGCACGAGCGCCGCCGCCAGCAGCACGCGCCGCTTGGAGCCCGCGGACAGCGACTCCACGGGCGCGTCCAGGTCGAGCTTCAAGTCACGGGCGGCCTGGTCGATGCGCGTTTCGATCTCCCACGCGCGGTCGCTGCTCGTGACGCCGCAGGCGTGGTGCAGGTATGCGCCCACGCGCCCGGCCAGGTCCACGGGCACGTCCTGCTGGAGCCCGGCCACGCGCAGGCGCGGCTGGCGCACCACGTCGCCGGCGTCGGGCGCGAGCGTGCCCTCGAGCACGCGCAGCAGCGTGGACTTGCCGGCGCCGTTCCGCCCGAGCAGGCCGAGCCGCTCGCCGTCCTCGATCTGCAGGTCCACGTGGTCGAGGAGCGGCGGACCGGCGAACGTGAGCGACACGCCGTTCAGGCTGAGCAGGGGCATCGTTCGGGAGTCCCGGAGGGTCTGCGGCGGAGAGGCCCCACTGGGGGGCGAGGGCGCGCCACGCTACCATGCGCGCCCCGTTCACCGAACCCCCGCGAGGAGTGTGTCCCCTGGCCCTGGGCGCCGTGATCCACCAGTTCGCCGTGCAGCTCTCCCACGTGGACCGCGGCGTGTACGAAGCGCTCGACCTGCGCGTGGCGCGTCATCCGTCCGAGAGCGAGGAGTACCTGTGCGCACGCGTGCTCGCGTACGCGCTCGAGTGCCGCGAGGGGCTCGCGTTCACGAAGGGGCTCGCCGACCCCGACCAGCCGGCGATCGAGGAGCGCGACCTCACCGGGGCGCTGCGGGCGTGGATCGACATCGGGACGCCGGACGCGGCGCGACTGCACCGCGCGAGCAAGGCGGCGCCGCGCGTGGCGGTGTACACGCACCAGGACGCACGTCGCTGGTGGGACTCGCTCGCGGGCACGCGCATCCATCGCGCGGAGGACCTGGAGCTGTTCGCGCTCGACCGCGGGCTCGTCGCCACGGTGGTCGGCGCGCTCGGGCGCCGGAACGCCTTCGAGCTCACGGTCAGCGACGGCACCCTGTACCTGTCGATGGGCGGGACGGTGCACGAGGCGGCACTGGCGAGGCACCGGCTGGCTTGAAGTCACGCGCGCAAGTCGGGGCGCGGCAGCGCTCTGGGCGGTCGGGGCGGGCGCGACCGGGCGGCCGCGATCACGGGCCGAGGGAAGGGGCTGGAGGCGGCACCCGGATTCGAACCGGGGAATAAGCGCTTTGCAGGCGCTCGCCTTACCACTTGGCTATGCCGCCCCACCCGTTGCGGGGCGGAGAAGATAGCAGCGCCTCGCCCGACCGAACAAGCAGGGCCCTGGTCCGGCCGACCGCGTGCGTGCGCACGCGCCCCGACGTGAGAGCGCGGACGGGTCCCGCAGGCGCACGCGCCACCCACCGTTCGCCTCACCCGTCGCGCGCTCCGCGGCGCCGGTGCCTTCCCGGAAACCCGCGCACGGGCCGCGGCGTAGACGGCGCACACTCCACCGCTCCCCGCTCCCGCCGCTCGCTCCCTCCCTGCCCCGACGGTCGCCCGGCGACCCACCGCGGAGGATTCGCCGCATGCTCGAGATCCGCAGCCTCGTGAAGGTCTACCCCGGCCCGGTCACCGCGTTGAAGGGCGTCGACCTCGACGTGCCCGTGGGCATGTTCGGCCTGCTCGGGCCGAACGGCGCGGGCAAGTCCACGTTCATGAAGATCCTCGCGGGGCTGCTCGAGCCGACGTCCGGCAGCGTGCTGCTCGACGGACAGGACATCCTCGGGCGCCCCGAGCGCGTGCGATCTCGCCTCGGCTACCTCCCGCAGGAGTTCGGCTTCTACCCGCACCTGTCGGGCGAGCAGATGCTGATGCACCTGCTGCGCCTGAAGGACGTGAGCGCCCCGGGCGGGCTCAAGGCGCTCGCGGGCGAGCTGCTGGAGCGCGTGAACCTGACGTTCGCCGCGAAGCGCCCGGTCAAGTCGTACTCGGGCGGCATGCGCCAGCGCCTCGGCATCGCGCAGGCGATCGCCGGCGATCCGCGGCTCGTGATCGTGGACGAGCCGACCGCCGGGCTCGACCCCGAGGAGCGCCTGCGCTTCTACCACCTGCTCGCCGAACTCGCCGAGAGCCGCATCGTGCTGCTGTCCACGCACATCGTGGAGGACGTCGCGGTGCTGTGCCCGCAGTTCGCCGTGATCCGCGGCGGCCAGCTGGTGGCGCGCACCACGCCGCGCACCGCGCGCGCCGCGCTGCACGGCGCGATCTGGGAAGGCACCGTGCGCCCCGGCGACCTGCCGGCGCTGCGGGCGGAACGCCACGTGACGCAGGCGGTGCTCGTGGAGGGCCGCCACCGCGTGCGCGTGTACGACGCCGACGGCCGCGCCCCCGAGGGCTTCGAACCCGTCACGCCCACGCTCGAGGACGCCTACCTGGTGCTCATGCGCACGGCGCTCGAGCTCCCCGCGGCGGACGCGCCGGCGCGGAACGGCGCACCCGCGGCGCACGACGGCGTCGCGCCGGCGGGAGCCCGGCCGTGAGCGACGTGCGTCGCACGATGCCGGCCGAACTCGAGACGCAGGCCCTGCTCGACGCCACGCCGCGCGTGCCGGACGGCTCGCGCAGCGCGGCGCGCACGTTCGAGGTGTTCCGCCAGGAGTTCACGCACAACCTGCGGCGCCCGCTGTTCTGGGTGCTGGTCCTGATCCTGGCGTTCTTCGCGTGGATGCTGTCGACGGGCGAGGCGTCGATCCGTTCCGGCGACGCGCGTGTCGGCGGCACGAAGGCGTGGATCACGTCGGAGTTCGCGATCGCCCAGCTGCTGATCATGCTCGTGGGCATCCTCTACTCGTTCTTCGTCTCGGTGGGCGCCGGCATGTCGCTGATCCGGGACGGCGAGCTGAAGGTGGGCGAGCTGCTGCACGCCACCCGCCTGACCGCGCGCGAGTACGTGTGGGGCAAGTTCCTCGCGCAGCTGGCCAGCTTCGCCGGCGTGCTGGGCCTGCACGTGCTGCTGATGATGCTGTTCAACCACGTGGCGCCGCACGGCGCGAACCGCGACTCGTTCGGACCGCTCGTGATCGCGAACTACCTGCGCCCGGCGCTGATCTTCGCGCTGCCGGCGCTCGCGTGCCTCACGGGCGTGTCGTTCGCCGTGGGCGGCCTCACGCGCAAGCCGGTGCTGGTGTTCGCGCTGCCGCTCGTGACCGTGCTGTTCGGCGCGTTCTTCCTGTGGAACTGGTCGCCGGCGTGGCTGTCGCCCGCCGTGAACCAGCTGCTGCAGTTCGTGGACCTGACCGGCTTGCGCTGGATGAACGAGACGTGGCTCAACGTGGACAAGGGCGTGGACTTCTACAACCGCCAGCCCGTGGGGCTCGACGCGCTCGTGATCGCGCAACGCCTGCTGTGCGTGGCGCTGGGCCTGGCGTCGGTGGCGATCATGGAGCGTCGGTTCGCGGCCACGCTGCGCGGCGCGGCGGGCCCCGGACGCTCGCGCGCGGTCGCGGCCCCGCCGGCGCCCGCGCGCCACGAGCCCGCGCCGCTGTCGGCGCTCGCCATGCGCTCCGGCACCCCCGGCCTGTGGCGCGGCGCGCTCGAGGTGGCGCGCATCGAGTGGCAGGAGCTGTGGAAGCACCCGGGGCTCTACCTGTTCGTGCCCATGATCCTGCTGCAGGTGTTCGGCTCCGTGGTGGACGTGGGCGCGTTCGACACGCCGCTCCTGAACACGCCGGGCATCCTCGCGGTCAAGCAGATGAACACGCTCACGCTGCTCGTGTGCATGCTGATCCTGTTCTACACGGCCGAATCGCTGCAGCGCGAGAAGAGCACCGGCCTCGCGGCGATCCACTACGCCACGCCACTGCGCACGGTGTCGCTGCTGCTCGGCAAGTGCCTCGCGAACGCCTTCCTCGGCGTGGCGGTGGTCGCGACCACGCTGCTCGGCTGCGCGATCGTGCTCGCCGTGCAGCACCAGGTGCCGTTCCACGTCGGCCCGTTCGCACTGGTGTGGGGATTGCTGCTGGCGCCCACGTTCCTGCTGTGGACGGCGTTCGTGTGCGCGAGCTTCGCCGTGACGGGCAACCGCGTGGGCGCGTACACGCTCGGGCTCGGCGCCATGGCGGTGACGGGCTTCTTCCAGATGCGCGGCAAGATGACGTGGGCGTTCAACTGGGACCTGTGGAGCTCCGTGGTGTGGAGCGACCTCAGCGTGCTCGAGCTCGATCGGCTGGCCCTGGTGCTGAATCGCCTGCTCGCGCTGGGGCTGGCCGCGTTCTTCGTGGCGGTCACGGTGCGCGTGTTCGTGCGCCGCGAAGGCGACGCCACGCGGTTCGTGCAGAACCTGTCGCCGGGCCCGCTCGCGCGTGGCGCCGCCGGCCTCGCGCCGTTCGCGCTGGCGCCGCTCGCGCTGTTCGTGGCGCTCGTCTACCTGGTGCACGACGGCCGCGGCGGCGAGGTGGAGCGCAAGGCCCAGCGCGACTACTGGAAGCGCAACGAGGCCACGTGGCGCGACGCGAAACAGCCGTCCCTGGCGGCCGCCGACGTGGACGTGACGCTGGAGCCGGCGGCACACCGCGTGTCCACGCACGGCACGTACACGCTCGTCAATCGCACCGACGACACGCTGCGACGCGTGGCGCTCACCGGCGGGCGCTTCTGGCGCGACGTGCGCTGGACGATGGACGGCGACTCCGCGAAGCCCGAGAACCGCTCGAACCTGTACGTGTTCGCGCCGCGCACCCCGCTCGCCCCCGGCGACCGCGTGCGGATCGGCTACGCGTTCCATGGCCGGTTCCCCGGCGGCATCAGCCGCAACGGCGGCGGCGAGTCCGAGTTCGTGCTGCCTGCGGGCGCGGTGCTCACCGGCTTCAGCAACGTGGCGCTCGGTCCCTACATCGGCTGGCTGTCCACGGTGGGCGTGGAGAAGGACCGCAACGCATCCGACCCGCGCGAGTACCCCGAGGACTGGTGGCGCCGGAAGCAGCCCGGGCTGATGCCGATGTTCGACGGCTGGGCCGACACGCGGATCCGCGTCACCGGCCCGGCGGCATACCAGCACAACGCCACCGGTGCGCTGGTGAGCGAGAAGGTGGAGCACGGCCGGCGCATCACCGAATGGCGCAGCGACGCGCCGGTGCGGGCGTTCAACGTGGTGCTCGGCCACTGGCAGGTGAAGCGGCGGGACGGCGTCGCCGTGTACTACGACGCGCGGCACCCGTACAACGTGAACGAGATGCTCGACGCGCTCGCGGCCGCGCGGCGCTGGTACGGCGAGTGGTTCGCCCCCTACCCGTGGCGCGAGCTGCGGCTGTCGGAGTTCCCCGGGCTGGCCACGTACGCGCAGGGCCCGCCCACGAACATCACGTTCAGCGAGAACATCGGCTTCCTCACGAAGAGCGAGCCCAAGGCGAACGCGGCGTTCTGGATCACGGCGCACGAGGCCGCGCACCAGTGGTGGCCGGGCATGGCCATGCCGGGCGAAGGACCGGGCGGCAACGTGCTGTCGGAAGGCCTCGCGCACTTCTCCACGATCCTGCTGACCGAGCAGGTGCGGGGCGAGCAGCAGCGCATGGCGTTCTGTCGCCAGATCGAGGACCGCTACGCGAACTCGCGTCAGCGCGACTCGGAGCGCCCGCTCAACCGCGTCGACGGCAACCTGCCCGGCGACAACCGGATCATCTACGACCGCGGCGGCTGGGTGTTCTGGATGCTGTCGCGGCTGATGGGCCGCGAGGCGAGCCTGGCCGCGCACCGCGACTACCTGGCGCGCTACCGGGACACCGACGACCACCCGATGGTGGAGGACTACCTCGCGGTGCTGCGCGAGCACGCGCCCGACACCGCCGCGTTCGACGCCTACACGCGCCAGTGGATCCTGGGCAAGGTGGTGCCGCAGTACCAGGTCACCGAAGCGCGCGTCGTGCGCGCGGGCGACGGCTGGGAGGTACGGGCACGCGTCAGGAACGTCGGCACCGGCACGACGCCAGTCGAGATCGGCGTCACGCGCGGCGAACGGTTCCCGGACAAGCGAACCCCCGACAACGCGTGGTCGATCGCTCGAACGGCCGTCACGCTGGCCGCCGGCCAGGAGGGAGCGGTCGTGATCCGCTGCGCGTTCCCGCCGCAGAAGCTGGTGGTCGACCCCGACGTGCGCGTGCTGATGCTCGAGCGCCAGAAGGCCGAGCGGAAGCTGCTCGCTCCCGGCGCCGCGACCTCGCTCGCGGCGCGCCCGGCGCGCGGCGGGCCCGGCGCCTGAACGCGACGTGGCCGCCGGAGCGGGGAACTCCGGCGGCCACGATCCCCCGGAGCGCCGGGCGCCCCGCGAGCGGTCAGAACGAGTGCGCGGCGTACCAGTCGAACTGGTCGCCGTCGGGGTCCATGGACCGGCCCTCGGCGTCCACGCCGCTGAACCCGAACACCCAGTGGCGCGGGTCCATGACGCCGTTGCCGAGCGCGTTCTGGCTGACCCGGAAGTGGACGGTCGCGCGCCGGTTCACGGGGTCGTACACGACGCGCGTGGGAATCGGCCCGATCGTGACGTCGCGGCTCGGATCCAGCGTGACGCCGTTGTTGTAGCTGCCGGCCTCCCCGCCCTGCGCGCGCGTGATCGACCAGTTCAGCACGTTCTGCACCGACGCCAGGTCCATGTCCTGGTTGAACTCGAACGTCATGGTCATCGTGACCATCGCCCCCGGCGTGGCGAGCGCCGGGTCGAGCGAGGCGACCGGCGTGTCCACGCCCGACAGCGGGTTGAACGACGACCGGGTGATGTCGAGGTACTGGATCTTCGGCTTCAGGATGTCGTGCGCGACCTGGTTCGCCAGCGTCACGCTTTCGAGCGTGTTCATGCTGTACAGCTCGGTGACCTGCGCCTTCGCCTCTTCCTTGCGCCCCACGCTCAGCAGCGCCGACGCCAGGTCCGCGCGCGCGACCGCGTAGTCCGATCGCAACTCGAGCGCGTGCTCGTAGTGCGCGATCGCCTCGTCGTTGCGGCCGAGCGTGGCCAGCGCCACGCCCACGCTGTAGTGCGCGGCGGCGTCCTTCGGCGCGAGGCGCGCGGCGCGTTCGAACGTCTGCAGCGCCTCGACGGGTCGGTCGGTGTTCAGCTGGATGTAGCCGATCGACGCGACGACTCCGCTCTCCATCGGGTTCGTCTCGGCGATGCGCTTGAACTCCAGCTCGGCCTCGGCGTAGCGCTCGTTCTTCATCAGCAGCTTCGCGAGATCGTTGCGCATGTCGACGAACGTCGGGTCGGCCTGCAGGCCCATCCGGTACGCGCGCACGGCATCGTCGGTCTTGTCCATCGCGGCATACGAGGCGCCCATGAGGCGATACGCGTCGGTGCTCGTGGGGTCCATCGCCAGCGTGCGCTTGAAGTCCGCGACGGCCAGCGCGTAGGCCCCGTCCTGCATGTGCTTCGCACCGAGCGCCTTCGCGCCCGCCGCCAGCGACGAGCGCTGGTTCAGCCCGGTCCGGAGGGCGTTCGAGATGTTGTCCACCGACGGGAACGACCAGTCCATCGCGATCCTCTCGTGCCCCGCGGGCGCCGCGGACGCGGCGCCCGCCATGCCCCGACGGGGTGGCCGGGGCGGGGGTTCGCGTCCTAGTCTCGGTCGCGGCCGCGGAGGTTGAAGTGCTTGAAACCAATGACCTCCCGCCGAGCCGCCCGGACCGACGAGCAGCCGGGCCGGCCCTCCGCGACCGGATGAGGTCACACGGGCAAGTGCCTGCAAGCACGGGGCGGTACGCCCGGGGGGGTCAAGCCGGCGCCGGGCCCTTCGCCGGCTTCGCGGTCAGCGCACCACGCGGTGCTCCACCCCCATCGCGCGCAGGAACTCCTCCGCGCCGCCGCCTTCGAGCATGGCGAGCGTCGACAGCGTGCCCGCTTCGAGGCAGGTCCGTGCCAGCACGGTCACGCTGCGGGGTGCGCCTTCCACGGGCCAGCCGGTGCGCGGATCCAGGATGTGCCCGAGACGCCGGCCGTCGTGCGTCACCCAGCGCCGCGCGTCCCCGCTCGTGGCGAGCGCGCCCGCGGAGAGATCCACGCGGTACACGGCCGCTTCGCCGGTCCGCTCGGGGTCATCCACCCCCACGCTCCACGGCCGCTCGCCGCGCCGAGGCGCGGTGGCCAGCAGGTCGCCGCCGAAGTTCACGAGCAGGGCCGCGCTCGTGCGCCGCATCGCCAGCAGCGCGGCGCGATCCACGGCGTACTCCTTGCCGAGTCCGCCGAGGTCGATTTCCATGCCGGCCGGCATCTGCAGCACGCCGTCCGCCCAGCTCGCGCGCGACCAGCCGACGTGACGCAGCACGTCCGTCACGGCGTCGGCCGACGGCGCGGCCGTGCGCCCGTCGAAGCGCCACACGCGTCGGAGCACGCCCGACGTGATGTCGAACCGGCCGTCCGACGACTCGTGGCAGGCCGCCGCGTAGTCCAGCAGCAGGCGCGTCTCGTCGTCCACGGCCACCGGGCCCCCGTCGGCGCTGTTGATGCGGTGGACGACGTTGTCCTTCCGGTAGCGGCTGAACTTGAACTCGATGCGGCGCGCCTCGTCGCTCGCCGCGTGCAGCGCGTCCCAGGCCTCGGCGTGGTCGTCGGTGTCCACCAGCACTTCGCAGGGGCTGGCCATGGCCGTGAAGCGGCCCACGAAGTGATCGCCCGCGCGCGAAAGCGACAGGCTCTCGGGCGCGGGCGACGAGGACACGAGGCCGGACCTGGCCGGACGGTTCATGAGCCAGGCCCCACCTTGCGGTGGGTGCCCCCCGAAAGCGCCGGCCCCGCGCCGCTCGCGGCGTCGCCGACGGCGGCCCGACCTCGACGTGTCACCGACACGACTGCGGGGGGGACGACGCCAGCTCCGTGCCATCCACGCGGTTCCGTCACCTTCTGCTCCCGGTTCATGAACAGGTCAGGCTAGAAGGGAACCGAGTAGCCCACGAGCAGCGAGCCGATGCTCTCGGGGGGCATCAGGTCGAAGCGGCGCTGCACGCCGACGGCTTCCGACGGATGCCCGAGTCCCCACTGCACCAGGTACTCGGCGCGCACGGTGAACTCGCCCGGGTAGTCCCCGAGGTGGAAGCCGTACGTGCCCCCCACCGTGGCGCTGCGCAGCGGCCCCAGCCGCTGGTCGCTGCTCGCGAACGCGGGCACCGGCTGCCCGCTCACCAGGCCGAAACGGAAGAAGTCCGCGGCGGTCTGCGTGTAGAAGCGTGCGTGCGGCTGGAGGAACTGGTCGTTGCCCAGCTCGTGGCGCAGCTTCAGGTCCATGGTGTGCGAATGCACGCCCCAGTCGTCGCCGTACCAGCGGTACGACGCGTACAGCACGTCCTGCGACAGGTGGTACGCGCTGCTGGCCAGCACGCTCGTGCGCGCGCGCGTGCCCGGACGCTTCTCGCTCAACGCGCCGTCGGTGTAGCCCGTGGCCGGATCGACGAGGCTCACGACCTTGTAGGGCTCGGTGAGGTAGCCGTTCTCCCACGTGCGCGTGGTGTTCACGCCGACCAGCCAGCGACGCGTCAGCACCCGCGAGACGCCCACCATCACGCTGTTCACGCGCTTGTCGTTGCTGCCGTGGTACACGAACACGTTCGGATCGGACAGGCCCGCGCGCGTGCCGCCGGTCGGGAACACCTCGTCCCGGTTGACGGCCCCGCCCACCGTGATCGTGGTGAGCCGGTGCATCAGCTCCACGGCCACCTTCCCGCTGACGCCGGAGGACTGGTAGTCCTTCTCGCGCGAGTAGTGACCACCGGTGGTCACGGTCACGAGCGTGCCGAGCGGCCGCACCCACTCCAGGTCGAGCGAGCCGCGCAGGTCCTGGAACGACTCGGTGGGCAGCGTGTTCGCCTGCGACGTGCTCACCCGGCCGCTGGCGCTCGTGGTGGTCTGCACGCGGCCCGTGGGCATCGCGCCGGTCGGCGAGGCGCCGGTCATCGCGTCGAGCCCGAACTCGGCCGAGAACGACTGTCCGTTCGCCATCACGCGCGTGATGCGCGCGGTGGGTTCCACGATCGTGGCGCGGCTCTGCTCGCCGTAGAGCAACGCGGTGCCGTCGAAGCGCCAGCCCGGCGTCTCCTCGGCGTGCGCGACGGCCGGCAGGCCCGCGGCCAGCAGCACGCCCGCCGCGGCGGCCAGGCGTCCGCGGATGGTGCGCGCGCGATCGGACGTCAGTTGCATCCGCAACCTCCGCCGCCCGCGCCCATCCCGCCGAGCGAGCCTTCCTTGCTGAAGTAGATGTGCTGGTCGACGGCGGTCTCGTGCGCGAGGCCGTCGAACCGCATCGTGGGCCGCGAGAGCAGGTCGCGGTCCCACGGCTTCACCGACATGGCCGCGCAGCCGGAGCCGAGCACGGCCAGCAGCGCCAGGGCGAGCAGGCGGATCGCGAGCTTCATCGGTGCAGTGCCTCCACGATGCGGGCCTCGAAGGCGGCGGCCTTCTTCGCGTCGAAACCGGTGTGCGTCTCGATCACACGGCCGTCGCGGGCCACCAGGAAGCTCGTCGGCATCACGGCCACGTGCCACGCCTCGGCGGTCCCGCCGGACGGATCGAACGCCACGGTGAACCCCGCCGGGTATTTCGCCAGGAAGGCATCCGCCAGCGGGCGATCCTTGTCGAGGTTGATCGCCACCACCTCGAACCCCTCGGCGGCATGGCGCTTCTTCAGGTCGGCCATCCACGGAAACGATCCGCGACACGGCCCGCACCACGAGGCCCAGAAATCGACGAGCACGACCTTCCCGCGAAGCGATTCGAGCGAGATCTTGCCGCCCGCGGTCGGCAGCGAGAAGTCCGGCGGCTGGGCGAGCCGCGGGGCGGCATGCACGGGAACGATGGACGCAGCGAGGATCGCGAGTGCCGCGCTGGCGGCGACGGCGAGGCGTCGAGCGGACAACGGGGGTCTCCTGGGGGCACGGACGCCACCGGATCACGCGCGCTGCGCGATCCGCCGACGCCACGAACGTGGGAGCCGCCCCGGGCTCGCTCGGGTCCGGTGCGGCGTGGTTCTCATACCCCGTGCGGGAGACGACGCGCGACAGGCCTTCGCAAAATGGCGGCGGCCCTTCTCGCTCGGGAGATTCCCGGCGAAGCGAACGAACGCCCGGCTCGACGTGTGTCCGCACACGCGAGGCCCGCGTCGGGTGGCGACGCGGGCCTCGCGGAGGGTCCGGTTCGACGGCCGTCTACTTCACGCGCACCAGCCGCTCGGCGCGCGAGCCCCACGGCGTGCCCAGCCGCACGAAGAACAGCCCGGCGCCCACGTCGGCGCCCGAAGCATCGCGTCCGTCCCAGCGCAGCGTGTGCTCGCCGGCGGCGAAGTCGCCGGAGCGCATCCACACGCGGCGGCCCGTCACGTCGAGCACCTCGAGCCGAGCCTCGCCGCTCCCGGGCAGGGAGAACCGCAGCGCGATCCCTCCGCGGGCGGGGTTCGGCGCCGGACGCGACAGCGCGAGCACGGCCGGTCCGCCGGTCGGCGCGCCGACGTTGGGATCCACCACGCGGAACGCGGCGGCGCTCGAGGCGTTCGCGGCGTTGCCGGCGGCGTCGAACGCGGTCACGCGCACGAGCGCGCTGTCGGTGGCCGTGGCGCCCAGCACCCACGCCCACGTGCCGCTGTTCGCGACGCCGTGCGCGAGCATCACCCACGGGCCGGCGACGCCGTTCGCCGACCACTCCACCGTCAGGGAGTCCACGCCGGCGTTGTCGGACGCGTTCCAGGTCACGCTGTGCGTGCTGCCCACTTCCCACTGCTCGCCGCCCACCGGCGAGAGCAGCTGCACCACTGGCGCCTGCGCGTCGGCGAACGTGGCGGCGATCGTGTGGTTCGCGGCGACCGCGTCGAACGTCCAGGTGGTGGGCGTTCCCACGCCGACGCCGTCCACGCGCACGTCGGCCACCGCCCAGCCCGCGACCGGCGTGATCGTGAACGCCGCGCTGCCGCCCTGCGCCACGGTCACGACGCCGCTCGGCGAGATCGCCCCGCCCGCGCCGGCCGAGGCCGCCACGGCCCAGCGCGAGATCGCGAACGCCGTCGTGCTCGAATCGCGCCCGGCGTTGCCCGCGGCGTCGCGCGCGATCACGCGCACGCGGCGCGTCGCGCCCACCGCGTCGGGCACCGTCCACGAGTAGCTGCCCGAGTTCGCGAGCCCGGTGGCGATCACGTTCGGGAACGTCGCGCCGCCGTCGGCCGACCACGCCAGGTCCACGCCCGTCACGCCCACGCCGTCGGTCGCCGTCCACGTGATCGCGTGCACGGAGCCGGCCTTCCAGTCCTCGCCACCGTCGGGCGAGGCCAGGTTCACGGCCGGCGCCGTGACGTCGGCCGTGACCGTGCGGCGCGTCACCCAGCGCGTGGCGTTCATCAGCAGCGTGCTGTCGGTGGCGCCCGCCTCGCCCCAGCCGTCGTAAATGCTGCTGTTGCCCGAGTTCGCCGAGCCGTCGTCGATCGGCGAGCTGTCGCCCACGAAGAACACGCGCCCGTTGCCGTACACCGCCGACGCCGCCATCACACCCGTCAGGCTGGTCTGCGCGGTGCCGTTCATCCACACCTCGCCGCGCACGGTCGGGTTCGCCGCCGGGACGAGCGTGAACGTGGTGCCGTTGTGGAACGCGAGCCCCGTGACGACGCCCTCGGGACCGTGCGTGACGCTGTCGGCGAGCGACGGGTTCACGTTCGTGGACGTCTGCACGATGTTGTTGTTCGCGTCGCCCGCGGTGCCCCAGTGCACACCCAGCAGGTGGCCGGGATCGAGCGCGTTCCAGATCATCGGCGAGTCGACGCCGTCGTTGTTGCGATCCGAGACGTGGTGGTCGCCCACCGCCACCAGCCCGCCGCCGTTCGCGACGAACGCGAAGATCGCCGTGACCTCCGACGCCGTGAACGACGTGTTCGGCTCGGGCACGATCAGCACGTCGAAGTTGGACAGGTCGAGCGGGTTCGAGGCGTTGCCGTAGGTGAACGCCGCGTTGTTCGTCTGCACGGTGTACCCGCGCTTGACCAGGTCCACGCCCCACGACGAGATCGCGCCCGTCCAGTAGGTGCGCGCGGTGGCGGGGCCGATGCCCGACTGGGCCGGCACCGGTTCCGGCTGGTTGTTGTCGATCACCCAGTCGGCGTTCCCGGCCTGCTCCGCGTGGAAGTTGTCGAACAGGGCCCGCGGGCCCGCCCATGCGGGCGACGTCGCCAGTGCGGACACGAGGAGCAGGGCGAGGAGCAACGCACAGCGTTGGCGAGGCATGGAGGCGCTCCGATACGTCGGATGTCGGGGGAACCGGCGGGCAGGGGGGGCGCCGGGGACGGGGTGATTTGGGGCCAGAATCGTACCGGGCGGACCGACGCCACCACAAATCGGGGGCCCCGGCCCGGCCCCGGTGGCCCCGAACTCTGCACATCGGCCCCGGCGCGGACCGCCCGGCGCGCGCCCGCATCCAAGCCCGCGTCACCCCTTCCATGGAGGAGAACCCCGATGAGGCGAACGATCGCGACGCTCGGACTGGCCCTGTGCACGGCCGGCCTGCTCGCCGCCCCGCAGACCTTCGCAAGCGCCGGAAAGCCGGCGGGAGGTGCCCCGATGAGCCACACGATCCACGATTTCAAGGTGCGGGCGATCGACGGCAAGGACGTCGCGCTGTCGCAGTACAAGGGCAAGGTGCTGCTGGTGGTGAACACCGCGTCGCGGTGCGGTTTCACGCCGCAGTACAAGTCGCTCGAGGCGCTCTACGAGCGCTACCGCGGACGCGGCTTCGAGGTGCTCGGCTTCCCCGCGAACAACTTCATGGGCCAGGAGCCCGGCACCGACGCCGAGATCGCGAAGTTCTGCAGCCTGAACTACGACGTGTCGTTTCCGCTGTTCTCCAAGATCAGCGTGAAGGGCAAGGACATCGCGCCGCTCTACGCGTGGCTGACGAAGCAGTCCGACCACCCGGGCGACATCGGCTGGAACTTCACGAAGTTCCTGGTGGGCCCCGACGGCCGCGTGATCGCGCGCTTCGATTCGCGCACCGATCCGCTGTCGAAGGACGTCACCGACGCGCTCGAGGCACAGCTCGCCGCGAAGTAGCGGCGTCGACGCGCGACGGGCGAGCCCGGCCGGCGGCTCGCCCGTCGGGGCGCGCTGGTGACGGTCCGGCGCGCGGCTACGCCGCCGCGAACGCCGCCAGCATGCGTGCCACGTGCTTCGCGTGCTTCACGTAAAGGTCCACGCGGAAGTTCTCGTCGGGCGCGTGCGCGCGCGTGTCCGGGTAGCCGATGCCGGCGCAGGCCACCGGCACGCCGAGCGTCTCGATGAACGCGTGGTTCGGCCCCGAGCCGCCGATCATGGGCGCCACCTGCATCGGCATGCCGTAGACCGGCGCCGCCGTGTCGCGCACCAGCTGCAGGAACGGGTGGTCCGGATCGGTGCGCCCGGGCGATTCGCTGCCGAGCTCGCGGAACTGCACGTCGGCGAAGCCCTCCGCGTCGAGGTGCGCGCGCAGCAGCCGCAGCTGCGTGGCCGGCTCCTGGTCGGGCACCAGGCGGAAATCCACCTTCGCCATCGCGCGCGCCGGCTGCACCGTCTTGCTGCCGGGACCCTGGTAGCCCGCGCCGAGCCCGCACACCGTGCACGTGGGCTCGAACACCTCGGCCACGCGCAGCGCGTCGCCGCCCGTCAGCCCGCGCAGGAACTGCTTCACGCCGTAGCGCGCCTTGTAGTCGTCGGCGCTGTCGGGCAGCGCCGCGATCAGCTCGCGATCGCGCGCCGTGGGCGCGCGCACCGCGTCGTACCAGCCGGGCACGCGGATGCGCTCGTCGGGCCCCTTCAGCGACGCGAGCGCCCAGATCAGCCGCCACGCGGCGTTCGGGAAGATCGAGCCCGCGAGCCCCGAGTGCGTGTCGACGTTCGCGGTTTCCACCGAGAACTCCACGTACGTGAGGCCGCGCAGACCCGCGAACAGCACCGGCACCTCGCGGTGGTCCACGGAGCCGAACTCCCACAGGCACGCGTCGGCCGCGAGCCGCTCGCGATGCTCGTGCAGGAACGCGGGCAGGTGCACGCTCCCGACCTCCTCCTCGCCCTCGACCACCCACTTGACGCGGCACGGCAGTTCGCCGTGCACCGCGAGCCACGCGTCGAGCGCGAGCAGTCGCGACGTGAGGTGCCCCTTGTCGTCGGAGACGCCGCGCCCCACCACGCGGTCGCCGCGCCGCGTGGCGGCGAACGGCGGGCTCGTCCACAGTTCGAGCGGCTCGGCCGGCTGCACGTCGTAGTGGTTGTACACGAGCATCGTGCGGTCGGACGCGCCGCGGCGCTCGGCCACCACCACCGGGGAGCCCGCGGTCGGCAGGATCTCCGCGGTGAAACCGCGGCGGCGCAGCAGTTCGGCCACGAGGTTCGCGCACGGTTCGAGCCCCGTGCCCTGCGCGGCCACGCTCGGGATCGCGACCAGCCCGCCGAGTTCGTCGAGGCTGGCGTCGAGGTGCGCTTCGATGTGACGGTCGATCGCGGCGAAGTCGGTCATGACGCGCTCCGGGAGGGGTCGGCAGCGACACGCGGGAACGGCCGGAAGGTGCGCGCCGACGCACCGCGGCGTCAACGCGCGTCGCGCCCGGCGGGCGGCCCCCCCGACTGGACAGCACCCGCGGGATGCCGTTTTCTCCCGGATTCAACGCCCCGCCGCGCTGCGCCGGACCGTCCGCGCACCCGCGGGGCGGCCGCCGGCCGCCGCGGCCGGTGCGAAACCGAGCCGAGACCGCCATGCCCGAGTCGACCGCACCTCCCGAAACGCCCGCCGCCCCCGAACGCGAGGACTTCATCCGCGAGATCGTGAAGGCCGATCTCGCGAGCGGCGCCGTGAAGCAGGTGGTGACGCGCTTCCCTCCCGAACCGAACGGCTACCTGCACATCGGGCACGCCAAGAGCATCTGCCTGAACTTCGGCATCGCGCGTCAGTTCGGCGGCGTGTGCAACCTGCGCATGGACGACACGAACCCGACGAAGGAAGACGTCGAGTACGTGGATTCGATCCTGACCGACGTGAAGTGGCTGATCGCGGGCTGGGCCGATCACTGCCTGGCGCTGAAGGCCGCCGGCCGGTCGCCCGAGGCGCGCGACGTGGGCGGGCGCGGCGACTTCCACATGCCGCCCGTGATGGCCGCGACCGCCGGCACGCAGGCCGTGGAGCCGTTCTACGCGTCGGACTACTTCGACGCGCTGCACGCGTTCGCCGTGCGACTGATCGAGAAGGGCCGTGCGTACGTGTGCGACCACACGCCCGAGGAAGTCGACCGCATGCGCGGCGCCCCCGGCGTGCCCGGCGAACCGAGCCACTGGCGCGACCGCGGCGTGGCCGAGAGCCTCGACCTGTTCGCGCGCATGCGCGCCGGCGAGTTCCCGGACGGCACGCGCACGCTGCGCGCGAAGATCGACATGGGTTCGCCGAACGTGTGGCTGCGCGACCCGATCCTGTACCGCATCCGGCACGCGCACCACCACCAGACCGGCGACGCGTGGTGCATCTACCCGATGTACGACTTCGCGCACGGCCTGTCCGACTACATCGAGGGCATCACGCACAGCATCTGCACGCTGGAGTTCGAGGTGCACCGGCCGCTGTACGACTGGCTGCTCGAGGCGCTCGACCTGCCGCGGCCGCTGCCGCACCAGTACGAGTTCGCGCGCCTGAACGTGACGCACACGGTGATGAGCAAGCGGAAGTTCCTGCGGCTGGTGCAGGAGAAGCACGTGCGCGGCTGGGACGACCCGCGCATGCCCACGCTGTCGGGCATGCGGCGCCGCGGCTACAGCGCCGCCGCGCTGCGCGACTTCGCCGACCGCATCGGCGTGGCGAAGCGCGAGAACCGCGTGGAGCTGGCGCTGCTCGAGCACTGCGTGCGCGAGGACCTGAACAAGCACGCGCTGCGCCGCATGGCCGTGCTGCGCCCGCTCAAGGTGGTGATCGAGAACTACCCCGAGGGCCAGGTCGAGATGTTCGAGGCCGCGAACAACCCCGAGGATCCCGCCGCCGGATCGCGGCCGGTGCCGTTCTCGCGCGAGATCTGGATCGAGGAGGACGACTTCCGCGAGGTGCCGCCGCCGAAGTACTTCCGGCTGACGCCCGGCGTGGAGGTGCGCCTGCGCACCGCGTACTGGATCAAGTGCACGGGCGTGGTGAAGGACTCGGGCGGCCGCGTGGTCGAGGTGCGCGCCACGTACGACCCCGAAACGCGCAGCGGCAACGCGCCCGACGGCCGCAAGGTGAAGGCGACGATCCACTGGGTTTCCGCCGCGCACGCGGTGGATGCCGAGGTGCGTCTCTACGACACGCTCTTCACGCACGAGGATCCCGAGGACCTGCCCGAGGGCGCCGACTTCACGAGCGGGCTCAACCCGGCGTCGCTCGAGACGCTGAAGGGCTGCAAGCTCGAAGCGGCGCTCGCCGACGCGGCGCCCGGTGCGCCGGTGCAGTTCGAACGCGTGGGCTACTTCGTGGCCGACGCGCGCGACTCGAAGCCGGGCGCGCTCGTGTTCGACCGCACCGTGACGCTCAAGGACGCCTGGGCGCGCATCGAGAAGAAGCAGGGCAAGGCCTGACCGGCCCGCGCCCCCATCCGAATCGATGATCGCGTTCAGCGAGGTCTCGAAGCAGTACGGCAAGCAGGTCCTCTTCGTCGAGGCCTCGTTCCAGATCAATGCCGGCGAGAAGGTCGGGCTCGTCGGCCCGAACGGCGCCGGCA
>JBGAMH010000314.1:0-4365 GCA_044223135.1 Candidatus Eiseniibacteriota bacterium | reverse complement strand
CGACGAGGAGTTGCCGTCGCTCGTTGCGCGGGTGCGGGAGCGGATGGCGAAGGGCGGCTGACGCGCGGCCGCCGCCGCGGGCGGGAGGGCATCGCGGTCGCCACGCGGTGCGCCGCGGCTCGCGACCATGCGCGCCGGGCCGGCGTCGTGATACTCGTTCGCGTCGCGGAAGTGGCAGGCGAGTCGTGAACCATGGAGCGGGTGCATGACGACGAAACGGTGGCCGCACGAAGGGGTCTACGCGCGCATCGGGCGCTCGCGCACGCACGGCGTGGGCGTGATCGCGATCCGCGACATCCCGGCCGGGACGCTCGTGTTCCATGGCGAAAGCGAGGACGTGGTGTGGTTGTCGCGCGCGGCGGTCCGGCGGCTGCCCGCCGCCATCCGCAGCCTGTACGAGGACTTCGGCATGGTGTCGGGCCGCCGGATCGGCGTGCCGCCGTCCCTGAACCGGCTGTCGGTGGGCTGGTACGTGAACCACTCCGACCGTCCGAACGTCGAGGCGGGAGACGACGGTCGGTTCCGCGCGCTGCGCCGGATCCGCGCGGGCGAGGAACTGACCGCCGACTACCGCACGTTCGTGGACGAGCCGTTGCCGTTCCGGCCGAAGCCGCTCAGCCGGCGCTCGGCGACGCCACGGGCGACACGCCCGAGGCCCCGCGCCCCGCGCGCGCCGCGCCGCGCCGCCGGATGATCCACTCGGCCACGGCCACGTTGATGACCCAGCCCGCGCCCATCATCACGGTGCGCGGCGTCTCCGTGGGCTGGCCCACCAGCAGGAACCACGGCAGGTGCGTGAGCACCTGCGTGCCGGCGCCGAGGCCGATCGCGTAGGCGCGGGTCATCCAGTCGCCGTGCGCGACGAAGTCCCGGCGCCGGATGGCGTCCACCGCGAGCAGGATCGACACGACCATGCCGATGCCGAACACCAGTCGCAGCACGTACAGGCCCTGGCCGTCGCCGGGCGGCCAGGGGTAGTACCGCGCCATCCACAGCCCGGTGAGCGCGGCCACCAGGCCGAGCCCCACGAGCACGCGCCCCGCCGCGCGGTGCCAGTCGCGCCGGCGACGCCGGAACGCGGGCGCGAACTGCAACGCGCCCAGGATCGAGTACGGAATCACCGCCAGGACATGCACCACCACCGGCAGCGGCGTGGCGACGAAACGTGCGTTCGCGGGCGTCGGCTCCGCGCCGCGCGCGAGTTCGGCGAGCCGGGCGGTGCCGGCGAGCGCCGGCACCAGGCTGAGCAGGATCAGCAGCGCGGGGACGAGCCAGTCGGGGCGGCGTCGGGCGATCATGGGATCCTCCTCAGCGGGAGACGAAGCGCAGGCCAGCCAGCAGGACGACGTCGTTGCGGGGATGCGCCGACCGCCGATCGGCGAGCGGTTCGTAGCGGGTCAGGACGTCGCGTGCTTCGAGGCGCAGCGCGACGCGGCCGACCGCCAGCTCGCCGCCTCCGCCGGCGTAGACGGCGAGGCGCCGCGTCTGCTCGGCGGCGAGGTGGCGGTGATCGTAGCTGCGCGCGCCCACGCCGGCCACGGCGAATGGGCGGAACGTCCGCATGCGGCCACGCTCGCCTTCGGGGCCACGGAGTTCGGCGCCCAGGTCGTAGGAGAACACGTCGAGCTGCGGATCGCCGGCGGTCGCGAGGTCGCGGCTGCGGGCCCAGCCCAGGGTGGCGGTGACGGCGAGCGAGGGCCGCACGACGAACGAGACCTGACCCGCGGTCAGCGCGCCGAGCTCGAGCGACCGGCGCTGGGCGCCCGTCGGGACGAGCGCGCCGCTCGAAACGCGGAACTCCCAGGGGGACTTCCGGTCGGCGCGGTCCTGCGCGGTGGCCGTGCCCCGCGTGCCGGCGAGCAGCGCCAGCGTGGCGACGGCAGCGAACAGGACGCGGGCGAACGGAGCGTGGGCGGAGCGGGACGTGACGCGTGCGGCGGCGGAAACGGCGTTCCGGAAGGTCATGTGCGTTCTCCTGGGTCGAGGGTGGTCGGGGGAATCGGGGTCGAGCGGAGACGGCCCGTGAGGGCGTCGGTGGCGCCGCCCGCCAGGCCGGCGGACGTGCGAGTGGCCTTTGCGCTCGTCGTGAGTGCGAGAGCCGCGAGGATCAGCACCGCCGCGACGGCGAACGTGACGCGCATGCCGAACGCCACCGCGGCCGGTGCGGCGGTGTTCGCTCCGCCGGAGGCGAGCGCGAACACGGCTCCCATCGCGGAGGCGCCGGTGACGAGCCCGAGGTTGCGCGACAGGCTGAGCAGCCCCGAGACCACGCCGCGCCGCGCGCCGTCGACGCCGGCCATCACGCCCGTGTTGTTGGCGGTCTGGAACAGCGCGTAGCCCGCGGTGACGAGCGCGATCGGCAGCACGTAGCCGGCGACGCCCGCGGCCGTGGGCAACGCGGCCAGCAGGACCGCGCCCGCGGCGATGCCCGACAGTCCGGCCCCGGTCGCCCGCCGCGCACCGAACCGATCCACGGCGCGCCCGGCCGGGACGCCGGCCAGCGCGACCACGAGCGGGCCCACCGAAAGGAGCAGCCCCACGCGCGTGACGCCGAGGCCGAGCGCGCGCGCCAGGTAGAACGGGCCCACCACCAGTGTCGCCATCAGCACGGTGGCGACCATCGCGTTCGCGGCCAGGCTCGCGCCCAGCGCGCCGTCGCGCAGCAGGTCCAGCCGCACGAGCGGGTTCGCAGTGCGCGTCTCCACGCGCACGAACAGCGACGCTCCGAGCAGCGCGACCAGGGCGAGCGCGACGGTGGCCGCCCCGGCGTGCCCGGGGTGGATCGTCAGGGCGAGCGAGTACGCGCCGAGCGCGGTGGCCAGCAGCAGCGTGCCGACGAGGTCGAATCGCCCCCGCGCGCCGGTCGGACGCACGGGATCGGCGGGCAGGTGGCGCAGCACCAGGAGCAGGCTGGCGACGCCGATCGGCACGTTGACCAGGAAGATCGCGCGCCAGCCGGCCGCGGCGATCAGCAGGCCGCCGAGCGACGGGCCGAGCGCGGTGCCGATCGCCGACATCGTGCCGAGCAGCCCCATCGCGCGGCCGATCCGCTCCCGGGGGACGGTGTCGCCCACGAACGCGAGCGAGAGCGCCATCATCGCGGCCGCGCCCAGGCCCTGCGCCGCGCGGGCCGCGATCAGCTGGGCGAGCGTGGTCGCGAGGCCGCAGGCGGCCGAGGCCAGCGTGAACAGGGCGATGCCGCCCAGCAGCAGCCGGCGGCGGCCCACGAGGTCGCCGAGGCGGCCCGCGCCCACGATCAGGGTGGTGATCGCGAGCAGGTAGGCCAGCACGATCCACTGCACCTGCGGGAACGTGGCCGCGAACGCCCGCGCCAGCGTGGGCAGCCCGGCGTTCGCGATGCTGGTGTCGAGCGACGACATCAGCATGGGGATCGACAGGCTGGCGAGCGCCCAGCGCACGTCGGGCGCCGGGCGGCGCTGCTCGATCACGGGGGCGTTCGGCCAGGAGGTTCCGGTGTGCACGTGGGCTCCGCTCGGCTCGGGTGAACTTCGACGAGCGAAGCGTGGGGCACGGGGAGATGTGGCGGAAGACGCACCGTGTGCACGGTATTCGTGCACGGGACGCCACATCCCGTTCCGGGCGTGGTAGCGTGCGCGCATGTCGACGCCCGATCTGAACCTGCTCGTCACGCTCGACGTGCTGCTGGCCGAGGGCAGTGTCGCGCGCGCCGCGCGGCGGCTGCGCCTGAGCCCGTCGGCCATGAGCCGCGCGCTCGCCCGCCTGCGCGAGGCCGTGGGCGACCCGCTCCTGGTGCGCGCCGGTCGCGGGCTCGTGCCCACGCCCCGCGCGATCGAACTGCGCGAGCGCGTGGGGCCCCTCGTCGAGGCGGCGAAGGCGGTGCTGCGGCCGGCCGAGGCGCTCGACCTGTCCCGGCTCGTCCGCACGTTCACGCTCCGCACGAGCGAGGGCTTCGCGGAGAACTTCGGTCCGGCGCTGATCGACCGCACGGGGCGCGAGGCTCCCGGCGTGCGGCTGCGTTTCGTGCTCAAGCCCGACAAGGACAGCGCGCCGCTGCGGGAGGGCGCGGTGGACCTGGAGACGGGCGTCGTGGCCGGCTCGATCGGGCCGGAACTGCGGACGCAGGCGCTGTTCCGCGACCGCTTCGTGGGCGTGGTGCGACCGCGGCACGCGCTGACCCGGGGGCCGCTCACGGCAGCCCGCTACGCCACCGCCCGCCACGTGAGCGTGTCGCGCACGGGCGGCGAGCAGGGGCCGGTCGACGGCGCGCTCGCCGCGGTCGGCCTGCAGCGCAACGTCGCGTCGATCGTGAGCGGCTTCGCGACCGCGCTGGCGCTCGTGCGCGGCTCGGACCTGGTCGCCAGCGTGCCCGAGCGCCACACCGGG
>JBGAMH010000016.1:0-33468 GCA_044223135.1 Candidatus Eiseniibacteriota bacterium | reverse complement strand
CGGAGGTGCCCCTCACCGTCGGCGCTGATCGTGGCGAGGTCAGCCCACTCGTCGGGCTCCGTCCGGCGCCGCACGCGCGCGAGCGCCACATCGCCTGCCGGCGCGAACCAGTCGAGCGCCACCGCGCCGGGCGTCGCGTTGGCCGACACGAGCGACAGCGACGTGGCCACCGGGCCGTCGGGGACCAGGCGCGTGACGCGGATCTGGCTGTGCCACTGCCACGCGACGTAGGCCCCGCCGTGTCCGTCCGAAGTGATGGACGGGTTGCCCTCGAACGTGTTGCCGATGGCGGTGGTGAGGGGTCGCCCGCCTTCGGGCCAGCCCGGCGCCGGCAGGCCGTCGCCGCGCAGGTGCTGCACGAAGATCGGCGGCGTGTACGGATCGTAGGTGAACCAGCACAGATACACGCCACCCTGACCGTCGGGGGCGAGTTGGACGCTGCCCGTATAGTAGTCGGATGCGTTCACGCGCCGGCCGTTGAGCGGCCACCCCGGCGCACGTTCCCCGTTGGCATCGAGGCGCTGGACGTACACAGCGGAAACAGACGTGCGGTAGTCGTCCCAAGCAGCGTAGTAACCGCCCGTCCCGTCTGCAATGACACGCGGCGGTGAGATGTTGACCGGATGGCCGGGCAGGTCATAGAAGATCTTGCCCTCTGCAGGCCAACTCGGGTCGCGCGTACCGTCACCACGAATGCGCTGTGTGAAGAGCGCTGCGTTGTAGAAGTAGGTATCTGCAGTCGAGCCAATCACCATGTAGCCATCATTGCCGTGAGGGAAGAGGGCGTGCACCACCTGGTCGAGCGGCTCACGCATGATCAGAGATGCCGAGGCCGAGTCGCCCCAGAGGAAGGTCCCATCGGCGGTGATGCGCTGCACGTAGAGGTCGGCATCCCCGTTGGGCATGTCTCCGATCGTGACGATCACACCGCCTTCGCCATCCGAGCAGAGCCCGTTTGGTGCCTGATGAGCCGGCCCGCCCAGCAGAAGGCGACCTCCCTCGGGCCAGCCTGAGATGAGGGATCCGGTTGCCGTGAATCGCTGGATGTACGCGTCCACCGCGTGCATCCCACCGCGATCGTCATACCAGACCGCGCAGATTCCCCCATCCGGTAGGGGTTCTGCCATGAGGCCCGATTGGTCGGCCGATGGGGGTGCAAGGAGTTGCCCGTTCGGGTCCCAGCCCGGCGCCAGCGTTCCGTCCGGAAGGAACTTGATGATG
This sequence comes from Candidatus Eiseniibacteriota bacterium, assembly GCA_044223135.1. GTDB lineage: Bacteria > Eisenbacteria > RBG-16-71-46 > RBG-16-71-46 > RBG-16-71-46 > JBGAMH01. The sequence continues at coordinate 32,247 of JBGAMH010000016.1, read as the reverse complement.
AAGCTGTTCCGGGGACCATGCCTGTAGTCGGTCCAGTACGCGAAGGGAGACCCAGCCGGCCCGATCGTGAGCACAGGCCAGTTCAAGTTCGCATAGAGCCCGCCGAAGTGTTGCTCCGTCCATCCCGGTGAGATCGAGCCATCGGAGCGCATGCGCGAGAGCCGCAGGTAGTTGAGGGAGTCTCCGTAGCCCTGCGGAAACGCCCAGTGGACGAAGGTGCCTCCGGCTCCGTCGCCGAGCGCGAACGGGGAAACCCCATAGCACGATCCGTCCACGCAAGGCGCGTTTCCATCGGGCAGCCACTCCGCGCTCGACTTCGAGGGGAGAGCCACCAGGCACCCCGTCACGGCGATCACGAAGCAGCGTCTGAGCCACCGGTCGGCGTCGGCGCTCCCATTCTCCGGCGAGCGTGTCATACCAGATCCCCTCTTGTAATCACGGCTGGCCGGCGCTACCCCACACGCAGGCGAGCGGTCGTGCACACCCCGACCTCCCCCGGCCCGCTGTGACTCGTTCATCCCTTGGTCCCCGAAACAACTCGGAGGTGCAAGATGACGAGATTCCGAGTGGCCACCGCCAAATCGTACGCCCCCCCCGTATCGCCTGCGCCATGATTTCCTCGCGCGGGCCGTCGCGGTCGCCCTGTTCGTCGCGACGATCGCCGGCCTGAGCGCCGCGCCGGCAAGAAGCACCCTCTACAGCCACTGGTGCGATCACCTCGAGGCCGGAAACACGCCAGTGCACATGGTGCTGTCGCCGAGCGACGACCCGGAGTACCACAGCATCATCACGTGGTGGCGCGGCAAGGACGCGCTCATTACCGACTTCGGCGGTCAGTTCCGGTGGAGGAACTTCCCCGACACCACGATCACGAACTGGCCGAGCAGCCAGTTCAGCGCGTTGACGCTGAACTTCCCGGGCAAGGACGTGTTCTGCGCCGGCCACACGCACATGGCGGACGGCAAGGTGTTCGTGACGGGCGGCACCGAGCTGGACGGCTTCGAGGTCGGCACCACGCACACGCTGATCCTCGACCCGCAGACGCGCACGTGGGACTCCACGTCGGTGCCGGCGATGTCTGCCCGGCGCTGGTATCCCACGGCGACGCCGCTGGGCGACGGCCGCATCGTGGTGAGCTCGGGCAGCCAGTACTTCCACGCCTACGTGTTCGGCGGCATCACCGGCACGAACACGCTCCCAACCGACAGCACGCTGTACCGGCGGAAGCTGACTTCGTTCGGCGGCTCGGACGTCTCCATCGTGAACACGGGCGGGCCGGGGAATCCCAACTGGCCTCGGGCCACGACCGGCATGTCCGTGCTGAGTTCGACCGGATACGGTGCGCGCGTGTTCACCGGCGGGTTGGTTTCGCCGGACTCGGTCACCCGGGGCATCTGGATGCTGTACCGGGACGACAACACCATGGGAGGGGACTACACGTACACATGGATCGATCGAAGCGCACCAGGCCAAGCCTCCGGTCAGATGCTCTTGCGCATGGAGCACGTCTCCGCCGCATTCCGGGACACGGTGCTCGTATGGGGAGGGCGAGATAAGACGGCCCTCCTGTCACCTGCTGCCCTGCAGGTATTCAGGCCCCGGCCATCGGGCCAGTCGCCCAGATTCGAGTGGCTCCCCGTCACCGCCACCGGCACGCCGCCCGCGGCGCGCCACGGCATGATGGCGGCCACCGACACGGACAACCGCCGCATGTACATCACCGGTGGCGCCACGAGCCTGGGTGGCCTTCCAAGCGACGCCTCCGTGTATCAGCTCAGCTACGATGGCTCCACCAACACCGCCGCGTGGTCGACGGTGCCGCTCACCTCGACCAGCCCGGTGCCCCGCGCACGTCGCGGGCACGTGTTCGTGATGGATCCGAACCCGCGCAAGTACGACGCCAACAACTCGGCCCGCCGCGCCATCCTATTCGGCGGCATCGATCCCACCGGCAGCTACCCCGACACCGTGTGGATCCTGTGGTTCAAGGGCGCGCAGGCCGAGTGGCAGCCGGTGGTGCCGGGCGACTCCATCGACATCGGGCGCGAGAAGCTCGGTTACGCCTACGACGCCTTCACCTCGCGGCTCTACATCTACGGTGGCGAGGCGAACGGTCAGCGCAAGCAGGACGTCCGGTGGGTGCGGCTCGACGCGCTGTGGGAGAACAGGCCGGCGTGGCAGGCGCTGGATGACCTGGTGTCTCCCGTCTCCGGCCACGTCGCGGCGTTCGAGCCGGCCGTGGCGTTCGCGCGCGTCCCCGAGGTGTTCGATGCCAATGCCTCGCCAAAGTGGCGCACGCTCAGCCCGTTCGTCGAGGACTGGTACCCGTTCACGTTCCTGGTGCCCGACTCGCTCTCGGCCACGCCGAAGCTGTTCGTGGCGGGGCCCGACAAGCAGTCGTACTGGCTGCGGCCCGACGCCTCGTCGAGCCACGCGACCCCCGTCGGCGCCCCGGGCTGGCGTCGCTACGGCTCGGCGGTCATGTACCGCACCGGCAGGATCATGAAGTGCGGCACCCGCGACACGGACGGATTCCGAAATCTGGCCACCGACACCACGCAGATCATCGATGTCACCGGCGCCAATCCGCAGTGGACCACGGTCGGTCCGATGCAGTTCACGCGTGTGAATCACAACCTCACGCTGCTGCCCACCGGTGAGGTGCTGGTGACCGGCGGCACGTCGCAGGTGGACAACACCCAGGACATCGACCCGCGCTACCAGCCCGAGATCTGGAACCCCGCGACCGGCAACTGGTACGGCGGCGCGCTGCCCGACCTGCTGCACACCGACCACCACAACCGCGGCTACCACTCGTCGTCGCTGCTGCTGCCCGACGGCCGCGTGCTGTGCGGAGGCGGCAACGCGCGGCCCGAGGGCCCGCACTACCACGACCGCAACTCGTTCAACATCTTCACGCCGCCCTACTTGTTCGACGCCAACGGCCAGCTGAAGACCCGCCCGGTCATCCTGAACGCTCCGACCACGGCCATGCCGGGCGATCCCATCGAGGTCTCGTCGGACGTTTCGATCGACCAGGTGGTGCTGATGCGAGCCGGTGCGGTGACGCACGGGTACGACTCCGACCAGCGCTACGTGCCGCTGAACCTGGTCAGCACCTGTTCGGGCGGCACCGGAGTCGTGGCGCGTGTGCCGGCGGACCCGGAAGCCGTGCCCCCCGGCGACTACATGCTGTTCGTGCTGCACGACCAGACGCCGGCCATCGCCCGCTGGCTGCGTATCCGCGACACCGCGGGGTCCGATCCCAAGGCGCCGCAGCGGATCTCGGACCTCTACGTGGACTGCCCGCTCGCTTCGGACTTCCGCCTGTCGTGGACCGCGCCGTACGAGGACTACGACAACGGCGCCTCGGGCGCCTCCACGGCGTACGAGCTGCGCTACTCGACCAGCGCCATCGACACCTGCACGCTGGCGAACACGATCGTCGCCCAAACGGCCACGCCGTCGGCTCCCGGCACCTTGGAGTTCGGCGGCGGCGCCGTGGAGGCTGGGGTGCGCTGCTACTTCCGCATCCGCTCGCGCGACGAGCGCTCGCCCAACAGCAACTGGTCGCCCTGGGGCCCGCAGTTGAGCACCATCCCGCGCGCGAGCGGCGTCGAGTGCGAGTCGGGCCTGTACGGCGGCAGCGGTGACGGCGGCGGCAGCTACCGGGCCGCGGAAGCCACGTCGATGCTGCCCGGTGGCACTCCAGCTGGCGGCGACGGCGCGGCATTGCTCGAAGGCGCTGCGGCCGGCGTGGCGACGCAGGACTTGCTGCGACTGCCGGTGGTCTCGCTCGACGCACAGGGCGTGGCGCGCGTGTGGCTGGAGCCTCGCGGCGCCGCGGCAGCCGACGTGTCGGCACTGGCGCTGGTGGCCGTCGATCATGCGTCGGCAGACGAGGTCGTCACGGCCGGCGGGTCGTTCATGGCCGGCGTGGTGAGCCCGGCGACCACCGCGATCCGCCGTCGCGCGGGCGCCAGCGAAGCACTCACGCTGGCGGATCCCGTGGCCTGCGAAGCGGGCGACACGCTGGACGTGGAGCTTCCGGCCGCGGCCACGGGTGCGCTGCTGGTGCGCGGGCGCGCCCCGGCCGGGCTCGTCTCCGGCGAAGTCGGGTTCGACGTGATGCAGCGCGACGCCAACGGCGGGTGGGCGTTGCTCGGCCACCGTACGCTGCGCTCGCGAAGCGGGGACGCCGTCGTGGCCGGGCTCGGCGCCGGGTCCGTGCGGCTGGTGTTCGGCTCCGATCACCTGATCACGACGATCGGACGACTCGCCGAAGGCGCGACGCCCGGCGTGCAGGCGATCGCTCCAGCCATGGCGCAGCATCCCGCGCTGGGGGACGTGACCGCCACGCTCGCGGCATCGCAGACGGTCACGCTCACGCCCGGAGAGCGGCTCACCGCCACGTTCGACGCGCCGGCGGCGAGCGAGGGTCTCGCTCGCGACTGGTACCTGCGGGTGACCGCTTTGCGCCTGAGCAGTGTCGAGGCGACGGCGCGGCGCGGCGTGCCGTCGGCGGAGCCTGGGGCGCCGCTGCGCTTCGAGCTCGCCGGCAACCGGCCGAACCCGTTTCGCGGCGGCACCACGTTCCGCTTCGCGGTGCCGAAGGCCGCCGACGTGCGGCTGGACCTGTTCGACCTGCAGGGCCGGCGCGTGACCACGCTGGCGCACCAGCGGTTCGACGCCGGCTGGCACGACGTGGAGTGGTCACGCACGCGCTCCGATGGAACGCCGGTGCACGCCGGCATCTACCTGGTGCGCATGACCGCTCCGGGCTTCCGGGCGGAACGAAAGCTCACCGTGTTCCCGTAGGCAGCGCACTCGGCACAGCCACGACACGAGGCGGCCCCGGCGGAATGGCGCCGGGGCCGCCTCGCATCCTGTGGAATGCGCATTGGACCCGGCGCCGCCCGCTCGGCTCACTCCACGCGCACGATGCGCGCGCTGCGACGCTCGCTGCCGGCGGTGGCGCGCAGCCAGTAGACCCCTGCGCGCACACGATCTCCGCGCGTCGAGCGGCCGTCCCACGCGAGCGCGTGCGCACCCGCTTCCAGCGCGGTCCGAACCACCGTCGCCACGCGCCGCCCGCTGGCGTCGAACACCGCCGCATCCACCTCGGCGGGGTGCTCGAGCACCAGCGTGAACGCCACCGGACCGCGGCTCGGGTCGGGCCGCGGCGGCGACAGCTCGAGCCCGCCGCGGGCCGTGCCGGCCGCCGGCGCGCCCACGTTGGGGGCGGGCAGCGCCAGCTTCCAGGCCGAGCGCCCGTGGGTGAACGCGAACAGCGTGCGGGTGGGTGCGTGCAGGTCGAGTTCGGCCACGGCCACGTTCGGCAGCCCCGCGCCCAGGTCCCACCACGTGAGGCCGCGGTTGCGCGACGTCATCACGCCGCCGTCGGTGGCGGCGTACAGCGTGAGCGGGTTCTGCGGGTCCACGAGCAGGTCGTTCACCGGCAGGTCGGGCAGGTTGCCCGACGCCGACGTCCACGACGCGCCCTGGTCGGCGCTCGTCCACACGTGCGCGAGCGGCTCGTCCTGCGTGAAGCCCGACAGCGTCACCCACACGCGCTGCACGTCGGCGGGGTCGGGCGTCACGCGCGTCACCCAGCGGCGCGGCAGCGCGGCGCCGATCTCCACCCATGTCGCGCCGCGGTCGGGCGACTTCCACACGCGGCCGTCGTCGGTGCCCACCAGCCACAGCTTCGGGTCCACCGGTGAATACGCCAGCGTGGTGATGGTGCCGTACACCAGCGACGACGGCAGCGCGCGCGTGAGGTCGCCGCTCACCGCGCTCCAGTGCAGACCGTTGTCCACCGAGCGCCACACGCGGTGCGAGCCCAGCAGCAGGTCGTTGTGGTCGGCCGGGTTCATCGCGAACGGCGTGCACCAGTTGTAGCGGTCGGTGTTCACGAGCCCGAGCGGCGCGGTCCAGTTGAGCCCGTTGTTCACGGATCGGCGCGGCCCCGTGCGGTCGCAGCCGTTCTGCCATTCCGAGAACAGGATCGACGCCGACGTGGGGTCGGTCAGGTTGTAGAACCCGTCGCCGCCGAGCGTGGTGGCCCAGTTCGTGGGATCGCCCGTCGAGAGCAGCGAGTTGTTGTCCTGCGTGCCGCCCACGAGTTTGTTCGGGTCGTACGAGGCCACCGAGCCGGCGTAGAACTGCGAGATGGCCAGGTTCAGCGACTTGATCCAGGCGCCGCCGCCCGCCGTGCTCCAGAAGAACCCGCCGTCGTTGCCCAGCAGCACGCGGCCCGGGTTCGCCGGGTCGATCCAGATCGCGTGCTGGTCCACGTGCGCCGAGCCGCGCTGCCCGCTCCACGTGACGCCGCCGTCGTCGGAACGCAGCAGGTCGACGCCCAGCGCCCACACGCGGTCGGGGTTCGCAGGATCCACCGCCGTCTCGCCGAAGTACCAGCAGAAGCCGCCGAACGCGTCGGCGAACGTGGCGCCCGCGTCGCGCTTCGCCCACGTGGTGCCGCCGTCGGTGCTGCGGTAGAAGCCGTAGCCGCGATAGCCCAGCGACGCACCGGTGCCCACCTGCGCGTACACCGTGCCCGGCCGCGACGGCGCCACCGCGAGCGCGATGCGACCGAGCGCGTCGTTCGCCGCCGGCAACCCCGTGGTCATGCGCGTCCACGTGTCGCCGCCGTCCACGCTGCGCCAGATGCCGCAGCCGGGCCCGTACGCGCGCCGGTACGTGGCGCGCCGCACGCGCTCCCACGTGGCGCACCACACGGTCTCGGGATGCGCCGGGTTCAGCACCACGTCGCACGCGCCGGTGCTGTCGTTCACGAACAGCACGTGCTGCCACGTGAGCCCGCCGTCACGCGAGCGGTAGACGCCGCGGTCCGGGCTGGTGCCGAACTGGCTGCCCATCGCCGCGACGAACAGGATCTTGGGATCGAGCGCGTTCACCGCCACCGCGCCGATGCGCCGCGTGTTCACGAGCCCGAGCGACCGCCAGCTCCCGCCGCCGTCGCGCGTGACCCACAGGCCGTTGCCGTCGTACGAGTCCACCGACCCGTTCGCTTCGCCCGTGCCCGCGTATACGACGTTCGCGTCGGAGGGATCCATCGCGAGCGCGCCCACCGACGTGATCGGCGCGCCGTCGGTGGTGCACGCCCAGTGCGAGCCGCCGTCGTTCGAGCGCCACACGCCGCCCGCGGCTGCGCCCAGCCACACCACGTTGCTGCCCGCGTGCGCGGCGATCGCGGTGACGCGGCCGCCCACGTTCGTGGGGCCCACGGATGCCCACGTGAGCGCCGCGAGGTCCGAAGGCGCGCCCGCGCGCATCGCGCCGAGCTGCGCGAACGACTCGTCCACGCGCCTGGGGTCGATCGCGCCGCCGGGCCACGCGCGCTGCGCGAAGAAGAAGTCCGACGGCGCTTCGCGGGAGTCGTTCGCCTCCGACCGCCCGGCTTCGAGCGCCACGCGGCGCGGCGCGTCCACGAGAGCGATCCACGCGCCGCACAGCGCGAGCGTGGCCATCAGCACGGGGGAGAAGCGCTTCATGCGGGCCTCCGAGGTGGGTGTCGGGCGAGTGGCTCGCGCGGCAGTCTATCGGGGCGGGCCGGCGAGACGGGAGGGGAGAGTGCCCGGCCCGCGCAGTAGCGGCACCCGCGCGCGCGCGCGGTTCGATCGGGCTGTCCGGCGGCCATCGTGCGCCGGGCCGCGTCGGCCGGATTCGGGCGGACACTCCCCGGCACGGCTGCTATCCTGCCGCGCCATGCACAAGACCCCGCGCTTCCTTCCGCCCATGAACAGCACGGCCTACTACGTGCTGCTCGGACTCATCGCGATCTTCATCCTCGGCCCGCTGGGCGGCGTCACCGCCGCCTACATGAACTTCTCGATCGGCTTCTTCGTGGGCGGCCAGGTCCTGGCCGGCATCCTCGGCAGCGTCGTCACCTACGGCTACGGCGCCGAGGGCAAGCACGGCGCCAACTACATGCAGACCATGGCCGCGTCGGTCGCCGGCCTGTCCGGCATGGCGGTGCTGATCCAGGCCATGACGTGGCTGGGCCTGCCCGAGCCGGCCGTGTGGAAGATGGTGCTCTACTTCATGAGCATCGGCATGTTCGGCGTGGGCGTGGGCATGCTCTACACGCCGATCCTCGTGGACCGCATGCAGCTCAGCTTCCCGTCGGGCTTCGCGGTGGCGAACATCCTGCGCGCGCTGACCGACATCCGGCTGCTGAAGGAGTCCATCTTCAAGCTCGGCGGCGGCACGCTCGCCGGCGTGTTGAGCGGGCTCGCGGTGAGCGAGAACGGGCTCGGCTTCTTCCGCGGCTTCCTGGGCGAGGCGTCGCCCGTGTTCGGCGGCCTGCGCTGGTTCGCCGGCTCGGGCTACCAGGCGTCCACGCTCGGCGCCGGCATGATCGTGGGCGCGCGCATCGGCATTCCCGCCATCGTGGTGGGCGCGATCGGCGTGTACCTGACGCCGTGGCTGCGCGCGAACGGCTGGCTCGACGAGCACGCGCCGTTCCGCAAGATCGGCTTCATCGCCGCGCTCGGCATGATCATGGGCGCCGCGATCGTGGACATGACGCTGATCGGCGTGTCGGCGGTGAAGCAGTTCGGCCAGACCAAGGCGGCCGAGCCACAGCCCGACTGGAAGAAGACCGACAGCCGCTTCCTCGCCGCGTGGGTGGTGTTCTGGGCGATCGCGGTGCTGTTCGTGGGCGTGGCGCTGCTGCACCTGCCGCCGCTGTTCGTGCTGGTGGCGATCGGGCTCGCGTTCGTGTTCCTGATGGTCAACGGCATCTCGCTGGGCATCTCGGACAGCAATCCCATCTCGAGCGCGTTCGTGCTGACCGTGTTCATCCTGGCCACGATCGGCCTGAAGGACGCCGGCACCGGCCTGCTGTGCGCCGCGATCCTGCTGATCGCCACCAGCGTGGGCGGCGACATGCAGCAGGACCGCTCCACCGGCTGGCGGCTGGGCACCAACCGCACGATCCAGTTCCGCTACCAGGTGATCGGCATCGCGATGGGCGCCGTGATGAGCGTGGTGCTGGCGCGCCTGTTCATGAAGGCGTACCCGGTGCTCAACATCAACCAGATCGCGAACCCCGGCGCGCCCGGCACCGAGCGCTGGCAGGCCGCGATGACGTACAAGTTCGTGGGCGCGCTCGACAGCCTCACGCACCCCAATCCCAAGGTGATGACCGCGCTCGCGTTCGGCATCGGGCTGGGCCTGCTGATCGAGGTGCTGCGCAAGGTCATCAAGAACAACCCCGGCTACAAGCCGTGGGTGAAGTCGGGTCCGGTGCCGTACACCGTGGACTTCCTGCTCGACTCGGTGTTCCTGCCGAGCCCGTACGCCGCGAGCTTCGGCGGCTTCGTGGAGTTCGGCACGTCGCTGTGGTTCGGCCTCGGCGGCATCTTCAGCTCGATCTGGCAGACGGCGGAGTCGCGCGCGCCGAAGAAGCCCGAGCACGAAGGCGTGCCCGAGGACATGAGCACGGTGTCGCTCGTGGGCGGCGGCCTGATCGCCGGCGATTCGCTGGCCGCGCTCGGCCTGGGCATCGTGGGCCTGCTGAGCACGGTCGGAGGCCCGCCGAAGAAGTAGCGGGCGCGACACCGGAACGGCGCACGGGCCACGGGGCCGGTGCGCCGTTTCGCGTTTCGGGGGGGCGTGCGCGGGGGCGCGCGGCGTCAGGCTTCGCGCGCCGCCAGCGCCGCGGCGAGCGGGCGCTTGAGCGCGGCGGGCGTCACGCGGCCCAGCTCCACGCGCCTGCAGCCCACGTGCGTGGCGAGCGAGTGCAGCGGCTCGGCCACGCCGGCGATGGAGGCGTCGCGGTCGTGCGTGCCCCATCGCGCGGCGGGGGGCGTGCCGCCGGCCGCGAACCACGACTCGAAGTGCGCGTGCTTCACTTCGAGCACGCCCTTCTCGCGGTGCGTCTTGGGGTCCACGCGGCCGACCAGGTGGCCGTCGTGCAGCACCGGCAGCGAGTAGTAGCCGTGCGTGCGCTTGTGGCCGGGCACGTAGATCTCGATCGTGTACTCGAAGCCGAACAGCTTCTGGATCCGCGCGCGGTGCCACAGGAACGAATCGAACGGGCACAGCAGCGTGGTGCCGCGGGAGGCCGCGCGCCGGCGGCCGGCGGCGGCCAGCGCGGGCAGGTCCTCCGTGCGCACGACCCACGGCGCGCGCTCGCCCTCCACGGCCACGCGCGTCGCGTGGCCCGCGTCGAGCAGCGCGTGCAGGTGCCGGCGACGCTCGCCCACGGGCAGCTTCGGCCACGTCAGGTACATGCCCAGGTCCGCGTCGCTCGCGGCGCCCATCGCGGCCAGCGAGCGCGACAGCCGCCAGCGCTCCAGCTCGTCGCGCGACGGCGAATCGAGCGATGCCACGTCCGGGATCACCCGCTCCGTGAGCGCGTAGCGCTTGTGGAAGTGCTGGCGCGAGTGCACCGCGATGATGCCGGCCTTCCACAGGTAGTCGAGCGCGTGCGTGGCGGGCTTCCAGCTCCACCAGCCGCCGCCCTTCTCGCCGTCGGGGCGCTCGAAGTCGGCGTTGCCGAGCACGCCGCGTTCGGCGAACGCCTGCTGCACGTGCTTCACCGTGGCCACGAAGTCGCGCGTCATCCAGCCGCGCGCCTTCCAGCGCGCCGGCGTGTCGACCATGTAGCGCCGGTACCAGCGCAGGTCGCGCGTGCTGACGAAACACGCCACGTGCGTGAGGTACTCGAACAGCAGCCGCCGCCGGTACGTGAGGCGCTCCAGCGCGCCGCGATCGTAGGGGCCGAAGCGGCTCCACAGCGTCAGGTGGTGCGCGCGGTCGACCACGTTGACCGAGTCGATCTGCAGCCCACCCGTCGCTTCGACGAACGCCTGCAGCGCCGAGGGGCCGAACCGCCGCGCGCGCGGGCGATCGAGCCACTGCCGCTCCAGGAACAGCGCCGCCACCGCGCGCCGCGAGAACGCCGGCAGGCCGGCGAGCGCGTCGGGCGCGGCCTTGCGCGCCGTGCTGGTGCGCGCGGACTCGCCCGGCACCAGCGCGCCCACCGTGTCGCGCGCCGCGTGCATCGGCGCGCGCGCGGCCCTTCGCCTTCGCGCGCTTCGGCGCGGCCGTGGTGCCGCGCGGGTGGCACCGGCGCGCTTCGGCTTCGCGGCGCCCGCGCGTGCGGGCGAGGTGCCGTCGCGGGTCATGCGTGGTGTCGGGACGCGGGCGGCGGGAACGCTTCGCCCAGCAGTTCGACCAGGTGCGCCATGCGCACGTGACCCCCGCGCGCGTGTTCGCCGCGCCGCATGTGCAGCAGGCAGCCCGGGTTCGACGCGATCACCACCTCGGGCGCCACCGCGTCCACGCTGCCGAGCTTGCGGTCGAGTTGCGCCTGCGCCATGTCGGGGTGCGTCAGGTTGTAGATGCCCGCGCTGCCGCAGCACCAGTCGCTGTTCGGCAGGTCGATCAGCTCCACGCCCGGCAGCGCCCGCAGCAGCCGGCGCGGCGCCTCGCGCACGCGCTGCGCGTGCGCCAGGTGACACGGATCGTGGTACGCCACGCGCAGCGGCTTGGCCGCGTCGGTGCCCGAGTGGAGCGGCGCCGGCGGCTGCGGCAGCCCCACGTGCGCGAGCACTTCGCTCACGTCGCGCACCTTCGCCGAGAACGCCTCGGCCGCCTGCGCGCGCGGTTCGCCGTGCAGCAGGTGCCCCGCCTCGCGCAGCGCCGCACCGCAGCCCGCGGAGTGCGACACCACGAAGTCGCAGTCGTCCGCGAACGCCGCCACGTTGGCCGACGCCAGCTGCATCGCCCGCTCGCGCAGGCCCGCGTGCGCGTGCAGCGCGCCGCAACACGTCTGCGCGCGTGGCACGCGCACCTCGATGCCGGCCAGCACCATCACGCGCACCGTCTCGCGGTTGAGCGGCGAGAACAGCGCGTCCATCACGCACGTCGTGTGGAACGCCACGCGCAGCTTCGGCGCGCCCGGCGGCCGGAAGACGAGCCCGTCGGAAGCCTCCTGCACGCTCGCGCCGTGCGGCAGCGATGCCGCGACGCGCTCCAGCGGCCGGTCGCCGCGCGCCTCGATGGGCGGCGTCAGCGCCAGTCCCGCCTTCGCGAACGGCGGCAGCAGCCCCGCGTGCGCCGCGCCCTTCACGATCGGCGCGAACGGGCCCACCTGCGCCAGTCGCAGCAGGTCGGCCAGCAGGTGGAGCCGGCCGCGATCGGGCATGACGTGGTTGAGCACGAACTCGCCCGCCAGCCGCATGGGCGAGCCGCGCACCACGCGGCGGTTGAACTGCGCGCGCGTGGCTTCGAGCATGCGCGAGTACGGCACGCCCGCCGGGCACACGGTTTCGCACGCGCGGCAGTCGAGGCAGTTGTCGAGGTGCGCCACCACGTCGTCGTCGGGCGCGATGCGGCCCTCGGACAGGCCGCGCATCAGGTAGATGCGGCCGCGCGGCGAGTCGGGCTCGATCTTGAGCTCGCGATACGTCGGGCACGCGGTCATGCACAGCCCGCAGTGGATGCACGTCTCGAGGTCGAGCCGCGCCGGTGCGCCGTCGGCGTCGTACCAGGACACGACGTTCGGATCGCCGGAGGCGTTCGGATCGTGGGAGGCGGGAGTGCTCACGGCGCGCAGGATAGCCGCGCCGCGGCGCTTCGCGCGAGCGGAGGCGGCGCGGGGCGGGGGCGGACGACGCGACGGGCGTTTCGTCGGAGAGGGGCACGCTCATCCGGCGCGCTCCAGCAGCCGGTCGAGTTCGGCGATCGCCTCGGCCGCGGCGTCGCGGGACTACAGAACGTCGGCGGGGGACTTTCCGCGTGATCGGGCATGGCGGGCGGCGGCGAGGACCTGCGCTTCGCTGGCTGTCGGTGCCGGCTCTGCGGTCCGCGCTGTGGCACTGCCCCTTCGTTTCGCGCGCGCCTCATCGACCTTCTCCTGCATGAAGCCTTCGCCGTACGCGCGCTCGGCTTCCAGCTGGTCGTGCGGAGCGCAGTGCAGCGTCAGGTTCGCGGCGGTGTTCGGGCCGCGCCTGGCGAACGGGATCTTGTGGTGGAAGCGCAGCCGCGTCCGTGCACCACAGCGATGGCCGTCGTCGCTCACCCACGTGCAGGCACCTTCGTCCTTCACCCACACCTCGCACCGGTCGGCCGGCGACGTGTATCGCGGGTCCTTCGGATCCGTCACGCTGCGCAGTCTCGCGCCCTTGCCGAACTTGCGGCGCTCGAGATGGTCCACGAGCGAGCGGAGCGCGCGCTTGAGCACCTCCGGCACGTCGCCGCCGGGCACGGCGTCGCTCAGCAGCGCCTGCGCATAGCGCAGCAGGTCGTGCGTCTCCTGGTCGACGGTGACCTGGACCATGTGGCGCCCGGGCGACAGGGGCTCGACCTTCGGGAACACGCAAAGTGGTTCCATCGAGCGGGGCGATTCCGGGCCACTCGATGGGACAACTGGTCTCAAGACCAGTTCCGCGGCGCCCGCTGCCGCCGGCTCGCCCGGTGAAGGCGCAGCAGCGCCGGTGAGCAGGGCCGCCACCTCGCTCATCGCAGCCATCGTGGTACCTGCCGGCTCGGGCAGCATCGCGGCGCCGGTGCACCGCGGCAGCACCGGCTCGATGCGCGTCGGCAGGTCCGGCTGCGGGAATCGCTCCGCCAATAGCACCAGGATCTCAGCGGTGGTCCGGTGCACCGCCGCCGCCAGCAACTCGTCGACGTTGAGCCGCGTCAGGTGCGGCGCCAGCAGTCGGGCTCCGGTCAGGTGCAGCCGGCCCTCGGCGATCCGATCGAGCAACTGCGGGAACCGCCGCGCGGCTCTCGCCACCTGGATGCGCTTGTAGGCCATGTCGCCGGACATGTGCAGCGCATCCACGCAGTAGCGGAACAGCGAGGCATAGCCGATCGGCCGGTGCAGCTTTCGCCGCTCCACCTCGGCGAGGACCGCCAGCATCTCGGCCGTGGTGGCGTGGTCGCGGCAGGTGACTTCTCCCAGGCGTTCGAGCAGGGCGGCGTTGCTCAGCGAACCGACGCAGAACTCGCGCTTCATCACGACACTCGCTTCGGGGCGAGTCTTCGCGGGGCGCGTTCTTCTACCACGCGACGTTTTTCGGCGCTCGCACGGGCCTGTACGCCGCGCATCGCGCGCCGGCCCTCGCGAAATCGCGCGGGGTGCGCTTCGCGCCGTGCTTGCGCACGCAGCGCGCGCACAGGCGACGTGACGGAGCGCATCCCCGGGGCCCGACCGCCCCTCACGCGAAGCGCGTCAATTCAAATCATCGGTCCGGACCGGGGACACTGGTAACAGATCAGACCGGGGACATGGGTTACAGCCTCGGGGCATCCTCCGTGGTCGAAGGAGGACCGCACGATGCCCTGGGCGAGGACAGATTCGATGTCCGAACGTTTGAAGTTCGTCGCCACCTACTTGGAGTACGAGGTCTGCTTCGCGGACCTCTGCCGCGACTTCGGGATCAGCCGCAAGACGGGTTACAAGTGGGTCCGCCGTTATGAAGCGGGTGGCGCACCGGCGCTCACCGAGCGCTCGCGTGCGCCGCACGACCACCCGAACGCGGTCGACGACGAGATGGTCGAAGCGATCGTCACGCTACGCCGCAAGCATCCGCACTGGGGCCCGCGCAAGTTGAAGGTCGTGTTGGCTCGGGAATGGGCGCCGGAGGAGGTGCCGGCTGCAAGCACGATCGGCGACATCATCAGGCGCAACGACCTGGTTCAGCCGCGACGACGCATTCGGCGCAGCTCACCCTTCGCAGAACAGCTGCGGCAGTACTCCGGACCCAACGCCGTCTGGTGTGCGGACTTCAAGGGGCACTTCCCGATCGGCCGTCGAAGACAGCGTTGTCACCCGCTCACGATCAGCGACGGGTTCAGCCGCTATCTACTGGCCTGCCGAGCCCTACGAAGTCCGTTGCACCGTTGCGCCAAGGACGTCTTCGAGGCCGCGTTTCGCGAGTACGGCCTGCCGCAGTCGATCCGTACCGACAACGGCACACCCTTCTCCTCGCTCGCCCTCGCCGGGCTATCACGGCTCGCAGTCTGGTGGATCCGGCTGGGGATCCGTCCGGAACGCATCATGCCCGGCCGGCCCGACCAGAACGGACGGCACGAACGCATGCACAGCACCTTGAAGGCGGAGACCGCCAAGCCTCCTCGCTCGAGCTTCAGCGCTCAACAGTGCGCCTTCGATCACTTCCGGCTCGAGTACAACCACGAGCGTCCGCACGAGGCGCTGGATCAGCAGGTCCCGGCCGCACGCTATCGCCCCTCGCTCCGCGCCTACCCGACCCACGTGCCACAGATCGAGTATCCGTCTCGCTTCGAGACTCGCCTCGTGTACCGGAACGGCATCTTCTCGTTCTTCAGCATGACGCAGTGGTTCGCCAGCATCTGCCTGGCAGGCGAACGCGTCGGACTCGAACCATGCGATGACGGGCGCTGGCGCGTCCACTACGGCTTCCTGCCGATCGGGATGCTGGACCTGAAGCAGGCACTGGACCGTCGGCAGCGCCGGTTCGGGCATGTCACACCGCTGGTCCGGCAGAACCACAGGCGCCAAAGACCACCTTATGGCCGCTGAAACGTGTTACCCATGTGCCCGGTCCATCCTGTGGACCATGTTCCCGGTTGCACCGTCGCAAAGTCGGCGACGCGCACGCGACGACTCGAGTCGCGCGACGCTCGCCAGGAACGCGGCCTTCGCGCCGCGCGAAGCGAACGACGCGCGCGTCAGCCGCGCGCGATCGGCAGGTGCACGCGCACGGCCGCGCCACCCGACGCGGCGTTGCTGGCCGCCAGGTCGCCGCCTGCCGCGCGGAGCAGCCGGCGCGCGAGGAACAACCCGAGCCCCGTGCCCTGCGCCTTCGTGGTCACGAACGGCTCGCCGAGCCGCGCGAGCACGTCGGGCGCGAGCCCCGGCCCGCTGTCGTGCACGACCACCTCCAGCCGCCCGTCGGCGACCGCCGCCGTCACGCGCACGAGCCCGCCCTCGGGCGTCGCCTCGAGCGCGTTGAGCACCAGGTTCAGGAACACCTGCTTCAGCGACTCGGAGTCCAGCCGCACCGGCGCCGCGCCCGGCGCGAACTCGCGCGCCAGCTGCACGCGACGGTCGTGGAACTCGCCCTCCAGCAGGTCGAGCGTGGCCGTGAGCGCCGCCACCGCGTCGCCCGACTCGCCCGGCACCTGCTCGCCGCGCGCGAACTGCAGGTAGCGGTTCACCGTGCGCGAGAGACGATCCACCTCCTCCACGATCGAGTCGGTGAGCGCCTGCTGCTCGGGCTCCATCTTGCCGAGCCGCTTCGCCGAGCCGCGCACGATGGCCAGCGGGTTCTTGATCTCGTGTGCGAGCGTCGCCGTGAGCCGGCCCATGGCCGCCAGGTTCTCCGCGCGCGACAGCCGGCGCTCCAGCGTGAGCGCCGAACTCGCCGTGCGCACCAGGAACGCCGCCAGCACTCCGATCGCCAGCAGGCTCACCAGCGCCACCAGCCCCAGCGTGCGCCGCAGCCGCTGCAGCACCGCCGCGTAGCGCGGCTCGCCCTCCAGCGCCACCACGCCCACCACGAAGCTCTCGCGGCGTACCGGAGCGAACGCCACCCAGCGCTCCGCCCCGTCCGCGCCGCGCCGGGACGCCAGCGCGCGCCGCCCCGCGAGCGCCCCGCGGAGCGCGCCCCCCGGCAGCGAATCGAGCTCGGCCGGCAGGCCCACGGACAGGTCGGGCTCGCGCACGTCGTAGACGACGACCCGCGACGAGTCCACCACCGTGGCGTTCGCGAGCCCCGTGGCGACCACGAACGGGTCGAGCTGCGCCTGCAGCACCAGGAATCCGGTCGCCTCGGAGCCCAGCCGGCGCGCGTCCACGACGTCGTCCGGGTTCACCTGCGACGCCGCGAGCCCCGCGAGCTGTTCCAGGCGCGACGTGAACTCGGCGCGGAACGCGCGCTCGACCACGCGATAGGCCGCCACGGCGAACACCGCCGTGACCAGCATCGCCGCCAGCGCGAAGACCAGTGTCCAGGTGCGGGTGCGGGACATGTGCGGCGCACCCTAGCGCGCGCCGCCGCGGCCCCGCCAGCCGCGGCCGGATGCCCCCCGCCCCCCACCTTGCATTTCGCACTCAAGCCCGGGAACACCCCCGCCGATCCAGCACTTGCGGTCGGACTCCGTGAACCCGCCCCGACGGGGCCGCGGTCTTCCGCTCGCACGACATTCGAACACACGCTTCGCGCGCTCCCGTGCGCTTCGCGTTCGGCTCCGCCCCCTCGGACGGATCACCGCGCGCGCGGCCTCGCGGCCCTCACCGGCCGGGTGTGCTCGAGCAGGAGACACCGCCCGGCCGTTCGGCCGTGCGGCGCACGCACGCGGCTCGCCGCGCGCAGGTCTTCATCCGGTGGTCCCGCCCACCGGCATCCGAGGGGCTCGCCTTGAACACCCGCTTCCGCCGTTCGCGCTCCGCCGCATGGGCCGTCGTGCTCGCCGCAGCGCTCGCCGTTCCGGCGCTCTCCCACGCACAGTCGAGGCGCGATCTCGCGCGCGCCGCCGCGCAGGCCGACCCGCAGCAGGTGCGCCAGATGCTGCAGCAGTCGGGCATGACGCCCGAGCAGCTGCGCGCGCAGCTGCCCGCCGACCTCGCCGGCACCGCGAATCCCGACGCCGCCAGCGCGCCGGCCGCGCCCACGCTGCCGCGCCCCGAACCGCCGATCGTGCCCGACTCGCTCGCGCCCAACCCGCGCGCGGCCGCGACCGGGCCCGAGCCGTTCGGCTTCGAGATCTTCCGCTGGGCGCCGAGCACGTTCGAGCCCATGGCGTACGGCCCCGTGGATCCGGACTACCCGCTCGGGCCCGGCGACGAGCTGGCGCTGACGCTGTGGGGCGACGACCAGATGGCGCTCACGCTGCAGGTGTCGCGCGAGGGCGTGGTGACGCTGCCCGAGGTCGGGCAGCTGTCGGTGAACGGGCTCACGCTGGAGGCCGCCACCGCGCGCGTGCGCGCGGCGCTGTCGCGCGTGTACTCGGGGCTGCGGGCTCCGGGCGGGCGGGCGACCACGTTCGTCACCCTGTCGCTGGCGCGGCTGCGCACGATCCAGGTGTTCCTGCTCGGCGACGTCACGCGGCCGGGCAGCTACACCGTGAGCTCGGTGTCGCGCGTGCTGAACGCGCTGTACGCGGGCGGCGGGCCCACGCGCGACGGCTCGCTGCGCGACGTGCGCGTGATCCGCGGCGGTCGCGTGGTGGCGCGCGCCGACCTGTACGACGTGATCCTGTCCGGCGAGTCGCAGCCCATGGCGCGGCTCGAGAACGGCGACGTGGTGTTCGTGCCGCCGGCTTCGCGCCGCGTGGCGGTGGCCGGCCCCGTTCGCCGGCCCGGGCTGTTCGAGCTCAAGAACGGCGAGCACCTGCGCGCGCTGATGACGCTGACCGGCGGGCCGCGCACCGAAGCCGACCTCGCGCGCGCACAGATCAACCGCGTCGTGCCGCAGGCGCTGCGCGACAGCCTGCGCGGCCTCGGCCGCGTGGCGCTCGACGTGCGGCTGGGCGAGGTGCTGGCCGACTCGGTGCGCGACGTCACGCTGTTCGACGCCGACTCGCTCACGCTGTTCGCGCTGCCCGACCGGCGGGCGAACACGGTCAACCTCACCGGGCGCGGCGTGCTGCGACCCGGCGTCTACGAGTACCGCGAGGGGCTCCGCGTGTCGGACCTGGTCGCCGCCGCCGGCGGTCTGACGCCCGACGCGTACCTCGAACGCGCGCAGATCACGCGCACCGCGCCCGACAGCACGCGCCAGGCGCTGCGCTTCGTGCCGTCCGCGGCGCTCGCCGGCGACGCGGCCGAGGATCTCCCCCTGCGTGCCATGGACGACGTGTCGATCCGCTCGCGCTGGGACCTCGAGGAGCGCCAGCCCGTCACCGTGCACGGGCTGGTGCGCAATCCCGGCCGCTACGAACTGCTCGAGGGCATGACGCTGGCCGACCTGCTGCTGAAGGCCGGCGGCTTCACCGACGACGCGTACGCCGTCACGGCCGAACTGGCGCGCGTGCGCGCGAACGACCCGACCGGGCGCATCGCCGACACGCTGCGCGTGCCGCTCGCGCGCGAGCTCGCGAACTGCCGCGAGGCGGCCGCCATGCGGCTGCAGCCGCACGACGCCGTGTTCATCCGCCGCGACCCCACGTTCCGCACGCAGGCGTTCGTCACCGTGGAGGGCGAGGTGCAGTTCCCGGGCACGTACGCGCTGCTGCGCGAGGACGAGCGCGTGGCCGACCTGGTGCGCCGCGCCGGCGGGCTGACCGACTACGCGTACGCCCGCGGTGCGCGGTTCGTGCGCGGCGCGCGCGCGCAGCTCGCGCTCGACCTGCCGCGCGCGATGCGCTCGCCGAGGGACGAGGCGAACCTCGTGCTCGTGCGCGGCGACACGCTGCACGTGCCGCGCTTCACGCCCACCGTGAGCGTGGAGGGCGCCGTGCTGAACCCGGTGGTGGCGCTCTACCAGCCCGGGGCCGGCGTCGGCTTCTACGTGACGCAGGCCAGCGGCTACCGGCAGGACGCCGACAAGCGCGGCGTGGTGGTGATGTCGCCGAGCGGCCACGTGCGCAAGCGCGGCACGCCCGAGCCCGGCAGCCGCGTGATCGTGCCGGCGCGCCTCGAGCAGGAGCGCGCCGACCACCTGAAGGACTTCGCCACGCTCATGAGCATCCTCGCGAGCGCGGCCACCACCGTGTACCTGGTGGGCCAGAGCGCCAAATGAGCGACCGTCACGAAGGTCCCGGACCGGGCGGGCTCGCCGTCACGCTGGTGGACGAGCCGCCCGCGAGCGCCGCGCCGCTGGTGCAGGCGCTGCGCGCACGCGCCGGCGCGATCGCGCTGGGCGCCGCGCTCGCCACGGCCGCCGCGGTGGCCCTGTCGTTCGTGCTGCCGCCCAAGTACGTGGCGCAGGTCACCGTGCTCGAGGCGCCGCGCAACGGCGGCAACTCGGCGCTCGACCAGCTCGGCATCGGCGCGCAGGCGCTGGGCCTGTCGCTGAACGGTGCGGGTTCCAACGCGCTCACCTACCCCGACATCCTGCGCAGCCGCCGGCTGCTCGAGCGCGTGCTGGCCGACACCGTGACCACGCGCGACGGCCGACGCGCGCGCTACCTGGACCTGGTGCAGCGCGGGCCCGACGGCCCCGAACGCACCGAGCGCGCGCTCAAGCGCCTGCGCCAGCGCGTGGACGCCTCGCTCGACCGGCGCACGAACATGCTCACCGTGCGCGTGGCGGACCGTGATCCGCGCGTGGCCGCCGCCGCGGCGAACGTCGCGTGCGCCGTGCTGCAGGACATCGTGCTGAACGGCATGACCACGCAGTCGGGCGCGACCCGGCGCTTCGTGGAACGCCAGCTCGACCGCGCGCGCGGCGACCTCGCCGCCAGCGAGGGCGCGCTGCGCGCGTTCCGCGAGCAGAACCTGCGCATCGGCAACTCGCCGCGGCTGCTGGTGGAGCAGAGCCGGCTGATGCGCGTGCTGTCGGAGCGCGAGGCCGTGGTCAACGCGCTCGCGCGCCAGTACGAGATGGCGCGCGTCGAGGAGGGCCGCGACGTGCCCGTGCTGAACGTGCTCGACCCGGCGGTGCCGCCGCCGTTCCGCAGCGCGCCGCGTCGCGCGCCCATGGCCGCCGGCGGCGCGCTGCTGGGCGCCGCGCTCGGCGCCGTGCTCGGCCGCCCGCGCCGCGTGCGCACCGAAGCCCGCCTCGAAGCCGAAACCCCGGTCGAGCGCGCCGCATGAGCCTGGCGCTGCCGACCGAGGCCGCGCCCGAGCGGCCGCCCGCGCCCGAGCCGCCCGCGAGCGAGTCCACGCCCGCGGCCGCGCGGCTGCGCGGCGACGTGGCGTGGAATGCCGCCTCCGACCTGGCCGCGCGCGGCGCGTCGCTGTGGGTGTCGTTCTTCTGCGCGCGCCAGCTCGGCGTGGAGGACTTCGGCCGGTTCACGTTCGCGCTCGGCATCGTGCAGTACGTGTGGCTGGCCGGCGACGCCACCGCGAACAGCGGCTACGCCACGCGCGAACTGACGCACGCGCGGCACGCCCCGGTCACGCCGCTGCGCGGGATCGGCGATCCGTTCCTGCGCGCGCGCCTCGCCGCCGCGGCCGTGCTCACGCTGGTGGTGCTCGTCGCCGCGTGGGCGCTGCCCATGGCGCCGGCGCTCAAGCCCGTGCTCGCGGCCGGCAGCGCCTACTTCCTGGCGTACGCCGCGTACCCGGACTGGGCGCTGCGCGGGCTCCAGGACTTCCGCCGGCTGTGCGTCGCGAACGTGGTGTACGCCGTCGCGCTGATCGCCAGCACCGCGTGGCTGCTGCCGCGCACCCACTCGCCCGCCGTGGCCGCGCTGGCCTGGAGCGCCAGCTTCGCCGCCGCGGCTGCCGTCGGGCTGCCCGCGCTGGTCGCGCGCGGCGTGTTCACCGCCCGGCCCGCGGCACGCGGCGCGTGGCGCACGCACGCGCGGCGCTCGATGCTGTTCTCGCTCGGCGCGATCGCCGGCATCGGCAGCGTGCAGACGCCGCTGCTGCTGTCGGGCGCGCTCGCGACGCCGCACGAGGCCGGCCTGTTCGCCGCCGCGTTCCGGCTGATGCTCGTGCCGTTCGGCGTGTTCTCCGTGCTGTGGTGGCCGCTGTTCCCGCTGCTCGCGAGGCTCGAGCCCGGCACCGCTCCGCACCGCCGGCTGATCGCCGACGCCGCCGCGCTGGTCGCGGCCGCCGCGCTGCCGCCCGCGCTCGCGTGCGTGGTGCTGCCCGCGCCGCTGCTGACCGCGCTGTTCGGCGCCGCCTACGTGCACGCCGCGCCGTCGCTGGTGCTGTGCGCGCTGGCACTGCCGTTGTACGCCGTGAGCGGGTTGCTCGAACAGGTGGCGCTCGCCGCGCACGGCGAGGTGCTGCGGCTGCGCGTGTATTCGGCAGCGTCCGCCGTGATCCTGGTGGTGGGCCTCGCCGCCGTGCCGCGACTGGGCGCGTTCGGCGGCGCGCTCGCGTTGTTCGCCGGCTTCGCCGCCGCCGCGATCGCGTGGAGCGTCGCGCTCCGCGAGTGGCTGCCGGTCTCCGAGGCCGCGCGCCGCGTGGCGCCGCTGCTGCCGCTCGTGGCCACGCTCGGCGCCGCGTGGGTGGCCGGTGCGCGGTGGACGCCGCTGCCGCCGCTGGCGGTGCTGGCGATCGGCGCGGCGCTGTATGCCGCGGCCGCGTTCGGCCTGCGGCTGGTGCCGTTGCTCGGCGACGCGCGGAGGCGGTCGTGAAGCCGCTGCTGCGCGAATGGCTTTCGGAGTGCCCGCTGCCGGCGTGGCCGCGCGTCACGGCGATCCTCGCCGTGCGCAACGAGGAGACGCACATCGGCGCCGCGCTCGAGTCCGTGTGCGGGCAGGACTGGCCCCACGACCGGCTCGAGATCCTGGTGGCCGACGGCCGTTCCAGCGACGCGACGCGCGCGATCGTGGCCGCGGTC
This sequence comes from Candidatus Eiseniibacteriota bacterium, assembly GCA_044223135.1. Taxonomy (GTDB): domain Bacteria; phylum Eisenbacteria; class RBG-16-71-46; order RBG-16-71-46; family RBG-16-71-46; genus JBGAMH01. The sequence goes on along the minus strand of JBGAMH010000016.1, from coordinate 9,823 downwards.
TCCGCGCACGACCCGCGCGTGCGGCTGATCGACAACCCCGACCGTTACGTGGCGCACGGGCTGAACCGCGCGCTCGCCGAGGCCGGCGGACGCGTGATCGTGCGCGTGGACGGCCACTGCCGCGTGCCGCCCGCGTACGTGCGCGACAGCGTGGCCCTGCTGCGCCGCGGCGAGGCCGAGTGCGCGGGCGGGCCCGTGCGCGCGCGCGGCGAGACGCGCATGGCGCGTGCGATCGCGCTGGCCATGAGCACACCATGGGGCGTGGGCGGCGCCACCTTCCGCACCGCCGTGCGCCGTGCCGAGGTGGACCACCTCCCGTTCGGCGTGTGGCGCCGCGAGGTGTTCGAGCTGCTGGGCGGCTTCGACGAGACGCTGGTGCGCAACCAGGACGACGAACTCTCCGATCGCCTGCGCCGCGCGGGCGGCCGCATCGTGATGCTGCCGGAGCTGGCCGCCGAGTACTGGAGCCGCGCGACGCTGGCCGGGCTGTGGCGCCAGTACCGCGGCTACGGCTTCTGGAAGGTGCGCGTGATCCGCAAGCGCGGCGGCTGGCCGTCGTCGCCGCGTCACCTGGTGCCGGCCGCGTTCGTGACGGGCATGGCCGCCAGCGTGGCGCTGGCCGCCACGCCGCTCGCGCCGCTGGCGCTGGTGCTGCCGGGCGCGTACGCCGCGTTCCTGGCGGCGGCTGCGCTGCACACGGGGCTCGCGCGGCTCACGCCCGAAGCGGCGCTGCTGCCGGTGGTGCTGCCCGTGATGCACGCGGCGTACGGCGTCGGCTTCCTGCACGCGCTCGCCCGGGCGGTGCTCGGACGCGAGCCGCGCGCGGCCGCGGTGCCCGTGCCGCTGCGACCCGTGGACGACGACGCGACCGAGGCCACGCCTGCGCGCGAAGGCGCGTCGCGCGCGCCGGAACGATCGAGGGCCGCGTGAACCGCGCGATCGCGATGCCCCGCGCCGCCGCGCCGGCGGTGCCGATGGAGCTGGCGGCCCTGCTCGCGTGGGCCGGCGCCGCGCTGCTCGCGCGCCCGCTGTCGGTGGACCTGTTCGTGTGGATCGCCACGGCCGGCTTCGCCGCGGTGGCGGTGTGGCCGTTCGTGCGCCGGCCGGCCGGCGCGTTCGACACCGGTGACGTTCTGTACCTGTTCACGCTCTACTACGTCTTGTCGCTCCTCGCGCGCGGCGTGGGGTTGCTCACGTTCGTGGACAGTCCCTACCTGCGCGAGCTGGGCGGCCCCGCGAGCGCGCGGTTCCGCGACCTCGTGGGCCAGGCGATGCTGCACGCGGGGCTCGGCCTCGCGGCCGTGGTCGCGGGCGCCCGCTCGCCGCTCGGCGAGCGGTGGGCGCGCACGCTCGAGCGGCGCTTCGGGCCGCTCGCCGCGCCGTGGCGGCCATCGCGGCTGCCCGCGGTGACGCTGGCGCTCGGCGCCGTGGGGCTGGCCGCCGCGCTCGCGCGCGTGCGCGGACTCGGCGGGCTCGCGTCGGCGGCGGCGAACCCGATGATGAACGGCACCGAGGGCGCGCTCGGCCAGTGGTGGCTGATCGCGCTCACGGAGTTCGCCGTGGTCGCCGTGCACGTGCACCTGCTCGGGCTGCTGCTCCGGGGCGACCGCCGGTTCCTGCTCCATTACTTCGTGCTCGGGATCGGGCTCGGCGCCCCGCTGTACCTGGTCAGCAGTTCCAAGTTCCTGCTGCTGCGGCTGCTGTTCCTGCCGTGGCTGTTCCGCCACTTCGCGGTGAAGCCGGTGCCGATGGCGGCGGTGGTCGGCGGCTTCGCCGGCTTCGGCGCGCTGTTCCCGTTCTTCTACGCCTACCGCGCGATCGGCCTGCTGGGCCTGGACGCGTTCACCGTGGCGCGCTACCTGCAGACCACCGAGACGCCGTGGCTCAAGCTGTTCAACCGCTCGTACGGCGCCGACAGCTTCGTGCTCGTGCTGCTGCGCACGGGCGACACCGTGCCGTACCGCTGGGGCGGCAGCCTGGCCGACCTCGCCACGTTCTGGATCCCGCGCGCGCTCTGGGCCGCGAAGCCGCCGAGCTTCGGACTGGAGTTCCCCGCCACCTACATGCCCGACATGCACTGGGGAGCGTTGACGTACGCCACGTCGTCGCTGCCCGGCGAGCTGTGGCTGAACTTCGCGCTGCCCGGCGTGCTCGTGGGCGGCGTGCTGCTGGGCGCCGCGATGCGCGCGGGGCACGTGCTGGCGCGGCGCGGCCCCGGCGGACTGCTCGTGTACGGCTACGCCTTCCTCACCGCGATGCACCTCGTGGAAGGGTGCATCGCCTCGCAGCTCGAAACGTTCCTGACCCACCTCGTGCCGTCGCTGCTGGCGCTGTGGCTGCTCGCGCCGCGCGCGACGGAAACCCGGAGAGCCGCATGAATCCCGCCGTTCCGTCGCTGTCGATCCTGTACGTGGGCACGCTGAACCCCGGCGGCACGTGCCTGCACCGCATGCAGACGCTGCAGAAGCTCGGCCACCGCGTGACGCCGCTCGACACCGTGCCCGGCAGGATCGCCGAGCGCCGCAGCACGTTCGCGTGGCGCGTGCGCAACCGCCTGCTCGGGGCGATCGACGAATCGCGCGCGAACGAGCGCCTGCTCGCGCTGCCCGCTTCGCTCGCGCCCGACGTGGTGTGGATGGACAAGCCGGTCACGATCGAGCGCGACACCGTGCTCGCGCTGCGCGAGCGCTGGCCGAACGCGGTGTTCATGACGTACACCGGCGACGACATGATGAACCCGCGGAACCAGTCCCGGCAGTGGCGGGCCGCGCTCGGCGACTTCGACTTCCGCGTCACCACCAAGAGCTTCAACGTGCCCGAGCTGCTCGCCGCCGGCGCGCGCGACGTGTACTTCGTGGACAAGGCCTACTCGCCCGAGGTGCACCGACCGATGCCGGTGACACCCGAGAACACGGCACGCTTCGGCGGCGACGTGGGCTTCATCGGATGGCCCGAGGGCGCGCGGGAGGAGTCGATGCGCCACCTCGCGCGGCACGGCGTGCCCGTGCGCGTGTGGGGCCCGTGGCCGCGGTGGAAGGGCGCGCCGAACCTGCGCGTGGAAGGCCGCCCGCTGTGGAACGACGACTACGCCACGGCGATCTCGAACTTCCGCATCAACCTGGGGTTCCTGCGCCGCGTGAACCGCGACCGGCACACCACCCGCTCGGTGGAGATCCCCGCGTGCGGCGGGTTCCTGCTGGCCGAGCGCACCGACGAGCACCGGCGCCTGTTCCGCGAGGGCGTCGAGGCCGAGTTCTTCGACAGCGACGACGAGCTGCTCGACAAGGTGCGCTTCTACCTCGATCACGAGGAGGCGCGCGCGCGCATCGCCGCCGCGGGCCGGCGCCGCTGCGTGGAGAGCGGCTACTCGAACGACCACCGCCTCACGTCGATCCTCGCCTACGCACTCACCAAGCGCACCGCGCTCGCCGCATAGGAGACCATTCGTGGCCCGCATCGCCTACTTCTATCGCGAGATGTCGGAGTACATCGAGATCGACCTGCGCGCACTCGCGCAGCGGCACGTCGTGAGCGTGACCGGGTGCCCCGGGCGCTGGCCGCGTCCGCTGCACGTGTGGCGCGAGGTGAGCCGCGCCGACGTCGTGATGAGCTGGTTCGCGAGCTGGCATGCCCTGCTGCCGGCGGCGTGCGCGCGGCTCATGGCCAAGCCGTTCGTGATCGTGGTGGGCGGCTACGACACGGCGTGCCTGCCGGGCATCGACTACGGGCACCAGCGCGGCGGCTTCCGCAGCCGCGTGGCGCGCGCGGTGCTGGCGCTGGCCACGCGCGTGGTGGCGATCTCGCCGTTCACCGTGCGCGAGGCCACCGCGCTCGGCGTGCCGGCCCACCGGCTGGTGATGCTGCCGCTCGGGCTCGACCCGTCGCGCTACGCGTGCGACGCCGAGCGCGATCCGAACCTGGTGATCACCACCGGCGGCGTCAATCGCAGCAACCTGTGGCGCAAGGGCCTCGAGCCGTTCGTGCGCGCGGCGGGGCTGCTGCCGCACCGCCGCTTCGTCGTGATCGGCGGCGCCACGGACGACGCGATCGACCACCTGCGGTCCATCGCCACGCCGAACGTGACGTTCACCGGCCGCGTGTCGCACGAGGACAAGGTCGCGTGGATGGCGCGCGCGAGCGTGGTGGTGCAGGCCTCGCAGCACGAGGCGTTCGGCCTGTCGCTGGCGGAGGCCATGCTGTGCGGCGCGGTGCCGGTGGTGACCGACGCGGGCGCGCTGCCGTGGGTGGCCGGCGAGACCGGCGTCGTGCTGAACTCGCAGGCGCCCGAAGGACTCGCGCACGGCATCGAGGCGGCGTTCGGGCTGTGCCCCGAAGCCGGCCGGGCCGCGCGCGCGCGCGTGCAACGCGAGTTCCTGGTCGCCTCGCGCGCGGACGGGCTCGAGGCCCTGGTCTCGGGCACCGGGCCGCAGCGCGGCGACGACGCGCACGCCCCGACCATGGCGAGGGCCGCGTAGTCGACGTCGACGCGGAGATCCCCGGCGCCGCGATTGGACTCGTGTGGCACGCACGAATGGCCCCGCCGGCAGGCGTGCGCGTGCGCATGCTGGACCGGCGCGCCGTCGGATGCGGCGCGCGCACCGGGCCCACCGCCGCGCGGCCACGCCGCGCGCCACGCCGAGGACCGCCATGTCCGATCCGACGACGCCAGCCTCCCGCCGCCACTTCCTCCACGCCCTGGGCGCCGCCGCGCTGCTCGCCGGCGCGGCTCCCCTCGCGGTGACGACCGCGCACGCGGGCCGACACGCCGCGCGCGCGCCGCGCACGTTTCCACCCGGCAAGCCCGGCGAGTTCGACTTCCTCGCCGGCCAGTGGACGATCCAGCATCGCCAGCTGCAGCCCGGCGGCAAGGACGCCTGGACGGAGTTCGCAGGCGAGGCGACGTGCTGGACGATCCTCGGCGGCGTGGGCAGCGTCGAGGAGCTGCGCATCCCCGCGCGCCAGTTCTCGGGACTGGGACTGCGGCTGCTCGACGTGGAGCAGCGCCGGTGGTCGGACTTCTGGGTGAGCGGACGGAGCGGTGTGCTCACCACGCCCGGCATGCCGGGCGGGTTCGAGGACGGAGTCGGCACGTTCATCGCCGAAGAGACCGAGAACGGACGGACGGTGCTCTATCGGGGCGTCTGGGACCGGATCACGCCGACCTCGTGCCGCTGGCACCAGGCCAGCTCCCGCGACGACGGCAAGACGTGGGACCCGAACTGGTTCATGGATTGGACGCGGGCCTGAACGGACGCTCTCCGGCGGGGATTGCACGAGGTTGGGATCGCCGGATCTGACGGTCCGAAGGTCGCCTCGGCCGCTTTCCGCTCAACCCCGCGGCCCCGCCAGCCGACACCACCCACGAAACGCATCGCTCCCCCGGCGACACGCGTCGCCCCCCTCGCGGCGCGAGCAGGAACAGCACGCAAGACCGAAGCAGATCTCCGCGCGACGTCCGGAACGCCTTCCTCCCTCGGAACCGGCCGGCGACGACGCGAAGCGGTCCACGATCGCACGCTTCCTCGCCTCCTGGTCAGGTCGGGCGGCCGGTCCACACCGGCCGGCGCCGCGCATGTCCTGGCGCTCTTTCGCGCACGGCCACCCCGCCGTCGCGGACGATCCACGAGGGAGGAACGCGTCACATGCCGCAGCTGGCCATCGAGGGAGGCCGCCCCGTCCGACCGGATTTCCTGGTCTTCGGACGCCCGCACATCGGTGAGGAAGAGATCGCCGAGGTCGTCGACACGCTGCGCTCGGGCTGGATCGGCTTCGGGCCCAAGTCCATTCGCTTCGAGGAGCAGTTCGCCGCGTACGCGCACTCGAAACACGCGCTGTCGGTGAACAGCGCGACCGCGGCGCTGCACCTGGCGCTGCTGGGCGCGGGCATCGGCGAAGGCGACGAAGTGATCACCACGCCGCTCACGTTCTGCGCCACCGCGAACGTGATCACGCACGTGGGCGCGCGCCCCGTGTTCGTGGACGTGGAGGAAGAGACGCAGAACATCGATCCGCGCCGGATCGAGGCGGCGATCACGCGCCGCACGCGCGCGATCCTGCCCGTGCACATGACGGGGCAGCCGTGCGACATGGACGCGATCCTCGACATCGCCGAGAGCCACGGGCTCGACGTGATCGGCGACGCCGCGCACGCCACCGAGGCGTGGCACCGCGGCCGCAAGGTGGGCGCGATCAGCCGCTTCACCGCGTTCAGCTTCTACGCCACGAAGAACCTCACCACCGGTGAGGGCGGCATGCTCACCACGAACGACACCGCCGCGTGGGAGCGCATGAAGGCGTTGCGGCTGCACGGTCTCGACAAGGACGCGTGGAAGCGCTACGCGCCGGGCGGCTTCATGCCGTACCAGACGCTCGAACCGGGCTTCAAGTACAACATGACCGACCTGCAGGCCTCGATCGGGCTGCACCAGCTGGCGCGGCTGGAGGACTCGCTGCTCACGCGGCAGCGCATCTGGCGCCGGTACGACGAGGTGTTCGCGGAGCACGAGGCGCTGCGCGGCCCGACGGTGCACGAGCAGGGCGGCACGCGGCACGCGCGGCACCTGTACACGGTGCGGCTCGACCTCGACGCGCTGTCGTGCGACCGCATGACGTTCATCCGCGCGCTCGCCGCCGAGAACATCGGCACGGGCATCCACTTCGTACCGCTGCACCTGCACCAGTGGTACCGCGACGCGCTCGGCACCACGCGCGGCGACTTCCCGGTGGCCGAGGCGATCGGCGACACCACGCTGTCGCTGCCGCTGTCGCCGGCGATGACCGACCAGGACACCGAGGACGTGATCACCGCCGTGAACAAGGTGAGCGCCCGCTACCTGGGCGCGCGGGCGTGGACGCCGGGCTGGCGCACCGCCGACGTGCGCGCGGAGGCCGCATGAGTGCCGAGAGCGCGTTCGAGCCGGTGGTGGAGGCGTCCCCCGACGCGACCCGCTCGCTGTCGGACCGCATGATGGCGGCCGCCGAAGCCGAGGTGCTGCGACCGGGCGGTGAGCCCGCCGCGTGGACGCCCGTGGGCCGCTACGGGCTGGCGGGCGAGTGCGTGAAGGACGTGACCGACCGGCTGTTCGCGCTGGTCGGGCTGGCGCTGATCTCGCCCGTGCTGCTGGCGCTCGCCGTGGCGGTGCGGCTGGACTCGCCCGGGCCGGCGTTCTTCCGGCAGACGCGCATCGGCCGCAACGGGCGGCGGTTCACGTTCTGGAAGTTCCGCGGCATGTTCGTGGACGCGAAGGAGCGCTTCCCGCACCTGTACGACTACCGCTACTCGGCCGAGCAGCTGCAGACGCTGCGCTTTCATCCGGGCGAGGATCCGCGCGTGACGCGCGTGGGCCGCTTCATCCGCCGCACCAGCCTGGACGAACTGCCGAACCTGGTGAACGTGGTGCTGGGCGACATGAGCCTGGTGGGCCCGCGCCCCGAGATCCCCGAAATGATCCCCTACTACGGCGACGCCGCCGAGGCCGTGCTCAGCGTGAAGCCGGGCATCACCTCGCTCGCGAAGCTGCTGGGCCGCGACCACCTGAACTTCGCCGAAACGCTCGACCTCGACGTGCAGTACGTGCGCGACCGCTCGCTGGCGCTCGACTTCCGCATCCTGTTCGGCACCGTGTGGATGGTGCTGACCGGTCGCAGCGTGGGCAACTGAAGTACGCATCCTCCCGGATGCGGCGGGCCGGTGCGGAAGGATCCGTGCCGGCCCGCACGATTTTCGGAAGCGCGCGTCGTGCGCGGGCGCGTCAGGCGCCGCCGCGCGCGAATGCCCCGTCGAGCCGCGCGTGCCAGCGCTCCACGGCCGCGAACGTGTCGCCGGCCGCGCGGACGGCCGCGTCGGCTTCGGCTTCCGAGAGCGCGAGCCCGTCGAGCCACGCGCGCAGCGCCACGAGCACCGAGCGCGTTTCGCGCCCGTACCGGGCGAGGAACGACGCGCCCTGCTCGCGCGTGAAGCCGAGGTTCTTCTCGACCACCGCCGCGATCACCGCGCCGCCCGCGCGCGAGCCGCGGCGCACGTACTCGATGCCGGCGAACTCGGCGAGCGTGCGTGCCCCGGGCAGTCCGTCCATGCGCGGCAGGTCCCGCGCCGCGGCGGCCCCGAACACGCCCGCGAGGTCGTCGCGCACGAGCGCGGCCGGGTCGCTCGACTCGGGCGACCAGCCCGAGCGGACGGCCGCGTCGCGCGCGGGCGAGGCCGCGAGGCGCTCGTTGACCGCCGCTTCGAAGACGTGCGACGCGACGAGGAACCGCCGGTAGACCTCGCGGTACTCGGACAGCGCGCGCGCGCGGCGCTCGCGTTCCACCGCGGCCTCGCCGGCGGCCGGCTCCGCAGCCGCACCACGACCAGTCGGTTGAACGACGCGGTGTGCTCCACGCGCTCGTGCACCTCGCGCGTGCCGTCGTGCAGGCGGCGCGAGAGCGGTGCGGCGATCGCCGACCCGGCGCCGCGCAGGTCGGCGCTCATCGCGCACCTCCCGCGAACCGCTCGGCGTCGGGCGCCACGTCCGAGCCGAACGCCGGCCCGCGGGCCGCGCGCTCGCAGCCGAAGCCGAGCGGGCACGCGGCGGCGCCGTTCGCCTGCGCGGCCGCGTACGACTCGAGCGCCTCGAAGCGCGGCGCGCGACGCAGCTGCACCACGCGCCACGCCGCCAGCGCGACGATCGCGCCCACCACGAGCGCGTGCTCCCACGCCGGCCAGTGCGCCATGCCGCGCCACTCGGCCACCAGCATCGACAGCCACCAGACCTTCGCGCCGAGCACCGCCGGCCATCCCAGCACCGGCCGCGCGGCGCGCATCGCGCGCGCGAGGCCGCCCCACATCGGCGGCGTCATGCCGTGATCGCGGACCAGGCGCCGCACGCGCAGCACCGCGGCGACGAGCGCGGCCACCGACAGCACTTCGAGCGTGATCCGCACCGGCAGCGCACGCCCGGCGAAGTAGTAGGCGGTCCATCCGGCCAGCAGGCCCAGCAGCACGAGCCAGGAGAGGACGCGGTAGCGCCGATCCCGCGTCAGGAGGGTGTGCACACCACCCAGGGCGCCCACGGCGCCGACGGTCGAAGCGATTGGACAGGGCAACGAAAGGTGCTCCTCGGCCTGCTGTTGACGGTGGGAAACAGTGTGAAGGCACCTAAACATTCCGCCCCGGGGCGCGTCAAGCGGGGCGGTGCGGTGCCTCAGACCGCCGGCTGCTGCTGGGTCAGGCAGTGGATCGCGCCGAGGCCCCAGATGAGCTGGGAGCAGTCGAGCCCGATCACGTCGTGCCGGGGCAGCGCCTTGCGGAGCGTGGCGAGGGCGACGCGCTCCGTGCGCGGATCCTTGAACGTGGGCACGAGCAGCGCGCCGTTCACGAACAGGAAGTTCAGGTACGTGGCCGGCAGGCGCTGGCCCTCGAGTTCGATGCGCTTGGGGCTCGGGATCGTGACGACGTCGAACGGCCGGCCCGCCGGGTCGCGCAGCAGCCGCAGGCGGCGCAGGTTCTCGCGCAGCACCTTGTGGTTGGGATCGCGCGGGTCGTCCTCCACCGCGGTGACGATCGTGCGCGCGTCGACGAAGCGCGCGAGATCGTCCACGTGCCCGTCGGTGTCGTCGCCCTCGATGCCCTCGCCCAGCCACAGCACCTGCTGCTGGCCGTACCACTCGCGCAGGATCTTCTCGACCTGCTTCCGGGAGAGTCCCGGGTTGCGATTCGGGTTCAGCAGCACGCTCTCGGTGGTGAGCACGCTGCCCGCGCCGTTGAAGTCGACGGCCCCGCCCTCCATCACCACCGGCGTCTCGAACAGCGGCAGGCCGAGCAGGCCCGCGAGGCGTCGACACC
>JBGAMH010000313.1:0-4376 GCA_044223135.1 Candidatus Eiseniibacteriota bacterium | reverse complement strand
AGCGGGATGTGGAGTGCGGTCGGTCGTCGCCACGGGTCTCCTAGTGCAGGGCGAGCCGCGGTGGAGCCACCGCCGCACGGCCGAGATCGAGCCAGAGCAGACCCAGCGCCATGTCTCGGATGGCGGCCGGGGGCGCCGAATCGGGCGTGGTGACGGACACCACGTTGGAGAGCGCGGACGTGTTGCCCGCCTCGTCCGCGATCCGGACCGCGAAGTAGTAGGTGACCTGCCGCGACAGGCCGCGCACGGTGTAGTTCTGCGACGTGCCCGGCGCGCCGGGAACCGGCTCACCGGTGGCCTGCGTGGCGCCGGCCCAGTTGGCGGCCGTGATCGGCGTGGTCGACCAGCGCACGTCGTACGCGGTCGCCGTACCGGTCAGGCTGTCGTCCCCGGTGGCCGTCCACTGCAGCGTCACCGAGCTGTCGGTGCTGGCCGAGGTGGTGACGGCGAGCAGAGCCGGCCGAACGGTGTCGGGCGCGGCCGTGGTCGCCTTGCTGACCACGTTCGAGAGGCCCGACCAGTTGGGCACCTCGTCGCCGGTCTTGATGGCGAACCAGTACGTCGTGTTCGGCGTGAGCCCGGTGACGAGCATGCTCTGCCGCGTGCCCGGCACGGCCGGTGCGGGCAGGCCGGTGACGCGCGTCGCCGAGGCGAAGTTCGCGGAAGTGATCGGCGACGTGGCGTACCGCAGATCGAACTGACTCGCGGTCCCCGAGAGGCTGTCGTCGCCGGGTGTGGTCCAGTTGAGCGTCACGCTGTTCCAGGTTTGCTGAGCGTCCGCACGGGACGCCATCCCCACGATCCCCGACGCGAACAGCGCCAGGGCGAGCACCATGTGTTTCGACAAGAGGAGAGACCTCCATCACGGTCCGACTCGCGGCGGAGCGCTGCCGCGGAGCGGACTTCGACCGCTGGTGAGCATTTCCAAGGTGCAGAGTGCGGTGACGAGCCGAGAGTTCTTCCCGGCACCGGATGTCTCCGGGTCCGGCTCGCCCAGCCACTGGGACGCCGGAACCGCGGCGCCACACAGCACGAACTGTGCCCCTGGACAACGACTTACGAGCGATCTTCGAGTCGCCTCCCCAACTGCTCGGAACGCCGGGGAATGCCGGCGGGACCGGGGCGACGACTCCGTGTGGATGTGGGGATCCGGGTGAGCTCCGACCGGAAGTTTGCACGCCCGACCGGAAAAGGCTGCAACGCGAGGGCGACCTTCCCTGGCGCCGAGCCGTGCCCGCTGCGAGGTCACTGGGGGAGACCCATCCGTGGGCACGCGCGCATCACCCTTCGGATGCACGCGCGGCGAATGTGCCAAACGAGGCGCGACTCGTCCAGCGAAAACACGTGCGCGGCGCACGTTTTTCGCGGTCGAAACGACCACCGCGTTCACTGTCGACACACGCGCGCATCGTCGTGCTGCACGACTCGCCTGGCGAGCCGAACACGACGCGCGGCCGTGTTCCCGGCGCGGTCCCGCGCGTCGCGCGCGACTCCGCCGCGCGCGCGCCCCGCGGGACCGGGCGAATCGCCCGGCCCGGCGCACCGGCTCCGCGGCGTTGACGCCGCGAAGCCCGACTCCCTATCCTTCTGCGCGACACCACTCAGGGCCGGACCCTTCGCACGCACCTCGACATCCCCCGTCCCTCCGGTCCCACCTTCGTGCCACCGCGTTCCGCTGGTCGGGCCGCGGCGGACTCTTCCCGAACCGGAGCCGCGCCAGCGGTTCACCTCAGTCGTCCATGCGGTGCGTTCGACTCCTCGCGAGGGATCGGACTCCCGCCAACGAACGGGCTCGCCAGCGTGAATCCCCTCCCCCTCGAACGTGACGCCGTCCTGCGCGCCGCCGTGGAACGGGGCGCCTCCGACCTGCTCGTCACCGCGGGTCACCCCGTGATGGTCACGGTGGCCGGGGCGCTGGGACCGCTGCCCGGTTCGCCGGTGCTCACGCCGCTCGACGCGCGACGGCTGGCCGAGAGCTTCCTCACGCCGGCGCTGCACGAACGCTTCCTGCGCGACCTCGAGCTCGACACGCGCTTCTTCCTGCCGGGCGTGGCGCACTTCCGGATCAACCTGTTCATCCAGCGCGGCCACTGGGGCGCGGCGGTGCGCATCGTGCCGCTGCGGATCCCGTTGCCGTCCGACATCGGCTTCGCGCCGCACGCCGTGCAGAAGCTGCTCGGCATCGCGCGCGGCCTGATCCTCGTGACGGGCCCGACCGGCGCCGGCAAGAGCACCACCATCGCGTCGCTGATCGAGCAGCTCAACGCGAACGGCCCGCCGCGGCACATCGTGACCGTGGAGGACCCGATCGAGTTCGTGTTCGAGGCCAAGCAGGCCGTGATCGAACAGCGCGAAGTGGGGCTGGACACCAAGACGTACGCGCGCGGCCTGCGCGGCGCGCTGCGCCAGCTGCCGCACGTGATCTTCGTGGGCGAGATGCGCGACCTGACGAGCATGGCCATGGCGCTGTCGGCCGCGGAGACCGGCAACCTGGTGATCTCCACCATGGCCACGCAGTCGGCCGCGCAGACGGTCACGCGCATCGTGGACTCGTTCCCGCCGCACCAGCAGCCGCAGATCCGCGCGCAGCTCTCGCTGACGCTGCGCGCCGTGGTGTCGCAGGTGCTGCTGCCGCGCGCCGACGGCAAGGGCCGCGTGGCGGCACGCGAGCTGATGTTCGTGAACCAGGCGATCGCGAACCTGATCCGCGAGGACAAGGTGCACCAGATCGGCAACGTCATCTCCACGAGCCTGAAGGACGACATGGTGTCGATGGACGACGCGATGACCGAACTCGTCGACCGCGGCCTGGTCACGTTCGACGCGGCCTATCCGCTGTTCACCGACGCCGAGAAGCGGTCGACGCTGCAGCGGCGCGTCTACCGCACGGCGCCGATCCCGGGGGCCCAGCACTGATGGCCGTCTCCTACCGGCTCTCCACGCGCCGCTTCGGCGAGATCCTGATCGAGAAGGGGCACCTGACCTCCGAGCAGGTGCAGCAGGCGCTGCGCGCGCGCCAGGATCCGCGCGAGCGGCTCGGCCAGACCGTGGTGCGCCTGGGGCTGCTGACCGAGGCGCAGATCACGGACGTGCTCGGCGAGCAGTTCGCGCTGCCCGTGGCCGGCCCCGAGAAGCTGACCGAAGCCGAGCCCGAGGCGGTGGCGCTCGTGCCGGAGCACCTGGCGCGGCAGGCGATGGTGCTCGCGCTCAAGAAGGACGGGAACACGCTCGAGGTGGCCGTGGGCGACCCGCTCGACGTGGTCTCGCTCGACCACCTGCGCGCGCTCACCGGGCTGCAGCTGAAGCCGTGGATCGCGCGCCCCACCGAGGTGCGCGAGGCGATCGAGGAGTTCTACTCCGAGATCCGCACCACCGAGCACCTGGGCGAGATCCTCGACAAGATCGACCTGTCGGCGGGCAGCGACGGCGACCAGGAAGTCGACCTGGCCACGCTGCGCCAGCAGGTCGAGGACGCGCCGGTCGTGCGGCTGGTCAACCTGATGATCGCCGAGGCCATCGACGCGCGAGCGAGCGACATCCACGTGGAGCCGTCGCGCGAGCGCGTCACGGTGCGCTTCCGCATCGACGGCGTGCTGCACGAGGTGATGAAGCCGCCGAAGCACCTGCAGATGGCGATCGTGTCGCGCATCAAGGTGCTCGCCGACCTCGACATCGCCGTGCGCCTGCTGCCGCAGGACGGCCGCCTCACCGTGCACCTGCCCGACCGCGAGGTGGACCTGCGCGTGAGCACGCTGCCCACGTCGCACGGCGAGAAGGTGGTGATGCGGCTCTTCGACAAGAGCGCGTTCGCCCGCGACATCACGAACCTGGGCCTCGAGGGCGTGTCGCTGTCGGCGTTCCAGCGCGCGATCCGGCAGCCGTACGGGATGATCCTGGTGTCCGGGCCCACCGGCAGCGGCAAGACCACCACGCTGTACTCGGCGCTGAACGACATCAAGAGCGTGCACCGCAACCTGGTGAGCGTCGAAGACCCGATCGAGTACCACATCGAGGGCATCAGCCAGGTGCACGCGAACGCCAAGGTCGGCATGTCGTTCGCGCGCGCGCTGCGCTCGATCCTGCGCCAGGACCCCGACGTCATCATGATCGGCGAGATCCGCGACGAGGAGACGGCCGACATCGCCGTGAAGAGCGCGCTCACCGGCCACCTCGTGTTCTCGACCGTGCACGCGAACGACGCGCCCGGCACCGTGACGCGCCTGATCGACATGGGCGTGCCGCGCTACCTGGTGGGCTCCGCGCTCACGCTGGTGATGGCGCAGCGCCTGGTGCGCCGCGTGTGCGACCGCTGCCGCGAGTTCTACGTGGCCGAATCCGAGCACGTCGCGCCGCTCGGCGAGGACGGCGCCATGCTC
>JBGAMH010000015.1:0-33493 GCA_044223135.1 Candidatus Eiseniibacteriota bacterium | reverse complement strand
GCGATCCCGACCGCCGCGGCTGGCTCGTGGTCTACGGCGCGCTGCTGCCGGCGGCCGGCGCGCTCGCGGGCCCGGCGGTGCACGGCGCGTGGGGCCCGATGTGGCGGCTGACCGGCATGGCGGCCATCCTGGGCATGGCCGCGCTGGCGCTGTGGCCCGGGTGCTCGGGCACGCGCGATCCCCGCTGACGCGCGCGCCGGTCCGGTTCGGTCAGGCCGCGAAGAACGCCGCGTGCAGCGCGCGCACCGCCGCGTCGCAATGCTCGGTCGCGACGCGGAACACGATCGCCGCGGGCGTCGTGCGCAGCGCCACCAGCGGCACGCCGGCCTTCTCCAGCGCCGACTCCGCGCGCACCACCTGCTCCGCCGTCAGCCCCAGCCCGACCGCCGACACGAACGCGGCGCCGTGCTCCACCGTGAGCGACCACTCGCCGCCGGGGCCCCGCACGTCGCGGAAGCGCTGCTTCAGCGCCTCGGCCTCGTCGCGAGGGCCGATCCACACGATCGCGCCGTGCGTCTGGGTGGCCTGTTCGTGCGCCACCAGTTCGAGCGCGGGGAACGCCTCGTGCACCGAGTCGATGATGCCGCGCGCCTCGCCGCGGCCGCCGGCGTTGCCCTCGGCCACGATCACCGACACGTCGGCGCGGTGGGCGATGGCCTCCACGCGGGGCGTTTCCATGAGGTCCTCCACGATCTCGGTTCCGGGGGATTCGTCGAACGACGAGCGCACCGCGAGCGCCACCTTCTCGCGCGCGGCCAGGTCCACGCAGCGCGCGTGCAGCACGCGACCGCCGAGGTGCGCGAGCGCCGAGCAGGCGCGATAGCCCAGCCGCCCGATCACGCGTGCGTCCTTCACCACGCGCGGGTCGGCGGTGAACACGCCGGGCACGTCGGTGTAGATCTCGCAGCGCGCCGGGCCCAGCGCCGCGGCCAGCGCCACGGCCGTGGTGTCGCTGCCGCCGCGGCCGAGCGTGGTGATCTCCTTCGTCTCCGGGCTCACGCCCTGGAAGCCGGCCACGATCACCACCTGCCCGCGGTCGAGCCCGCCGCGGATGCGGTCGGGACGGATCGACACGATGCGCGCGTGGCTGTGCGAGTCGTCGGTGAGGATGCCGCTCTGCGAGCCGGTGAAGCTGATCGCCGGCACGCCCAGGTCGTGCAGCGCCATCGCCAGCAGCGCCATGCTCACGCGTTCGCCCGTGGTGAGCAGCATGTCCATCTCGCGCCGGCTCGGCTGCGGCGACACCTCGTGCGCCAGGCGGATGAGCTCGTCGGTCGTGTCGCCCATGGCGGACACCACCACGACCATCGCGCTGCCCGCGGCATGCGCGGCCGCCACGCGGCGGGCCACGGCCCGGATGCGCTCCGGCCCGTTCACCGACGTCCCGCCGTACTTGTGCACCAGCACGCTCATGGCCGGGAGTTATAGGGGACGCCCGGGGATCGTGCACGTTGCACGGGCGGCCTCGTTCGCTCGCCGGGGCGTCGGGAGCGCCTCGCGGCGACCCGGGCGGGGGGAGACCCTGCCACCCATGGCCGCCGCTTGACGGTCCGCGGAGCCGTGGATATATTCCCCGCCGCTCTTGACGCGGAAGTAGCTCAGCCCGGTAGAGCATAACCTTGCCAAGGTTAGGGTCGCGGGTTCGAATCCCGTCTTCCGCTCCATGTCCCGGGGCCGGCGTTCCGCCGGCCCTTCGGCTTTTCCGCCCCGGGGTGCGCAGCCTTGAACCGGCCTCCCGCACAGGACGAAGCCGCCGTCGCTCGCGCATTCCAGCTGTGGATCGAGGCCCTGGGCCTCGACCCGGCCGCGGAACCCGAGCTCGCCGAGACCCCGGCCCGCGTCGCCGACCTGTACCGCGAGATCTTCGCGGGGCTCGACCCGGCCGCGATCCCGGACCTCGCCACGTTCCCGCACCAGGGGCAGGGCGACCTGGTGGTGGTGCGCGACATCCCGTTCCACTCGCTGTGCGTGCACCACTTCGTGCCGTTCTTCGGCCGCGGCCTGATCGCGTACCTGCCCGGCGAGCGCATCCTCGGCCTGTCGGGCATGGCGCGCCTGCTCGACCACTACGCGCGCCGGCCGCAGTTGCAGGAGCGGCTCGGGCAGCAGGTGGCGGATCATCTCGAAACGCTCGTCCAGCCGCGCGGGCTCGCGGTGATCCTCGAGGCGCGCCACCTGTGCATGGAGATGCGCGGCATCCGCAAGACCGGCGTGGTGGAAACGCGCACCGTGCGCGGCGAACTCGCCGACCCGCGCTGGGCCGACGCCCTGCGCATGTCCCCCGGAGCCTGAGGCCTTCCGTGGCGTCGCCCACGGTGTCGGTGATCGTGGTCACGCGCGACCGGCCGCACCTGCTGGCCGACGCGCTCGCCGGTGTCGCGGCGCAGACGGCCCCGCCGCTGGAGCTGCGCCTCGCCGACGACGGCGGTGGCTCGTCGCTCGACGCGCTCCCTCCGCTGCCGCTGCTCGAGGTGTCCGCCGTGGCCACGCGCTTCGGCAACCCGGGCCTGGCGCGCAACGCCGCCGCCGACGGCGCGCACGGCGACGTGCTGGCGTTCCTCGACGACGACGACCGCTGGACGGCGGAGCATCTCGCCCGGCTGGGCGCCGCGTTCGAGGACGACGCGGTGGGTTTCGCGTGGACCGACACGCGCGTGGTGCGTGAACGCGTGGACGAGTCCGGCGCGCGCGCCGAGCTCGAATCGCGCGTGATCGCGCGCGACTGGGACGACGCGCTCATGCGCACCGACGACTTCCTGCCGCCGAGCGCGTGGGGTGTGCGGCGCGAGCTGTTCGAGGCGCTCGGCGGTTTCGACGGGTCGTTCACGGCCAGCGAGGACTGGGACTTCCTGCTGCGCATGGACGCGCTCTTCCGCGAACGGGGCGAAGCCGGCGGCGCGCGCGCGCGCACGCGCGTGCACGTGCCCGGCGTGAGCGTGGAGGTGCGCCTGCGCGACGCGGGCAACACGTCGGCGGTGTTCGACGAGGCGCGCCTCGCGTGCCTGCGCCGGCTCGAGGAGCGCCACGGCCTCGCTCCGCTCGTGCCGAAGACGTTCTGGGAGGTCGCGCTCGCCGTGAGCGCGGCGGCTGCGCGATGACCCCCGACGTGATCGTGGTGGGTGCCGGGCCGGCCGGCGTGTCGGCGGCGCTGTGGGCGCGCTCGCTCGACCTGGAACCGCTCGTGCTCGAGAGCGCGCCGGCTCCCGGCGGTCAGCTGCTGCACGTGCACTTCGCGCTGCCGAACGTGGCCGGTCTCGCCGCGGCGCACGGAGCCGAGGTCGCGGAGCGCTTCGCGGCCCAGCTCGCCGAGCGCCGCGTGGACGTGCGCTGCGACGCCGTGGCGACGGCGCTCGAGCCGGGCACGCGCGAGCGCTCGCCGGCGGTGGTGCTGTCCACGGGCGAGCGCGTGGAGGCCGCCACCGTGCTCGTGGCGAGCGGCGCGCGCCGGCGTCACCTCGACGTGCCGGGCGAGCGCGAACTGGAGGGCCGCGGCGTGTCGTACTCGGCCACGCGCGACCGCGTGGAGCTCGCGGGGCGGCGCGTGGCCGTGGCCGGCGGCGGCGACGCGGCGTACGAGAACGCACTGCTGCTGGCCGAGGCGGGCAGCGAGGTGACGCTGCTCGTGCGCGGCGAGCCGCGGGCGCGCGTCGAGTTCCGCGCGCGCGTGGCTGGCGAGCCGCGCATCCGCGTGCGCGAGAACGTGCGCGTGCTCGAGGTCGAGGGCGGCACGCGCGTGCGCGCCGTGCGGCTGGCCGCGCCCGCGCGCGAGGACCGGCTCGAGGTGGACGCGCTCGTCATCAAGGTGGGCGTGATGCCGAACAGCGAATGGTGCCGGGCGGCGCTCGCCCACGACGCGGACGGCTTCCTGATCGTCGACGATCACCTCGCCACGTCCGCGGAGGGCGTCTGGGCCGCCGGCGACGTGGTGCGGCCCCCGCTGGCGTCGATGACCGTGGCGATGGCGCACGGGGCGCTCGCGATGGCGCACATCCGGAGCGCCCTGCGCGGCTGAGGCGCGGGCCGCCGTCGTGCGCCGCACGCGCCGCGGAAGCGGCCCCGGCCGAGCGGCTCAAGGCGGACCGCCGGCGGGCCGAAAACCGCTCCGGGCCGAGCGCCGTGACGCGCGGCCCGTACTCGTTCCCCGGAGCTCCCTTGACGACCGACGTGCGACCCCCCGACGACACGCGGCGCCGACGACCGATGGCGGACCTTCCGCTGGCGGTGATGCTCGCGCTCGTGCTCGACGTGTGGCGGCCGCTTCCGAACTGGGGCGGCTTCCCGTGGCGGTGGCTCGACCTCGTGGCCTCGTCCGCGCTGATCGCCTGCGCGTGGATGCAGCGTCGCCCCGGGCGTCGCGTGTCGGTGACCACGCCGTTCGACATGAACTTCCTCGCCATGATCGTGCTGGGCCTGGTCATGGTGATCCCCGAGGGCGGCCGTTCCGAGGCGTTCACGTGGTTGCACGTGGGACTGTCGTGCCTCGCGCTCTACTTCGTGACCGTGGTTTCCGCGCGGCGCGAGGGGCGCCTGCCTTCGCTGGGGCCCGCGATCGCGGTCGCCGTGCTCGCTCCGGGGCTGCACGCGCTGTGGCGCGCCACGGCCGGGCTCGACGTGCTCGCCGCGGACTCGGCGACCGTCGACGCGGCGTGGGGTGCGCGGCACGGGGCGTTCAAGCTGCTGGTGCTCGCGCTGCCGCTCGCCGTGGGGCGCGCCTCCGAGCCGGGCGCGCCGCCGTTCTGGCGGGGCGTGGTGCTGGTGGGGCTGATCGGGCTCGGGCTGCACGTGGCCGCGGGCGGCTCGGGGCTCGCCGCCACGGCGTTCGTGCGGCTTTCCGATCCGCTGTTCTTCAGCAACCTGGTCGTCTCGATGCTCGTGGTGCTGGGCGTGCTCCGCCTGGCGCTGCGGCTGGGCCGCGGGGAGCCGGCGCTGCAGCGGCGCTGGCGATCGATCGCCGCGTCGTTCGCGGCGCTCGCCGTGCTCGCGGTGCTCGGCGAAGTGACGGCCGGCGCGGGCGTTCGCGCGCTCGCCGCGCTGGTCGCGGGCGGCGTGGTGGCTGCGGCCGAGGAGCCGGGCCGCGCCGAGGCCGAGGGCCTGTCGGAGCCGCTGCCGCTGGACCAGGCCGCCTAGCCGATCCCGCGCGGGCCGCGACGCTCCTGCCCTTGCCCCTTCAGTCGCGACTCCGCTCGCCGAGACTCCCCCTCGGAAGCCGTGTCGAAGGAGACTTCGGGGGGAGCCTGCCATGCGCGAGAGCCGGGAAGGCGACGTGCTCGTGGTGACCTGGGAAGGGGACGCTCTGGACGCGTACGCCGCGCCCGAGCTGCGCACGCACGTGGGATCGCGCATCGAGGAAGGCTGGCGCTACGTGGTGCTGGACCTGTCCGAGGTGCGCTTCCTGGACAGCACCGGGCTGGGGGTGCTCGTGCACCTGCACAAGCGGATGGGCCAGAACGGCCGCCTCGTGCTGTGCGGCGTGGGTGAGCTGGTGATGGACGTCTTCCGCCTGACGCGCATGGACCGCGCGCTGGCGATTCGTGGGACGGCCGACGAGGCCGTGGCCACGTGCCGCCCGGCGGCCTGACCGCGGGCGAAAGTCGCGAGGGAACGCAGCGCGAGGCCCCCGGAGATGGTGACCGGGGGCCTCGGCGCATCCGGCGATGGAGCGCTCCGCGGGACCGCCGGGTGCGAAGGGGAACGGTGCGCACCGGGTCGCGCACGCCGGGCGAGCACGGACGTGCGGACCGCGCTTCGCGGCACTCCCAGACAGAACCTAGGCGGCTTCGCGCTCGCGTCGGAGCCTGCGCACCAGCGTCGTCACGTTGACGCCGTCCACGCGTTCGTAGCGCACCTCGCTCATCAGGTGCCGCACGAGCCCGCGGCCGAAGCCGCCCTCGGGCAGTGACGCGGCGTCGTCGGGATCGAACTCGGCGGCGGGCGCCGGTGCGGTCTGCGGCATGGCCACGCCGCGGTCCCACACCGTCACGGCGACCTGCTCGGGCGACAGTCCCAGCCGCACGCGCACCTCCTCGGTGTCGCGGCCCGACAGCGCGTGCAGCACGACGTTGTTCAGCACCTCGGCCAGCGCGAGCGCCACGAGGCCCGACTCATGCTCGCTCAGGCCGCTGCGCTCGCACGCTCCGCCCACGGCGGCCACGGCCAGGCGGACGTCGCCCAGGTGCGAGCGGAACCGCAGCTCGAGACTCCGATCCTCGTTCATGCTGCCTCCAGGGCCAGGAACGTCACGTCGTCGCGCCGGGGTCCGTCGCCGATCCACGCATGCACGGCCTGCTCCACCGCCGCCGCCGCCTGTTCCAGCGTGTGGTCGCGCTGCCCGCGCAGCACGTCGAGCAGCCGGGCGTTCCCGAACGTCTCGCCGGACGGCGCGCGCGCCTCCGTCACGCCGTCCGAATACAGGAACAGCCGGTCGCCGGGGCCGAGCTCGATCTCGAGTTCGTCGTACACGGTCTTCGCGAACAGGCCGATCGGGCGGCCCTCGGCCGTCAGCGGCAGCATCGCGCGGCCGCGCTGCACGATCGGCGCGGGGTGCCCGGCCTGCGCGACGCGCGCGATGCGGCGGGCGGCGTCCCACACGCCGTACGCCATCGTGAAGTAGCGCGTGCTCTCGCCGTCGTCGGGGAACTGGTCGTTCAGCCCGGCGAGCAGTTCCGCGGGCGAAGCGAGCACGCCCGCGGCCTCGCCCTCGGCGGAGCCGCCGCCCGGCGCCACCAGGTGGCGGCCGGGCATCAGCAGGCGGCTCAGCGTGAATGCGAGCATGGCGGCGGGCACGCCGTGGCCCGCCACGTCGAGCAGGTAGAACGCCGCGCGCTCGGGGTCGAGCGCGTGCACGCCCACGACGTCGCCGGCCACACCGCTGCACGGCAGGAACCGCCACGCCGCGGCCAGCCCGGGCAGGTCGGGCTTCGCCGGCGGCAGCAGCGCGCGCTGCATGACGGCGGCGGCCTCGAGGTCGCGCTCCATGCCGCGCTGCACCGACTCGAGCCGGCGCGTGTGCCGCGCCAGGCGCTCTTCCAGGTCACGCACGCGTTCGGCGTGCCGCAGACGCAGCGCCAGTTCGTTCTCGCCGAAGCCGGCGCCCACGTCGTCCGCGCCCGCGTGGGCGGCCGCCGGCGCCGGGTCCTCGCCGTTGCCGGCCAGCCACAGCACCCACGGGCGCGCCGGCCCGCGGTCGGCGGCCGCCCGCGTCAGCGCGGCGGCGCCGTCCTCGGGCAGCGTCGCCTCCACCAGCAGCACGTCGGGCGCGACGCGTTCGAGCGCCGCACGGCCCTCGGCCACGCCGCCCACCGCCTCCACGGCATGGCCCGACACGGCGAGCGCCGCCGATACGGCGGCACGCCGTTCGTCCTGGGACATGGCGAGCAGGATGCGCAGATCGTCCTCCGCGGCCGATACCGCGTGCACGACGGTTCGCCGCCCGGGCCGAAGCGGTCCGGGCGAGAACGGGGTCGCCTTGTTGTCGGCGGGATCGCAGGGCACTGTAGGGGCCCGGCCCCGCGACGGGGCCGATCACGCCTGGGGACTTCCGAGGATCCGCGCATGGCGCTCACCGACGACGACCAGCGGCAGCTCGCGGCGCAGGGCATTTCGGCGCGCGAGGCCGAACGCCAGCTCGCGCTGCTGGCGCATCCGCCGGGTTTTGCGCGGCTCGACCGGCCATGCACGCCGGGGGACGGCATCGTGCAGCTGCCCGCCGGGCGGCAGGCGGAACTGGAGTCCCTCGCCGCGCAGGCCGCCGCGGCCGGCCGGCTGTCGGCCTTCGTGCCGGCGTCGGGCGCGGCCACGCGCATGTTCAAGGAGCTGCTCGCGTACCGCGCGCGCCCCGGCGTGCTGCCGCTGGCGGAACTGGACGCGGCGCTGGCGCAGGGCTCGCCCGACGCCCGCGCGGTGCGCGCGCTGCTCGACGGGTTCGATCGCTTCGCGTTCGCCCGGCCTGGTCCGCCGCGATGCGCGACGCGGGACGACCCCGACGCTGCGCTCGCGCGGTCGCTTCGCGCGATGCTCGACACGCTGCTCGGCGAGCCGGGGCTCGGCTACGCGGAGCGGCCGAAGGGACTCCTGGCGTTCCACCGCGACGGCGCGCGCGCGCGCACGGCGTTCGAGGAGCACCTGCGCGAGTCGGCGCTGCTCGCGCGCGCGGAGGACGGCGCCTGCCGGGCGCACTTCACGGTGTCGCCCGAGCATCGTGCCGGCTTCGAAGCGGTGCTCGCCGACGTGCGCACCCGGCTCGAAGGGCCGCTGGGCGTGCGGTGGGAGGTGGCGTTCTCGGAGCAGAAGCCGTCCACCGACACGGTGGCCGCGGATCCCGCGGGCGGCCCGTTCCGTGACGCGCACGGCCGGCTCGTGCTGCGCCCGGCGGGGCACGGCGCGCTGCTCGCGAACCTCGCCGAGTGCGGCGGTGACCTGGTGCTGCTCAAGAACATCGACAACGTCACCGTGGACGCGCGGCGCGCGAGCGCGCTGGCGTGGAGCCGCGTGCTGATGGGGCTCGTGCTGGAGCTGGAGGCGGAGTCGCAGGCGTGGCTCGCGCGACTCGACGCGGAGGGCGACGCGGCGGCCGACGGCGCGCTCGCGTTCGCGGCGCGTGCGTTCGGCGTGCCGGCGGGCGCGGCCGGTGCGGCCGCGGCGCGGGCCGCACTGGAGCGGCCGATCCGCGTGGCGGGCATGGTGCGCAACACCGGCGAGCCCGGCGGCGGCCCGTTCTGGGTGCGGGGCGGCGAGGGCGGCGTGACGCCGCAGATCGTGGAGAGTGCGCAGGTGGACCCGGGTGACGCCGCGCAGCAGCAGGTCGCGAAGCGCGCGACGCACTTCAACCCCGTGTTCCTCGTGTGCGCGCTGCGCGACCGGCACGGGCGCGCGTGGGATCTCGAGCGTTTCGTGGATCCCGACGCCGTCATCGTCACGCGCAAGAGCGCGGGCGGGCGGGAACTGCTCGCGCTGGAGCGGCCGGGCCTGTGGAACGGCGCGATGGCGCGGTGGAACACGGTGTTCGTGGAAGTGCCGCTCGACGTGTTCAACCCCGTCAAGACCGTGCTCGACCTGCTGCGCCCCGAGCACCAGGGCTGATCGCGCGGCGCGCGAAGCCGCACGCGCCGCGCCGCGCTCAGCCCTCGAAGCGGCGGAACACGAGCACGGCGTTGTGCCCGCCGAAGCCGAACGAGTTCGACATCATCACGCGCACGTCGGCCTCGCGGGCCACGTGCGGCACGTAGTCGAGCCGGCACTCCGGGTCCGGGTCGTCGAGGTTGACCGTGGGGTGCACGACGCCGCGCGCCACCGTGAGCACCGAGACCACCGCCTCGATCGCGCCGGCGCCGCCGAGCGTGTGCCCGGTCATCGACTTCGTGGAGTGCACCATGAGCCGCTTCGCGTGCTCGCCGAACAGGCGTTCCAGCGCGCGGCTCTCGACGACGTCGCCCACCGGCGTGGCCGTGGCGTGCGCGTTCACCACCTGCACTTCCTCGGGCGCGAGGCGCGCGTCGGCCAGCGCCATCCGCATGGCACGCAGCGCACCCTTCGATTCCGGGTCCGGCGCGGTGGCGTGGTACGCGTCGCCCGAGGCGCCGTACCCGATCAGTTCCGCCCAGATGCGCGCGCCGCGCGCACGGGCGTGCTCGAGCTCCTCGAGCACGAGCAGCGCCGCGCCCTCGGCGATCACGAAGCCGTCGCGCGTGGCGCTGAACGGCCGGCTCGCGCGCGTCGGGTCGTCGTTGCGCGTGGACAGCGCGCGCAGCTGGCAGTAGCCGTCCACCGCGAAGCCGTCGAGCGTGCTCTCGGCGCCGCCGGCGATCGCCGCGTCGCAGCGGCCGGCCCGGATCATGTCGAGCGCGGTGCCGATGGCGTTCGAGCCCGAGGCACACGCCGTGGTCGGGCAGACGTTCGGCCCGCCGAGACCGGCCTCGATCGCGATGAGCCCCGAGGCCATGTTCGGAATGATCACGGGCACCGTGAGCGCCGACATCCGTTCGGGGCCGCGGTGCAGGAACACCTCGTGTTCGCGCGTCAGGAACTCGAAGCCGCCGATGCCGCTGCCCACGAGCACGGCCGTGTCGGGCTTCACCGACTCGGGCAGCGCCGCCTCGCCCAGCGCCTGGAGCCCGGCCGCGAGCGCGAGCTGCGCGAAACGCGCGCTGCGCTTGACCGCCTTCGCGGGCAGCGTCGCCAGGTCCAGGTCGCGCACCTCGCCGGCGATGCGGCTGCGCAGCGCCGACGCGTCGAAGCGCGTGATCGGACCGACGCCCGAGCGCCCGTTCACGAGCGCGTCCCAGAACCGCTCGACCCCGGTGCCGACGGGCGACGCGACGCCGAGCCCCGTGATCACCACCCGGCGCAAGGGCAGCCCCTCGTTCGAGACGCGCGCGCGGCAAACTCCACATCGGCCTCCTGGCTGACGGTGAACCCCGCGAGCGCGGGACGATCCGGCGGGGGCCGGATCAGCGAACGAGCACGACCCGTTTCACGGCGGTCTTCGTGGCCGCCTGCACGCGCACGAAGTAGAGCCCCGGCGCGGCGGCCGTGCCGTCGTCTCGACGGCCGTCCCACGCCAGCCGCTGCGCGCCGGCCGGGCGCGAGCCCTCGGCCAGCGTGCGCACCACGCGGCCCTGCGGATCCACGAGCGTCACGCGCACCGCGCCGGCCTCGGGCAGCGTGAACGACACCTGCGTCGCGCCGCGAGCGGGCACGGGGGCCACCGCCAGTTCCAGCGCGGCCGTCGCCGGCGCCGCGGGCGCCGACACGAGGCTCGTCGGGCCCAGCACCACCAGCGCCATCGCCGGCAGCTCGAGCGTGATGCTCTGCGCGAAGCCGTCCTGCGAGATCGCCTCGGCGACGCGGTGCCCGGGGTTCGTGGGACCGCTGCCCATGTACGCGGGATCCTGGCTGTTCACCAGTTCCTCCCAGTCCTCGGCCGCGGGCACGCCGACGCGGTAGTTCGAGTAGCTCGTGTTGCCGAAGTTCGCGAGCACCATGAGCTGGTTCGCACCGTCCCAGCGCCGGAACGCGATCACGTTGCCGGCGTCGTTCACGTGCGACACGTACACGTTCGCGCTCGCCTTGAGCGGGCTCAGCTGCCGGCGCAGGCCGATCAGGCGCTTGTAGTACTGGAAGATGCCCGCGTAGGTGGCCTTCTTGGACCAGTCGATGCGGTTCACGGCGTCCGCGCCGAAGTCGTTGCTCTCGAGCCACTCGGTGCCCTGCAGCACGATCGGCACGCCGGGCGCCACGAACAGCAGCCCGTGCGCCAGCTTCTGACGCCCCTTCGCCCACACGTCGTCGGACGGCGCCACCGGGTCGATCGTCTTCACCATGCGCTGGCCGCCGCTCGACGGCCACGCCTCGTCGTGCAGCTCGACGTAGTTGTACGCCTTCGCGCCGCTGATGGTCGGGCCGCTGCCGTTGATCGCGTCGCGCACGGCGGCCATGCTGGGGTCGCCCGCGGCGGCCGCGAAGATGGCGCCGCGCACGTTGTCGCGGAACTTCTGGTGGTACTGCGCGTCGAAGCCGGCGCCGCCCAGGCTCGTGGGGCGCGTCACCCAGTCGTTGTTCGGCAGCTGCTCGGCGACCACGAACTTGTCCGCGAAGCGCGAGTCGACCTCGTCGTTCAGGCGCTGCATCAGGCTCCAGCCCGCCGCCGCCTGCGCGCCCTGGTTCATGTACAGCGTCGCGTCCATGCGGAAGCCGTCCAGCCGGTACTCGTCCAGCCACAGCTGGGCGCTGTTCGCGTACCAGTCGCGCACGGCCGCGCGGTCGAGGTCGGCCTGCGCGCCCCACGGCGTGTCGACGGCCGGCGTGTCGAACCACTGCTGCGAGCCGTCGTAGTTCCAGAGCCAGTTGTCCCCGCTCGTGACGTGGTTCCACACGATGTCCGTGAGCACGGCGATGCCGGACTGGTGGCAGCGGTCCACGAACTGCTTGAACTGGTCGGGCGTGCCGTACTTCCACTCGGGAGCGAACTGCGTCTGCGGGTTGTAGCCGGCGGACAGGTCGCCCGGGAACTCGGTCACCGGGCACAACTGCACCGCGTTCACGCCGAGGTCCGCCAGGTGGGGCACGCGGTTCGCGGCGTCCACGTAGCCCGCGGGGAACGCCGTGGCGCCCGCCGGGTCGTTCAGCCCCGAGAACGTGCCGATGTGCATCTGGTACACCACCAGGTCCTCGAACTTCGGCGTCGTGAACGGCGGGCTCACCCAGTTGTAGCGGAACGGGTTCTCGACGTAGGCGTTGTAGTTGCCGCCGGTGGGGTCGATCGCACGCGCGCGCGGGTCGGTGTTCCACGTCGCGTTGTTGAAGAAGTACTTGTACTGCGCGCGGTCGGCCACGTTCGCGGCGCGGCCGACGAAGTACTCGCCCACCTTGGTGAGCGGGTTCGCGGTCGTCCAGCCGTTGAACGTGCCGCGCACGTACACGCTCGTGCGCGTGGGCGCCCACACCTTGAACACCGCACCGCCGCCGGTGACCGGCGTCGCGCCGGCCGGGGCGTGCTCGAGCGTGACGAAGTTCAGCACCCAGCCGCCGTCGACGGGTTCGAGGTCCGACGCGCCGTTGACGCTCAGGTAGTCCGTGTCGGCGCCGTCGGTGACCTCGATCCAGTAGCTCTCGCTGCCGAGCGCCGTGGCCGGCAACGTGGCGCCCCACACGGCGTACGGGCCGTGCTGGCCGACGACCGCCGCGTTCACCCACGTGATCACGCCGCCCTGGTCCACGCGCACGCGCGCCGCGGACAGGTCCCCGCTCCACGCCTGGAAGCGCACCTGGAACGACTCGCCGTCGACGGGGCAGAGCGGGCGCCGGTCCTGCCAGCCGACGTGGGACAGGCCGGCCCACTCGACGTTGCCGTCGTTCGAGGCCGCGCGTGCGGCAGGTGCGAGCGCGAGGGCGAGCAGCAGGACCAGGAGGGAGCGTCGCATGGATTCTCCGGAGCAGGAGGCGCGCGCGGGCGCGGAATCGCGGCGGTGGAGGGGGAAAGCGGCCTTGAGGATGCGACATCCGCCCGGGCGAGGTCCAGCGTGGCGGCCGGACCCGCCCCGGCGCCGGCTCGCGCGGCCGGGCGCCCCCGGCGAGCCTCGGCCGGCGACCGCCCCGGTCCCGCGGCCCTTCGCCGCGCGGCCCGTCAGCGGGCCGGAACGAAGTCCAGGGACGCCGAGTTGATGCAGTAGCGCAGCCCGGTCGGCTTCGGTCCGTCGTCGAACACGTGTCCAAGGTGTCCGCCGCACCGCGCGCATTCCACCTCGGCGCGCACCATGCCGAGGCTCGCGTCGGTCTTCTCGGTGACGTGGTCCTTCGCGATGGGTTGCCAGTAACTGGGCCACCCGGTGCCGGACTCGAACTTGGTCGCCGACGAGAACAACGTGAGCCCGCAGCCGGCGCAGACGTACGTGCCCTTCGCGTGGTGGTTCCACCAGCGGCCCGTGAACGCGATCTCGGTGCCTTCCTCGCGCAGCACGTGGTACTGGGACGGCGTCAGTCGTTTCTTCCACTCGGCGGGAGCGAGCACCAGGCGCGGCGTCGGGCCGTCCGATCGGGGCGACGGGGCGGGCCGGGCCGGCGGCGCTGCGGCGAACGCGGGCGTGGCGAGCGAGGCGAGCGAAGCGAGCACGAGGAGCGCGAGCAGCCTGCGACGAAGCGACATGCGGGGCCTTTCGGGTCGGGGTCGGAACGGCGGCGGCGGCTGTGCCTCCATGGGATGGAGTTCGGCCGTTTTCGTTGTCCGGCGTCGGTCAAGAGTGCCCGCGACCGGGGCCGGCCGGGCACTCAACGGGCCGCGAGCGCCGCCCGCACGTGCGGCTCGATCCGGTCCGTCCAGCGCGCGTACTGGCTCGCGGACGGATGCAGGCCGTCGGCGGCCAGCGCGGCCGGCGCCGCGCCGAGCTCGCGCGAGACGTCGGTGACGTCCACCCAGCGCGCATGGTGCAGCTCCGCCAGCGATCGGGCGATCGCGTTGCGTTCGTCGATCGCGGCGGCGATCGCGGCACGGTCGCGGCCCTCCGCGAACGCCGTCACGCCCCAGTCCGGGATCGAGATCGCGACCACGCGGTCGGCGCGGCCCCCGGCAAAGCGCACCGCGCGCAGCAGCACGCGCCGCCAGTGGGCGCGGAACTCGCCGAGCGGCCGGCCCCGGTACTGGTCGTTCACTCCCGCGAGCAGCGTCACGGCCGCCCACGCGTCCGCCGGCGCGGCGTCGGCGATGCCGGCCTCGAGCTCGTCGATCGTCCAGCCCGTCCGCGCGACCAGCGTGGGCGGCGCGAGCGGGACGCCCGATGCGCGCAGGCGCGCGGCGAGCTGCGACGGCCAGCGGTCCGCGTCGCCCACGCCCTCGC
The DNA here is from genome assembly GCA_044223135.1 of Candidatus Eiseniibacteriota bacterium. Taxonomy (GTDB): domain Bacteria; phylum Eisenbacteria; class RBG-16-71-46; order RBG-16-71-46; family RBG-16-71-46; genus JBGAMH01. The sequence goes on along the minus strand of JBGAMH010000015.1, from coordinate 19,166 downwards.
CGATCGTGTACGAGTCCCCGAGGCACAGCAGGCGCGGTTCGTCGGTCACGTGGGGCGCTCCGTCGGGGTGGGGGCCGCGCGAGCGGCCGACCCATCGGCACGTCGCTCGCGGGGCGCGGGGCGCGGGGCACGCCGCGCACTTCCCGAAATGCGAACTCGGGGGCGGCGATCGTGCCAGCCCCCGAGTCGGTGCGCCAAGTCGGATTTCAGGCCGCGGCCTGGCCCTGCGCCGCGTCGGGGCGCTCGTCCGCGGGGAACTCGTCCCACAGGTGGCCGCTCTCGTGCAGCGTCACGAACGCGTCCACCACTTCGGGGAAGAACTGCGTTCCCGAGTGGCGGCGAAGCTCCTCGCACGCGGTGGCCGGAGCGAGTCCGCGGCGGTACGGGCGGTCCTCGGTCATCGCGTCGTACGCGGCCGCCACCATGATGAGGCGGGCGCCGAGCGGGATCGCGTCCCCGCGCAGCGCGCGCGGGTAGCCCCGGCCGTCCGGCCGCTCGTGGTGCGCGTAGACGATCTCCGCCGCGCGCTCCATGCCGGGAATCCCGCGGAGCATCTCCCAGCCGAGCTGGGGATGCGTGTTGACCAGGGCCCGTTCCCCGGCGTCGAGCGCGCGCGGGGCGGTGACCACGTCGCTCAGGGCCGCCGAGCGGCCGAGGTCGTGCAGCAGCGCACCGAGCTCGATGTCCTCGAGGTCGGCGGGCGTCGCGCCCAGGTCGCGGGCGACGCGAAGGGCGTAGCAGGCGATGCGATGCGAACGTCCGCGCGTGAACGGATCCGACGCGTCGAGGACGCGCGTGAGGGTGCGGACCGTGAGCAGCAGGGACAGGCGGTCGGACATGGATTCTCCGGAGGATCGGGCGAGCCCGGTGGACTCCCGGGTTTTCGGCCGGCCGGGGCGGGGCCTGCACCCGATTTCCCGGCAACCGGCCCTCCCGGGCGGGGCCCGGGCGGCTCCAACCGGACATCAAGACTTCGCCCGCAAATGCCGACAACGGCACCGACATGGCGCACGAACCCTCGAATCCCTCCGGCCGCTTCCCCAAGCCGGTCCTCGCCTCGGACGAGCAGCACTCGCCGACGGTGCTGGCCACGCGACCGCTGCTCGACCTTCCCGAGGTCGAGGGATCGGTCGCACGTTCGCGCGCCGGCGTGGCGGAACTGCTGCTGGGTTTCGTGCGCGAGACCGTCGCCGCCCGCAACGACGAGACCACGCTGATCGATGTGCTGACGCGCTTCGCGTTCGAGGCGTTCCCGAACGCGAGCCACTTCTCGCTCGCACTGGTGGACGATCTCGACGGAGAACTGCGCCCGCTGGTCGCGTGCGATCGCGAAGGTCACATCCCCGCGATCGCGCTCAGCCGCACGATCGTGCGTCGCGTGCTCGGCGAAGGCTGCGCGCTCATGTTCACGCTCGGCGACTCCAGCAACAGCATCACGCTGGCGCGCAGCGTGGCGTTCTCGCGCCTCGAGACGGCGATCTGCGCCCCGCTCATGGGCAGCCGCGCGCCGTTCGGCGTGGTGCAGCTCGACATCCGACGTCCCGCGAAGGGCGTGTTCAGCCGCGAGGACCTCGACCTGCTGTCCGTGTTCGCCAGCCAGGCCGGCCTCGCGTTCGAACACCTGCGCATGCACCAGCAGCAGCGGCGCGCGCTCCAGTCCACGATCAACGCGCTCGTGCATTCGCTGACGCTGAAGGACCCCGAGTCCGCGCGGCATTCCGAGCGCGTGCAGGCGGTGGCGCTGGCGATCGGCCGCGCGCTGGTGCTGCCCGGAATCGAGATGGAGAAGCTGTCGGTGGCGGCGATCCTGCACGACCTGGGCAAGCAGGGCGTGCGCGACGACCTGCTGTTCAAGCCCGACCGGCTCACCGACGCCGAACGCTACGAGATGTCGCTGCACGCGGCGCACACGCAGACGATCCTCGACATGATCGAGTACCCCGAGGAGCTGCGCGACGTCCCGCGCATCGCGGCGTACCACCACGAGAAGCTCGACGGCACCGGCCCGTTCGGCGTGGGCGGGGACGACATCCCCGTGCAGGCGCGCATCATCTCGGTGGCCGACGTGTTCGACGCGCTGCTGTCGCCGCGCGTGTACAAGGACCCGCTGACGCCGCGCGTGGTGCTGGGCATCCTCGACCGCGGCCGGGGCTCCGACTGGGACGACGAGGCCATCGATGCGCTGCATCGCGTGGTCGTGGACGTGCTGGTGGAGGTCTACGGCAAGGATCCGGTGGAGGCCGCCGCGCTGGTGGCGAACACGGGGCCCGAAGCGGAAGGCGAGAAGGCCGCGTAGACCGTTCCGCCGCGTGCGCGATCGAGGTCGTGATCGCCGCGACGGGCGGACGCCGGGGAGTCGCCGGCCGGGACGGGGCGGCGCGATGTCCGTGTGCGGCCGCGGCGTTCGCGAGCGGGGCGCGCTCGCGGCCGTGACGAGGGCCGCGCGGGAGCCTACGCCGCGTCGGGGCGGGCGAACTGCTCGAACTGCGCGCGGTCGATGGCGTGGTCGTACGCCTCCTCGCCGCTGATCTCCTCGCGCCGCACCATCTCCATGAGCACCGCGTCCAGGCTCTGCATGCCGGCCCGGCTGCCCGCCTGAAGCGCGGACGTCAGCTTGTGCGTGTTGCCCTGCCGGATCATCGAGCTCACGGCGTGCGTGTTCACCAGCACCTCGGCCGCCACCTGCCGGCCGGCGCCGTCGGCGCGTCGAACGAGCTGCTGCGACACCACGAGCCGGAGGCTGTCCGCCAGCATGGTGCGCACCTGGTCCTGCCGCTTCGCCGGGAACACGTTCACGATGCGGTCCACGCAGCGCACGGCACCGTTCGTGTGCAGCGTGCCCAGCACGGTCACGCCGGTCTCGGCGGCCGTCAGCGCCAGCGCGATCGTCTCCTGGTCGCGCATTTCGCCCACGAGCACCACGTCCGGGTCCTCGCGCAACGCGCTGCGGAGCGCGTCGGCGAAGCTCGGGGCGTGGTGACCCACCTCGCGCTGCGTGACCACGGACTTCTTGTAGTGGTGCACGTACTCGATCGGGTCCTCGATCGTGATGATGTGGCCGCGCTTCGACTCGTTCAGGTGGTCCACCATCGCGGCGAGCGTCGTGGACTTGCCCGAGCCGGTCGGGCCGGTCACCAGGATCAGGCCCTTCGGCATCGCGAGGATGTTCTTCACCGAGTCCGGCAGTCGCAGCGTGTCCATGGCCGGCACCTTGTCGCGGATCACGCGCAGCACGGCGCCGAGTCCCGAGACGTGCCGGTAGACGTTCACGCGGAAACGGCCCGCGGTGTCGCTCTGGTAGGCGAAGTCCACCGCGCAGCGCTGCTGCAGCGACTGGCGCTGCTCGGGTGTCATGAACTCCTCGAGCAGGCTGATGATGTCCTCGGGCGACAGCTCGCGGAACCGCACGGGGTGCAGCAGCCCGTGGATGCGGATGCGCGGCACGAGGCCCGACACCAGGTGCAGGTCGCTGCCGCCCTGGTTCACGGCCAGTTCGAGGAAGGCGTCGATGCGGTTCACGTCACGCCGCCTTGTCCGGCGAGCCCGCCGTCATGAACGACAGCAGCTCGGGTCGGGTGACGAACGGCGCGAAGCCCCACTTGTCCTCGGCGCGCAGGAACGCCTCGTCGGGATCCACCTCGCCGGCGCGCACCAGCGCGAGCAGCGACTGGTCCATCAGCTGCATGCCCAGCCGCTTGCCGGTGGTGATGGCGCCCGGGATCTGGAACGTGCGCCCCTCGCGGATCATCTGCTGCACGGCGAGCGTGACCACCAGGATCTCGAGCGCCGCGCGGCGGCCGCGGCCGTCGGCGGCGCGCAGCAGCTCCTGGCTGACCACGGCCTTCAGCGTGTCCGCGAGCGAGTGGCGGATCTGTGCCTGGTTCTCGGACGGGTGCGCGTCCACGATGCGGTCGATGCTCTGCGCCGCGCCGCGGGTGTGCAGCGTGCCGAACACGAGGTGGCCCGTTTCGGCCGCCTCGAGCGCCAGCGTGACCGTGTCGGGATCGCGCAGCTCGCCCACCAGGATCACGTCCGGGTCCTGCCGCAGCGCCTCGCGCAGCCCGTCGCGGAAGCTCGGCACGTCGCGCCCGAGTTCGCGTTGCACGACGAGCGACTGCTTGCTCTGGTGCACGAACTCGACGGGGTCCTCGAGCGTGATGATGTTCAGCGCCCGCTTCTCGTTGATCTCGCGGATCATCGCCGCGAGCGTCGTGGTCTTGCCGGTGCCGGTGGCGCCGGTCACGAGCACGAGCCCCTGCTTCAGGCGCGTGAACTGCTCGAGCGTGCGCGGCAGCCCGAGCGCCGACAGCTCGGGCACCTGGTCCGGGATCACGCGGCACACGGCGGCCACGCCGAGCCGGTGGTGACAGACGTTGATGCGGAAGCGGCCGATGTCGGGCGCGAAGTAACCCAGGTCCAGCGAGCCCTCGCGCTCGAAATGCTCGCGCTGGGCCTCGGTGAGGATCTCGCGCACGAGCGCGATCGCCTCCTCCTCGGAGAGCGGGCGGTACTTGATCGGCATCAGTTCGCCGTCCAGGCGCACCAGGGGCGGCAGCCCGACCGTCAGGTGGAGGTCGGAGCCGCCCTGCTGCTTTCCGATCTGGAGGAACGCATCGATGCGGGCCATCGGCTCAGACGGCCTTCTGCAGCCGTTCCAGCATCTCGGCGGCGCTGAGCGGGCGGGCGTCCATCGTCCGCGACATCGCGGCGGCGACGAGATCGCTGAGCGGGCGCGGAACGCCGGGGACCGCGTCGGCGATCGGCGGGATCGTCGATTCCAGGTGCTGGAACAGCACGTTCACGGCGTTCTCGCCGCCGAACGGCGGCTTGCCGCTCAGCAGTTCGTACATGACGGTGCCGAGCGAGTAGAGATCGGTCCGCCCGTCCACGGTCTGGCCGGTGATCTGCTCCGGCGAGATGTACTCGGGCGTGCCCACGAGGATGCCGCTGGCCGTGAGGCGCGACTTCGTGGACTGCCCCACCGAGGCCAGGCCGAAGTCCACGATCTTCGTGGTGTCGTCGTCGCCCACCAGGATGTTCGCCGGCTTGATGTCGCGGTGGATGATGCCCAGTTCGTGCGCGGCCACGAGGCCTTCCAGCACCTGCGAGGCGATGCGCGCCACGCGCGCCGGCGGCAACGGCCCGTCGCGGCGGAGCACGTGTCCCAGGTCGCGGCCGGCGAAGTACTCCATCGAAATGCCGTGCGCGCCCTCGAGGTCGAGCAGGTCGTAGATGCGGATGACGTTCTTGTGCGTGATCCGGCGCGTCAGGCGCAGCTCCTGCACGAAGCGGCGGATCATGTTCGCGTCGAGCGACAGGTGCGGAGCGAGGATCTTGAGCACCAGTTCCTCGCGCACGACGACGTCCTCGACCAGGTACACGGTGCCGAATCCGCCGCCGCCGATCCGCTCGACCACGCGGTAGCGTTCGTTCAGCACGGTGCCGGGGTCGAGCTGCTGGAAGTTCAGCATGCGCTCGCGCGACGCCGGCTTCGTCTCGCCGCTCGGGGACGCCCCGGCGCCCGAGGCGTGCTCGACGCCTTCGTCGGTGGCGCGGCGCTGGACCTCGGCGGGCCGGTCCGACTCCGGACCGAAGCCGCCGCGCACCTCCAGCGGCCGGATCTTCGTGCGGTCGGCGTGCACGCCCACGCTCTCGAGCGACTCCTGGAGGTAGCGGCGGGCGTCGGGATCGAGATCCGCGGTCTTGTTCAGCAGCGTCAGGGCCTGCACGGCCTCGCGGCGCACCTCGGTGCTCTGCGAGCTCACGAGCCGGCAGATGGGCTCCACCACGCGCGGGTCGCCGATCGCGGCGAGCGCCTTGATCACCAGCGGCACGGCGGTGCCGTCGCGGCCCAGCATGCGCACCAGCGGATCCACGGCGCGCACGTCACGCGCCTTGGCGAGCGCGTCGACGGCGCGCTCGCGCACCCACCAGTCGTCGTCCTCGAGCGCGTGGATCAGCGGCTCGACGGCGCGCGGATCGGTCACCGTGTTCAGGATCTCGACCGCGTAGCGACGCACGAAGTCGTCGCCGTCGTTCACCAGCGCGATCACGGCGTCCACGACGCGCTCGCCGCCCAGCGAGCCCAGCGCGTCGGCGGCGCGCACGCGCACCCACCAGTCGGCGTCGCGCAGCGCGTTCACGAGGTCCTTGATCGCGTCCACCGTGACGACCTGGTTCAGCACCTCGACGGCGCCGCGGCGCACGTACTCGTTCTCGTCCTTCAGGTGCTCGATCAGGTGCGGGACGGCGCTCACGTCGTTCAGCACGACGAGCGCCTCGATGGCCGCGGTCTGCACCTTGATGTCCGAGTCGCGCAGCCGCTGGCACAGCGCCGGGATCGCCGCGTGCGACTTCAGCGTGGCCAGGCAGCGCACGGCCTCGAGGCGCACGGACGGGTTCTCGTCCTGCAGCAGCTTGATCACGGCTTCGGCGCCCTCGGGGCTGGGCACGCGGGCGAGCAGCTTCGCCATGTGCAGGCGCAGCCACCACTCCGTGTGCACCGCCAGCTGCACGGCGTCGGCCACGATCGAGCCGTCCGCGGTCTTCTCGACCAGGCGGAACACGCTGCCGCGGGCGTCGCGGGACAGGTCCGGCAGCACCTTCAGCAGCGTGCGGGGCTGCAGCCGCTGCATCTGCGCGGCGAGGATGCTCTCGAGCCGCGCCTTCGAGACCTTGGGTTCGGAGAACAGGGGCAGCAGGTCGCTGGGGTCGTAGTTCTGGCCGCGCGACAGCACGGTCGTGACCGCGTCGACCACCGCCGGGTTCTGCGAGGACAGCGCCTCGACGAACGTCGGCAGCGTGCGCGGGGACAGCAGGCTCTCCAGCACTTCCAGCGCGGGACCACGCGCGCCCACGCCCTGGAGCGAGTCCAGGATGGAGCGAATGGCGGACGGCCCCATGGCCACGAGCTGCGACTTGGCCTGGGCCACGGTCGTTTCCGACGCGCCGTCCATTGCGAGTTGCCGGGCGTAGCGCCCGGCCTGGAATCGGTGGAGCAGGTTCATCGTTCGGGAAGCCGCCTTCCGTCGCGGTTCCGGTGCGTTGCGATCAGTGGAGCAGGAGCCAGGTGGCCGCGGCGCCGAGCGTCACGCCGAGTGCGAACGCCACGAGCAGCGAGGCAAAGCCCGTCGACGCGCTGCGCGTCGGGCGCGGCGCGCTCGCGGCGGGGTTGATCGTCGGCATCGTCATCACCACCGACGGCGGTGAAGGCGGATCCACCTCGCGGTCCTTCTGGACTTCGATCAGGTGGTCCAGCTCGTTGCGCGTCAACACCATCGTGGCGCGCTCGGCCGTGGGGCTCTGCGGCCGGTCGGCGCCCTCGGGCGTGCGGCGGTCCTTCTCGTAGCCCACCCACAGCGTGTACTTGCCGAACCGGATCACGTCGTTGTTGCGAACCGCGCAGGTGTTGATCATCTGCTCGTTCACGAACGTGCCGTTGGCGCTTCCGAGGTCCACCACCTGGTACACGCCGTCGGGCGTGACCTCGAAGCGGAAGTGGTCGCGCGACACGCCGGGGTTGTCCACGTAGATGTCCGAGCCGGGATCGCGGCCCACCGAGATGACGGGCTTGTCGAACGTGTACGACCGCACCGGGCGGCCCATCAGCGACAAGCGAAGTTTGAGGACTTGAGCTTCGGTCATGCGCGTTCTCCTCCATGACGGGCCACGCGGGACGACCTTGTCCCTTCCGCGGGTCCGGTCGGGGCTACGGTTCCCGTCGTTTATCGGCCGTGCAGGCCGCCCGACTTGAGCCAAGACGCCCGTTCCGGCCCCCCGGCCCCGGTCGGGCCCCCGGCCGCGTCCGTCGGGGGAGCGTTCCGGGGTCCCCGGCCGCGTGCTAGCGTGCCGCGCCCGAACCCGCCCCGTGCCGCGCCGGGGCCCCAGCCCGTCACCGGAGACCCCCTCCATGCCGTCGATTCCGAGCGCCGTTCCGTTCCGCGGCTTCCTGCGTCCGGCCGTCTGGTTGACGGTTCTCGGCCTCCTTCCGCTGCTCGCCGCCCCCGCCGGGGCCGATCCCCGGCCGCGCGACCCGATGCCCCCCGGCGAGCTGGAAGTGGCGCTCCAGAAGCTGCAGGTGGTCGGCAGCGTCCTGTACGTGGCGGCGCATCCCGACGACGAGAACACGGCGATGCTGGCGTGGCTCGCGCGCGAGAAGAAGGTGCGCACGGGCTACCTGTCGCTCACGCGCGGCGACGGCGGGCAGAACCTGATCGGGGACGAGTTCGGGCCGGCGCTCGGGGTGATCCGCACGCACGAGCTGCTCGCGGCGCGGCGCGTGGACGGCGCCGAGCAGTTCTTCACGCGCGCGGTGGATTTCGGTTTCTCGAAGAATCCCGACGAGACGTTCGCGATGTGGGGCCGCGACTCGGTGCTGTCGGACGTGGTGTGGGTGATCCGCCGCTTCCGGCCCGACGTGATCGTGACGCGCTTCCCCACGGACGGCGGCGGCGGGCACGGCCACCACACGGCGTCCGCGATCCTCGCGGAGGAGGCGTTCACCGCGGCTGCGGACCCGAAGCGCTTTCCCGAGCAGCTCGCGCGCGGCGTGAAGCCGTGGGCGGCCCGGCGGCTCGTATGGAACGCGTGGACGCCCGACGGCCGCGGCACGGACTCCACGTGGGTGTCGGCGGACCTCGGCGCGTACAACGCGCTGCTCGGCCGCGCGTACACCGAGATCGCCGCCGTGAGCCGCTCGAACCACAAGAGCCAGGGCTTCGGGTCGGCCGAGCGCCGCGGCTCGATCCTGAACTGGTTCGCCCCGCGCCTGGGCGCGCCCATGACGAGCGACCCGCTCGATGGCGTGGACCTGTCGTGGGGCCGCGTCGCGGGCGGCGCCGCGGTCGTCGCGCCGCTGGCACGCGCCGAGCGCGAGCTGGATCCGCACCACCCGGAAGGTTCCGTGCCGGCGCTGTTCCAGGCGCTCGACGCGCTCGAGCCGGTGCTCGCCCGCGCGCGAGCGAACGACGAACCGCTGCGACCGCTGCTCGAGGTCAAGCGCGCCGAGCTCCTCGACGCGATCCGCTCGGCGCTCGGGCTGTGGATGGAAGCCGTGGCCCTGGAGCCGTCCACCACGCCGGGCGGCCGCGTGCGCGTGTCGGCGCTCGCGCTGCAGCGCTCGAACGTGCCCGTGGAGCTCGTGCGCACGCGGCTGTCGAGCGGCGCGGAGGTTTCGCGGCCGCGGGCGCTGGCGTACAACCGCGCGGGCGCCGACACGCTCGTGGCCTCGCTCGCGGGCGCGGAGCTGTCGCAGCCGTGGTGGCTGCGGCTGCCGCCGGGGCGGGGGCTGTATCGCGCGGCGGACCCCGCGCGCATCGGCGACCCCGAGAACGCGCCGGCCGTGGCCGCCACGTTCACGCTGAAGGTGGCGGGGCGCACGCTCGAGTGGACGCTGCCGGTGTCGTACCGCTGGACGGATCCGGTGCAGGGCGAACGCTGGCGCGCGCTCGAAGTGGCGCCGCCCGCGACCCTGCGGCTGGACGAGGGCGTGTACGTGTTCGCCGACCGCGCGCCGAAGCGCGTGAACGTCACGGTGCAGGCGCAGCGCGACAGCGTGTCGGGCGCGCTGCGGCTGGCGCTGCCGGCGGGCTGGACGTGCGAGCCGGCGAGCGCCGCCGTGGCGCTGGCGCGCCGGTCCGACGAGCGCCGCGTCACGTTCGTGGTGACGCCCGGTGACGCGCCGGCCGCCGCGTCGCTGCGCGCGGAGATCACGGTGGACGGCCGGGCGTGGTCGCACGGCCTCCAGCGCATCGACTACACGCACATCCCTCAGCAGGCGCTGTACCCGCCCGCCGAGGCACGGCTCGTGCGCGCCGACATCCGGCACGCGCCGGGGGCGATCGGCTACGTGATGGGTTCCGGCGACCCGGTGCCGGCGGCGCTCCAGCAGATGGGCTTCTCGGTCACGCTGCTCACCGACGACGACGTGGAGAGCGGCGACCTGTCGAAGTACGCGGCCATCGTCACCGGCGTGCGCGCCTACAACACGCGACCGCGCCTGCGCACGCTGCAGCCGCGCCTGCTCGAGTGGGTGAACGCGGGCGGCACGCTCGTGGTGCAGTACAACACCGCCGACGCGGCGTTGCCCGACCTGGGGCCGTTCCCGTTCAAGATCTCGCGCGACCGCGTCACGGTGGAGGAGGCCGAGGTCGCGTTCCCGCGTGCCGCGAGCCCGCTGCTCGCGGCGCCGAACAAGATCGGGCCCGCCGACTTCGAGGGCTGGGTGCAGGAACGCGGGCTCTACTTCGCGAACCCCTTCGACCCGCGCTACGAGCCGCTGCTGTCGTCGCACGACCCCGGCGAGCCGGCGCGGGACGGCGGCCTGCTGGTGGCGAAGTCCGGGCGCGGCACGTTCGTCTACTGCGCCTACGCGATGTTCCGCCAGCTGCCGGCCGGCGTGCCGGGCGCGTACCGGCTGTTCGCGAACCTGGTGAGCGCGCGGCCGTGACGCGGCGCTCCGCGTCCGACGCCGGGCCCGACGAGCGGCCCCCGCTGCTCGGGAGCTGGACGGCGTTGTACGCGTGCGTGATCGGGCTGCTCGCCGCGATCATCGTGTTCCTGCGCTGGCTCACGGAGCGCTGGTCGTGAGCCGGCTCGACTGGGGCGTGCTCGTCGCGACGCTCGCGGCGTTCGTGCTGTACGGCGTCTGGCGCAGCCGCGGCACGCGCGACATGGACGGCTTCGTGGCCTCGGGGCGCTCGCTGCCGTGGCCGATGGTGGCGCTGTCGGTGATGGCCACGCAGGCCAGCGCGATCACGTTCCTGGCCGGGCCGGGGCAGGGCTTCGCGGCGGGGTTGTCGTTCGTGCAGTTCTACCTGGGCTTGCCGCTGGCGATGGTGGTGCTGTGCATCGCGTTCATTCCCGTGTTCCAGCGCTGGCGCGTGTACACCGCGTACGAGTACCTGGAACGCCGGTTCGACGGCAAGACGCGCTCGCTCGCGGCCGCGCTGTTCCTGGTGCAGCGTGGGCTCGCCGCCGGCCTCACGCTGTACGCGCCGGCGCTGATCCTGTCCGTGCTGCTGGGCTGGAACCTGTCGCTCGTCTGCGCGCTGCTCGGCGGGCTCGTGGTGCTGTCGATCACGATCGGCGGCGCGCGCGCGGTGAGCCACACGCAGGCGCTGCAGTTCACGATCATCATCGCCACCATGATCGTGGCCTTCGTCGTGGTGCTGCGGGCGCTGCCCGGGGGCACGTCGGCCGTGGACGCGCTGGCGCTGGCCGGGCACATGGGCCGCATGAACGCGCTCGACCTGAAGTTCGATCCCGACAGCCGCTACAACCTGTGGTCCGGGCTGATCGGCGGCTTCTTCCTGCAGCTGGCGTACTTCGGCACGGACCAGTCGCAGGTGGGGCGTTACCTGGGGGGCGCGTCGGTCGCGCAGAGCCGGCTCGGGCTGCTGTTCAACGGCGTGTTCAAGCTGCCCATGCAGTTCTTCATCCTGATGCTCGGCGTGCTCGTGTTCGTGTTCTACCAGTTCACGCCGCAGCCGGCGTTCTTCAACCCCTCGCTCGTGGCGAAGGCGAAGACCGGCCCGCACGCCGAGGCGTGGAACTTCGCCGAGTACCACTTCGCGCTCGCGCAGCGCGACCAGGCGAACGCCACCGCCACGTGGCTGGCGGTGCGGCACAGCGGCGACGCCGCGGCGGAGGAGCAGGCCGACCGTGCGTTGCGCGACGCCGCCGGGCGCACGCAGGCGCGGCGCGCGGCGGTGCTCGACGTGATCCGGCGCAGCGCCCCGGGCGCCGACGCGAACGACACGAACTACGTGTTCCTGTCGTTCGTGCTCACGCACCTGCCGATCGGGCTCGTGGGGCTGGTGCTCGCGGCGGTGTTCGCGGCGTCGATGAACTCCAGCTCCGCCGAGCTGAACGCGCTCGCGTCCACGACGGTGGTGGACGTGGTGCGGCGCGTGCCCGGCGCGCCCACCGGCGAGCGCGCGCTCGTGGCCTGGTCGCGCGGCGCGACGGTGTTCTGGACGGTGTTCGCGGTGCTGTTCGCCGAGTACGCGAGCCGGCTCGGCACGCTGATCGAGGCGGTGAACATCCTCGGGTCGCTGTTCTACGGCGTGCTGCTGGGGCTGTTCCTGACCGCGTTCCTCGCGAAGCGCGTCACCGGCACGCCGGTGTTCGTGGCGGCGATCGTGGCCGAGGTGCTGCTGCTGGCGCTGTTCAAGTTCACGAAGATCGCGTTCCTCTGGTACAACCCGATCGGCGCGATCGCCACGCTCGTGCTGGCGGTGGCGCTGTCGTTCGTGCTCCCCGGAGGCCGCCGCCCCGCGAACGCGTGAGGGCGCGGAGCCGAAGCCCCGCGCCCTCACACGTAAACCGCGCGCCCGCTCCCCCCACCGAAGGGGTGACGCTCCCGGCGAAGCCGGGGCGCATTCCCGGTCGTGCACGCCTTCCGGGACATCCCGGCATGCGGGGCAACGCACCCGGATCGTGCACGGGCCCGTCGGAACCGCTTCGACTATTTCTTCTTCGTCTTGCCCTTCGCGGGGGCCGCGGCGGCCGTCCACTCGGTCAGCAGCTTCTCCTGGCCGGCCACCATCTCGGCGTTCACGTCCTTGTCGGCCTTGCCCAGCGCCACGGCCTTCGTCATCTGCGCAATGGCCGTCTTCGTGTCGCCGGCCTTCGCCGTGAGGCGCGCGACCAGCGACAGCGTCTGGAAGTTCTCCTTCGCCTTGAGCGCGTTCTGCGCCCACTGCGAGGCCTCCTCGGGCGACACGCCGGCGTCGTTCGCCCAGTTCGCGGCGCGGTACGGCGTGCGCCAGTCGTCGGGCTTCGCGGCGGCGATGGCGGCGCGCGCGTCGGCCATCACGCGGCCGTTCACGTCGACCTCGATCTTCACCGGCACGCGCACCTTTTCCCAGCGCAGCGACAGCGTGGTGGACGACGGCGCGGCCTCGTCGAACGTGAACGACATCCACTCCTGGTGCTCGGCCGGCTGCGGCGTCACCTGCACGCGGAGCTGGTCGTCCTCGGGCTTGTAGCCGAACGCGCCCCACATGTCGGTCTGCTTGCTGAAGATCACGGTCCAGCGGTCCGGCGTCGGAATGGTCACGATCGCGTAGGAGCCCGCGGGCAGCGGCTGGCCCTCCACGCGGACGTCGGTGCTGGTGACGAACCGCGTCGCTTCGTTCGCACCGGTGCGCCAGGGCTCGTTCCACGGCACCAGTGCACCCCACACGGCGCGGCCCTTCACGCCGGGGCGGTGGTAGGTCACGGACATCTCGGTGGTGCCGATCGTCTGCGTGAGCACGGACTTCTGGCTCGTGCGGGGCAGCTGCAGCGTCGGGGGCGTCTGGGCGAAGGCGGTGGACGCGAGCGCGAGCGCGGCCGTCGCGGCCAGCGCGATCTTGCGGACAGGCATGGGGAGCTCCTCCGTGGGGTTGCCGTGGAACGCGAGTGGGGGTCGCGCGAGGGCGGCAAGCTACCAGACCGCCGGGCCGGCGGGGACGGGAGATCGCAGGACTTGTCAGCGCCGTGACGCGGACGGGTGACCCCCGCGAAACGAAACACCGCGCCGGTGGGCGCGGTGTCGGGTGCGGCGGCGTGCGGCGGCCGGTCAGTCGCCGGTGCCGGTGGCCTTCTGCGGCGGCGCGAGCATCTCGTTCAGCTTGTGCTCGAACACCTCCAGCGTGAACGGCTTCACGATGTAGGCGTTGACGCCCGCCTGCGCGGCCTCCACCACGTCCTGCTTCACGTTGCGCGCGGTCACGAGCAGCACGGGCAGTTGCGCCATGGCCGGGTTCGCGCGCAGCGTGCGGACCATCTCCACGCCGGACATGCCGGGCAGGTTCCAGTCCGTGATGATGACCTCGATGGTCTCGTCGCACTTCGCGAGGGCGGACTGGCCGTCCGCGGCCTCGACGACGTCGTTGTGACCGAGCCGCGAGAGTGCGTTCACGATGATGCGTCGCGTGACGGCCGAGTCGTCCACCACCAGGAACTTCATCGCAATCCCTCGTCGCGGTTCAGGCGGGCCGGCCGGGCCGGTCCGCTCGTCACAGTTCCTTCCGGATCTTCTCCACCACCTCGTTGCGCACCTCGGGCGTGTCGTACCAGCCGCTCGCCATGCGGCTGAGCACCTGGCGCATGCGGGCGGGCTCGATCGTCGCCTCCGGGGCGCCGCTCGCGGCCTGGCGCTGCAGCTCGCGGGCCTCGCTCGAGACCTCGGCGTTGTCCCGCGCCGGGCTCTCGAACGACAGGCCGGGGGCGGGAGGCGAGGAGCGGTCGGGCGTCCGGCCGGCCGCGCGGTCGGCGCGGTTCACGCCCGGGCGCGGAGTCTGGCCGGATGGGTTCGGCTGAACTTTCATGATTCCCCTCGTGTTCGAGCCTCGGGCGGCGGGCGGCGGGGCGCCCCGGTCGGGGCGGGCGCGGTGCCGTGAGACTCACGTCCTCCGGTATCGGACGGTCGCCGGGAAAGCTGAAGGGGCGGGGGATCGATTCCCCCGTGGTTTCAGGCGACGGCCTGCCCCGCCTGGCGCTGGGCGAGGCCCGACGCGATCTGCCGGTTGATCTCGATCAACGCCACCAGCTTGTCGGGGCTCGGGCTGGCCACCACCTCGATCATCCGGCGGTCCACGAAGGTCGACAGGCGCAGCAGGTCCACGCGCAGCGCGCGCGGCAGCGGGTGCTCGGGCGCGGCCAGTTCGCCCTGGAAGAACGTCCACAGGCGGCGGTTGAACTGCAGCGCCTCCTGCAGCCGCTCGTCCGCGGGCCAGTTCTGGCGGACCTCCTCGAGCAGCCGGGCCGCCTTGAACAGCGCGGCGGACTCGAGTTCACGGTTGTTCGTGGCAGAGCGTGCACCGCTCTCGTAGGCGTGCCGAGGGTTACGGAACATCCGGGAGCACTCCCCGTTCCCAGGCGAGCAGCGCCCGGGCATGCTTGATGGCCTGGTAGAACTCGCCCCGGGCGACGAGCGCCCCGATGGGCTCCAGCAGCGAGCGGCTGCTGGGGGCCGCGGCGAGCAGGTCCGAGGACAGCGAATCGAACGACTCGCGGTGGACGTCGCGGTGCGGCGGATCCACGTACATCAGCTGCAGCGCCAGCACCACGCGCTCGCACGGGGTCTTCACGGCGGCGGGACTGAGGATGTCCTGGCCCCGGAGCACGGGCACGTGGTTTTCCACGAACAGCTCGGTGCGTTGACGACCGTTCTGCAGCACCGCGCTGCCGACGATCACGCGTTCGTGGGGCTTCAGCGTCAGGCGGAGCGCCATGAGAGGCTTCTGTCTCCCGTGTCCGCGCGGACTTCCCCCGGCCGTGCGGCCGGAAGGAGGAGCGGCGCGGCCGGGGCTTTCGGTCCCGGTGCGCCGCCGATCCGCTACAGGAACGTCCGGTCGGCCGCCGGCCGGGCCGCTTCACGCGGCCCGGCCCGGACGGCCGGCGACGGTTAGAACAGCCGCAGGATCGACTGCTGGGCCTGCGACGCGAGGCTGAGGGCCTGGATGCCGAGCTGCTGGCGCGTCTGCAGCGCGAGCATGTTGGCGCCTTCCTCGTTGAGGTCCGCGGCGGTGAGCTGATCCGCGCCCTCGGTGAGCGTGTTGATCATCTTGGTCGTGAAGTCCTGGCGCGTGGTCACCACCGACAGGTTCGACGACAGCGTCTTGGCCTGCGAACGCAGCTCGGTCAGCGCGGCGTCGAGGTCGGTGACGGCCGCGTCGATGTTCGCGTCGGTCGCCCAGTTGCCGGCGGCCGCGTCGATGGCGAGGTCGCCCGCCACGGTCGCGTCGAAGCCGGAGACCGTCAGCGTGGACGAAGCGTCCTCGTTGAAGTCCACCGTCAGCGTGTCGTTGTCCAGGAAGTTCGTGCCCTTGTAGCCCGAGTCGCCCGACAGCTGGTCGATCTGGGTGCGAAGCGCGTCGAACTGGCCGGCGAGCGTCGAGCGGTCCGTCGTCGTCGCGCTGCGGGCCGACGCCGCGAGACCCTTCATCTGCTCGATCAGCTTCGTGACGCCGTCGATGCCCTGCAGGGCGGCCTTCACCGTCTGCACGGCCTCGCCCATCGTGTCCTTGCGGGCGGAGAGGTCGTTCGCGCGGTTCGTGTGGTTCTGAGCCGCGAAGTACGCCGCCGGATCGTCCACGGCGCTGTTGACGCGCTTGCCGGTGGACAGACGCTGGGTGGTGCGGCTCTGCATGGAGGACACCAACTGCAGCTGGATCAGGTTGGTGCGCATGCCGCCCGCGAGGGTGATGTCGTTCATCGCCATGTTGCGTTCTACCCCTTTCGAGGGTCTCGGAGTTCTGTTCCCCGGCTTCTGCCGTGGGTGCGGCGGATTGCCGACGGGGAAAAGCCTCGGTGGCCCCGTGGAGAACTTGAGGGCCGCGACGCACGGGGCCGGGCGATGGGCGAAGCGCCCCTCCGGGCGGCGCGCCGGCGAAAGCCGCGCGCCCCCGCGACGCGGGGTCGCGGGGGCGCGCAAATGGCGGGCGTCACTTCAGGTAGTTCGTCAGGCTCGCCTGCAGCACGCGTCCGACCACGGCGTACGCGCGTTCGAGCGCCGTCTGCTCCGCCTGCACCGCGAGCACGGCCGCCGTCGGATCGGCGTCGCGGATCGCGTCGCGGCGGTCGAGCAGCGCCGCGCCCTGCTGCGCCAGCTGCACGCCGATGTCCTTCGCGTCCTTCAGCCACACGCCGGTCTGCGCCTGCGCCGTGAGCACGCCCGTCGTCGCGTCGTCGAGCGCGGCCAGCGTGCCCTGCACCTGCGCCTGCGTGCCCGTCTGCAGCTGCCCGATCAGGTCGTCCACCGCGCGCAGCGCGTCGCCGATCACCGGGTCGCCCGCGTGCCCCAGGGGCACGAACACGCCCGCGTTCAGCTCCACCTGGCGCACGTTGCCCGAGCCCTGGTAGGCGCCGTTCGCGGCGAACGCCGGCACGTCGCCGTTCGTGCCGGCGAACAGGTATTCGCTGCCGATCTTCGTGTTGCCCAGCGAGAGCAGCTGGGAACGCAGCTGCTGCACGGCCGACAGCACGGTCTGGCGCTCGTCGGACCCCAGGTCGTCCGTCTGCACGCTGGCCGCCAGCTGGCGCGCCTGGTGGAGCACGTTACGAACGCTGGAGAACGCGGCGTCTTCGGCCGATAACCGCGTCGTCGCGAACGAGCCGTTGCGGCGGTACTGGTCGAAGTCCCTCACCTGGGCATCCAGGCGCATCACGAGGGACGCATCGAGCGGGTCGTCGGAAACGGTGCGAAGCCGGCGGCCGGTGACGGCGGTCTGCTGAGCGCGGGCGAGCGATTCGAGACGGCCACGCAGGCCGCTTCGGAGCTGTCCCATCAACGTCTGGTTCGTGATCCGCATTCCCCCTCCTTGCGGTGTGTCGAACAGTATCGGGAGCGCCGTGCGCTCGCTGAAGGCCCGTGTGGGCACGAGGCGGCGTCGGCACGACGACCCGGGGCGCGAGCTCCGGGGGCGCGCGTCGCGGTGTGGGCCCTCGGGCCCGGGCCGCGCGGGGGGAGCGCATGCCGAACATTCTCTGCATCGACGACGAACCGTCCGTGGGTGTGGTGCTCGAGCATCATCTCAAGCAGCTCGGTCACCAGCCGGTCCTCGTCGCCAGCGTCGACGAAGCGCTCCAGGCGGTGCGCCGCCAGTCGTTCGACCTCATCATCTCCGACTTCCGGATGCCGCAGGCCACCGGCCTGGACCTGCTCGAACTGCTGCGCCAGCAGGGCTCCGACGTGCCCGTGATCATCATGACGGGCTACGCCAGCATCGAGCACGCGGTGCTGTCCGTGCGCCACGGGGCCGTGGACTACCTGAGCAAGCCGCTCCGCCAGGAAGCGCTGCGGCTGGCCGTGAGCAACGCCATCGAGGTGTCGCGACTCAAGCGCGAGAACGAGCAGTACCGGCGCGAGATCACCACGCTGCGCGGCGCACGCACCATCGTCGGCGAATCCCGCGCGCTGCGCGGCGTGATGGAGACGCTCGACGCCGTGGCGCCCACGCGCGCCACCGTGCTGCTGGAGGGCGAGTCGGGCACCGGCAAGGAGCTGTTCGCGCGCGCGATCCACGAACGCAGCCCGCGCCGCGCGCAGCCGTTCGTCACCGTGAACTGCGCCGCGTTGCCCGAGGGCCTGGTGGAGAGCGCGCTGTTCGGCCACGAACGGGGCGCGTTCACCGGCGCGAGCAGCCGCCAGCAGGGCGCGTTCGAACGAGCGCACCTGGGCACGCTGCTGCTGGACGAGATCTCCGAGATGCGGCTGGAGCTGCAGGCCAAGCTCCTGCGCGCGATCCAGGAGCAGGAGATCGAGCGCGTGGGCGGCAGCCAGCCCGTGCCCGTGGACGTGCGCATCGTGGCGACCACGAACCGCGACCTGCTGGCCGAGGTCGAGGCCGGCCGCTTCCGCCGCGACCTCTACTACCGGCTCGCCGTCGTGCCCGTGCACACGCCGCCGCTGCGCGACCGGCTCGACGACGTGCCGCGGCTGGTGCGGCACTACGTGGAGTTCCACGCGAATCAGCTCGGCATCAAGCCGCCGGTGGTGACGCCGGCCGCTCTCGAGCACCTGATGGCGTACGGCTGGCCCGGCAACGTGCGCGAGCTGGCGAACGTGGTGGAGCGCGCCGTGATCCTGGGCCGCGGCGGCACGCTGGGGCCGGAGTCGTTCGCGCTGGTGCCCGAGCGGCGCGGGGGAGCGCCGGCACCGGCACTACCGGCGGGCGCGGCGCCGATCGCGGTCGCGTCACCGTCGGCGGCGCCCGCGCGGCTGCCGTTCGACCTGCGCGAGCTCGAGCAGGACGCGATCGAGCGCGCGCTGGCCGCCACCGGCGGTCATCGCGAGAAGGCCGCCGACCTGCTGGGCATCAGCGTGCGCACGCTGCGCAACAAGCTGAACGGCCCGGCGGCGGCGAGCGAACCGCGCGAGGCGGAACCGGTCGAGGGATCGCTGGCGAACTGACGGTGTCGGAGGTGTCACCGACCGTCCAAGGCGCTGCCGAGGCGTCACACGGAGCGTGACCGGAGAGGCAATCTCCAGACCGCGGCCGCCCCGGCCGATGACGCTGGCATGAAGGCACTGCTCGAGTCCCTCCGGCCACATTGGTCGATCGCGGTCCTGTGGGCTGTGGCCGGAATGGCGCTGGTCGGCCTGTACTGCCGGCTCCTTCTTCCGGACCTGCCGTCGCCGAGCTTGCTCGTCCTGGTTGTGGTGCTCGGCTTCGCGT
>JBGAMH010000312.1:0-4437 GCA_044223135.1 Candidatus Eiseniibacteriota bacterium | reverse complement strand
GGTGACGATGTGAGCGAAAGGCCACTTACACAGAAACGTTGACACACCCCCCGCGCGCGCAAAGCTCCCCCGCCCGGGCCCCGGCACACCCCACCTCGAACGGACGCCCCGAACGAAGCTCCAGCCGTCAGCCCTTCAACGCCTCCGCGTACCGCGCCGACACCGCCTCCCAGTCCACCACCTTCGCGAACGCCGCCACGTACTCCGCGCGACGGTTCTGGAACTTGAGGTAGTACGCGTGCTCCCACACGTCGATCCCCAGCAGCGGGGACAGCCCCTGCGTCAGCGGCGAATCCTGGTTCGGCGTCGAGAGCAGTGACAGCGAACCCTTCGGCGACGCCACCAGCCACGCCCAGCCGCTGCCGAACACCCCCATCGCCGCCGCGTTGAACTGGTCCTGGAACTGCGCGAACGAGCCGAACGCCTTGTCCACCGCGCCCGCCAGTTCGCCCTTCGGCGCCCGCCCACCGTCGCGCGACAGGCTCTTCCACAGCAGCGAGTGGTTCGCGTGGCCGCCGCCGTGGTTGCGCACCGCCGTGCGCACGTCGGCCGGCAACGCGTCGAGCCCGCGCACGAGCGATTCCACCGACTGCTTCACCAGCTCCGGCTTGCCCGCCACCGCCTTGTTCAAGTTGGCCACGTACGCCGCGTGGTGCTTGTCGTGGTGGATCTGCATCGTCTGCGCGTCGAGGTTCGGCTCGAGCGCGTCGAACGCGTACGGCAGCGCCGGCAGCGTGAACGGGCCCGTGGGCGCCGCAGCGGGCGCCGCGGATGCGGCGGCCGGCGGCGCGGCCTGCGCCAGCGCGTCGCCGGCACGGCCCACGATCAGCGCGCCCGCGCCGAGCGCGAGCGACTTGAGAGCGTCACGACGGTTGAGCATGGAAGTCTCCCGGAATGGTCGTCAGCGCGGCGCGTGCGGTGCGGCGGCGGAATCGGGCGCGGGCAGCTCCAGCGTGTCGGCGAACGACGGCGCCGGAGCTTCGGGCGTGACCAGTCGGATGCGCGACCGGGCCACTTCGGTGCCCAGGCGGAAGCTCTCCCATCGGGCCGCGTCCGGTGTCCCGGCGGCGTAAGGATTGGCGCCCGTGGGGCGGAACAGCGCCACCCACTTCCACTCGCGGTGCAGTTCGTCGATCCCCTCGGCGCGCCCGCCCGCACGCAGCGAGTCCCAGTCCGCGGCGCGCATCAGGTAGGTCCAGAACAGATCCTGCGACAGCACGCCCGGGCGGCCGGTCGGAAATTGGAAACGCACGGCCAGCAGTGCGCCCGGCAGCCAGACCGACGCGGAGTCGCCCGTGTACGACCGGTAGCGGATGTCCGTCCACGGGCGCTCGGCCATCACGCCGCAGCCCACCGCCTCCATGCCCAGCGTGGTCGGCTGCGCGTTCAGCGTGATCTCCAGCTTCTGCGGATCGGCGGGCCCCTTCGGCACCGGCGCGGCGCACGCCCCCACGATCGTCAGCAGCACGAACGGCAGCAGTCGGATCCATCGCATCACGGCGAACCTCCGGTTCACGGGGCGGCGTCGGGCGCGGAGCGCCGCATGCGCCACACGAGCAGCGGCGGCGTGAGCATGGTGGTGAGCACCACCATCACGACCACTGCCGAGAAGACGGCATCGTCCACGACCCGCTGCCCGTGCAGGTGCAGCGTCTCGCCGATGCTGGCGAAGATCAGGCCCACCTCGCCGCGCGGGATCATGCCGAGCCCCACGGCGAGCCGGTCCGTGCCCTTTTCGAGCACGCCGAGCGAGCAGGCCTGCTTGCCGACGACCGCCGCCAGCGTGAGCACGCCCGCGAACGCGAGCACGTCGGCGCGGCCGAACACCGCCAGGTCCACGCGCAGCCCCATCAGCACGAAGAAGATCGGCACCAGGAAGCCGGACAGCGGTTCGAGCAGGTGGTGCACGTCGCGCCGGTGCGGATCGCGGTCGAGCAGGTCCACGTAGTGCAGCTCGTCCAGCACGAGGCCCGCGGCGAACGCGCCCACGATGGGTGCCAGCCCCGCGAGCCCCGCGAGCGCCGAGAGCCCGAAGCAGAACGCCAGCGCGAACGACAGCAGCAGGCCCTGCCCGCGCAGGCGCGACGCGAGCTTGAACGTGAACCGCGACACCCAGCGGCCCGCGATCACCGCCGCGAGCAGGAAGCCCACGGCCTTCGCGACGATCAGGCCCACTTCGGCGGGCGCGAACGCGGTGCCGGTGTCGGCCGCCTGGATCACGCCGGTGACCACGGCGAGCACGACGAGCCCGAGCACGTCGTCGATCACCGCCGCGCCCAGGATGATGCGGCCCGCACGGCTGGTGGCGCGGCCGAGGTCGCCGAGCACGCGCGCGGTGATGCCCACGCTCGTGGCGCACAGCGTGGCGCCCACGAACCAGTGCGTGAGCGAGTCGTGCCCGGGAAAGAACGCGCGCGACGAGAAGAAGCCGAGCGCCATCGGCGCGACCACGCCGAGCACCGCCACGAGCAGCGCCGAGGGCCCCACCGCGAGCATGCGCGAGACGTCGGACTCGAGCCCCACCGAGAACAGCAGGAACAGCACGCCGATCTGCGCCAGCACTTCGAGCGACGGCTGGTGCAGCGCCGCGTCGAGACCGCCCAGCCCCACGTGGCCGAGGTTGCCCAGCAGGATGCCGGCGAGCAGTTCGCCGAGCACCGCGGGCTGGCCGAAGCGCTCGAACAGCGCACCGCCGAGCTTGGCCGCGACCAGGATCAGCACCAGCGCTTCGAGAATCGGCAGCATGTCGGGGCCGCCCGGCGCGGCGGCGGCCCGCGCGACGTGCGCCAGCAGCAGTCCGCCCGCGGCGATCAGGGCGATGGGTCTCGGGCGGAGTCGGAGCATGGCGGGAGGTTGTAACCCAGCGAGGCCGGTGGGTCGAGCCGAACCACCGGCCCGCCGACCTGCCGGCGCGGAACGGCGGAATGACGAAAAGGCCGTCCGCGAACGACAACGCACCGGGCCCCTCCGGGCGCGGTCACGGGCCGGCCCCGGCGATCGCTGCGCCGTCGGCACTTCGCGGCGCTCTCCGTGGCCGGGCCCGGGGCGCTCGCGTGGCACGACCGATGCGAACCGTACCGGTGCGCTCTGCGCGGGAAGGAGGCACCCATGAAGATCCTCATCGCCGTGGACGACTCGCCCTACTCGAAGGCGGCCGTGAAATGGGTCCAGTCCATGAAGTGGCCCGCCGGCACCGAGGCGTCGGTGCTGTCCGTGGCCCGGCCCCTGACCGTGGCGTATTCCACCGTCGAGGCCGCGGGCTACGCGTACGCGCCGCAGATCTACGAAGAGAACCTGAAGTTCCACGAGGAAGTGGCCGCCGACACGCAACGCGTGCTGAAGGACGCGGGCTTCGCGGTGAGCGCCGCGGTCGCGCAGGGCGACCCGCGCGAGGCCATCGTGGAAGCGGCCACGGCCGGGCACGCGGACCTGGTGGTCGTCGGCTCGCACGGGCGCACCGGGCTGCAGCGGATGCTGCTCGGCAGCGTGGCGAGCTACGTCGTGTCGCACGCGCCGTGCACCGTGGTGGTGGTGAAGGGGCCGCGCCAGGGCTGATCGCGAAGGCGACGGCGGGAAGACACGAGGGCCCGGCCGATGGCCGGGCCCTCCGTTCGCAGCAGGAGGCGCGCTTGATCAGCCGCCGGCCGCGCTGGTGCGCTTGCGAATCGCCACCGACATCACGGCGTCGGTCAGTTCGTGTTCGTCGAGCGGGAGCAGCACGTAGTAGGACGGCATGAACCCCTGCAGGCGCTGGCGTTCGCCGAGCGTACCCTCGTGCCCGAGCAGGATCAGCGGCACGTGGCTGTTCACGCGGCGCAGCAGCTGGAGCAGCGGCAGGTCCGCCTTGGTGTCGCGCTGCAGGGCGAACAGCACCGCCTCGGGCGGGTGGCGCACCACGGACTCGAGGAACGATTCGTCACCGGTGATGTGCTGCACTTCGCAGCCCTGCAGCTCGAGCGACTCGCGCACCTTCTCGGCCAGTTCGCCGGGACGCGCGAACAGCAGGATGCGGGGCGGGCCCTGGGTGCGGAGGTGGAAGGCGCTCATGCGGCGCTCCCCGGGCGACGGTCCGCGGGACGGACCCGGAGCCCGCACCCGGCCCGAACGGCCGGATCGCCCACGACGGCCCCTGCGAGGGGCGGCGTGATGGCGCGGTGCGTGGACTTCACGATGTCCTCCAGCGAACGTCCCGTGACTCGGATGGGCCTCGGGTGCAGGTGTCGATGGGACGCCGTTGGTTCCGAGGGGCGCCCGACCCGGCGACCCGGATCGGACATTCCCAAAAGCAATGCGCGTGCCCTTCGCCGAAGGCGTCCTCCGGCCCCCGCAAGTCCAGCGTTTACAGCGCCTAACCGTGTGAGGAGGGACGCTCCGTCACTGCCGGGGTGTCAGACACCGGTGACGAAGCGGCAGATGTTCACCCGGCATGACAGAGCG
>JBGAMH010000311.1:0-4463 GCA_044223135.1 Candidatus Eiseniibacteriota bacterium | reverse complement strand
CCGCCCTCGCCGAGCGGCGATCGCCACGCCTTGAGCAGCGCTCCGGCCAACGGGCGTCCCTGCCACAGCAACCGCACGCGCAGCCGTGCGCCGGCCCCGGGCGCGCTCACGGGCACGATCTCCAGCGGCAGCCCGATCGGCGTGGTCGCCCGCGCGTCGTCGAGCCCGGGGAGCCACGTCTTCGCGCAGCGGCGGAACTGCTCGCGGCCCTGCGTGGCGCGGGCGCGGCGACGCGCGGCGAGCGCGTCGTCGAGCCCCTCGGCCGCCAGGTAGGCATTGAACGCGGCGGCCGGCAGGGCGATGGGCGTGAAGTCGGATTCGAACGCGAACAGCACGCCGCCCGCGTCCGACGGGACGAAGCGCGCCCACGCGTAGTCGCCCTCGCGCGCGACGGCGGCCAGGTCCAGCGTGCGTGCGCCGCGCACGACGAGCCGCCGGGAGTGCGGCGCGGCGAACGGCTTGCGCTCGCCGCGGAACCCGGTGCCCGCCAGCGCGCCCAGTTCGACGGCGCGTCCGGGCGTGGCTTCGGCCGGCGACGCCGAGAGCCAGTACTCGTGCGCCACGGTCCGGCGCGCACCCGAGGCGAGCGCGCACGCCACGAGGGCGGCGCCGGTCAGCAGGAAGCGAAACGGTCGGTTCATGCCCCCACTACGGAGCACGGCCACGACCGGATGAGCGATCGGGTCGCGCCGCTCAGGGGCCCGAGAGCGCGCCCACCATGACCACCGGCCCCTCGGGCGCGGGCATCGTGGTGCCGCCCGCCTTCTCGAGCGAGACCGCGAACGCGCCCAGGCTCGCCGGGTCGCCGGTGTCGGGCAGCCGCACGATGGCGCGGCCGTCCGCATCGGCGTGGATCACGCCGAGGCTCGCCGGCTTGCCGTCTCGCAGCGCCCAGAGCTGGTAGTCCGATCCGGGCGGCGGCGTGAAGTGGGAGAACAGCAGCAGGGCACGGCGGCGGTTCGGGTCGTACACCGCGCGGGCCTTGAGCAGGGCCGCGCCCTGCGGCGTGATCTGCAGGTCCACGAAGCGCGTGTTCGAGCCCTCCAGGAGCTCCGCCCACTGCTTCGCGTCGGCCAGCTGGCGGGACTGCTCCGCGAGCTGCTGTCGCGTGGCGGCCAGCTCGGTGCGCAGGTCGGCCGCCGTGCGCCACAGGGCGAGCGAGGTCACCGCCATCAGCACGGCCGCGGCCGCGAAGCCCCATGCGGGGATCGGCGCGCGGCGGCGCGTCGGCAGGTCGAGCACCGCGCGGCCCGGCGCCCGCGTCGGGGGCGTGGCCGCCGGCGCGGGCGCCGGCGCCGCGATCGGACGACGTTCGCCCTCCGCGCGGATGCGATCGAACACGCGCGTCTTCATCCCGGCGGGCGGCGCGACCGGCGGAGCGGACGCCGCGAGCAGCGCCGCGCCGGAGGAGAGGCGCGCGATCTCGGCGTCGCACGCCGGGCAGCCCTCGGCCAGGTGCCGCTCCAGTTCGACGCGATCGGCGTCCGTCAGCGCCCCGAGCACGAAGCCCGCACACAGGGCGAGATGTTCTTCGCGATGCGCGCTCATGCCCATTCCTCCTTCGGCAAGATCCCTCGCAGGCTCGAAAGCCCCTGCCGGGTCCACGACTTCACGGTGCCGAGTGGCGCCTCGAGCCGTGCGGCGATGTCGCTCTGCGAGAGTCCGGCGAAGTATGCGAGCTCCAGCACCTGCCGCTGCTGCGGGCCGAGCGTGTCGAGCGCGGCCACCACCTTCTGCTGGAGCTGCCACTGCTCCACGGTCGCGGGCGGCTCGTCGGAGCGTCGCGCGGGCGGCTGCGTGGCGACGGCTTCTTCCATCCGCTGGCGCGAGGCCCGGCTGCGCAGGCGATCGATCGCGCGGCTGCGCACACGGGTCAGCAGCCACGCGGCCACTGCGCCCCGCGCCGGATCGAACGAGTCCGCCTTGTTCCACACCTGCAACCACGCCTCCTGCAGCACCTCTTCGGCATCCTCGGCCCCGCCCAGGATCCGGTGCGCGACCGAGTAGAGCAGACCGCTGTACCGGTCGTAGAGCTCCTCGAGCGCGCGCATGTCTCCGGCGCGCACTCTCTCCATGCAGGAACGATCCTCTTCCTGTGGGCTCATGAGGGGCTCTCGGTCACGTTCGTTCCCACGTCCCTCTACGGAGCTGGAGCGGGATCGGACGGACGGCTCCGGGGGGAGAGGTCCGGTTCGCACGACGGATGGCAGCGGCCAGCGACAACATAAGGAGTGCACCGCTGCCCGCACAAGGCTTTCGCGCGGGTGTGCACGGAGACGGCCCCGGGTCGCGGTGGTTTCCCGGTGCGCCCGTCGGGTGGCGGGGCGTCGCGCTCATCCGATGCTCCGCGGGGTGCGTAGAGAGATCGGCCACACCAGCGGCCTCGCGATTCCACTCGACCCTGGGCGAGCGGCGAACGAGAGGCCCGTGAAGCCGAGCACCGTGCAAACGACGCACGCGTGCGGATTCGATCGACCGCCCTTCCCCGGCGCCATCGTCGCCGGGGCCGAAAGGACTCTCCGATGAAGTTCCGAAGCACGTTCGCATCATTCGCGCTGTCGCTGGCGCTGCTCGCCGGCGCCGGCCTGGCCCACGCCTCGAGCCACAGCGAAGCGCCCGGCACCGCCAAGGACCGCCTCGCCGACGACACCGACCTGTACGCGTGGGTGAGCCCCGACGCGCCGAACGCCGTGACGTTCGTGGGCAACTGGAACCCGCTGCTCGAACCCGGCAGCGGCCCCAACTTCTACGGCTTCGACGACGACGCGTTCTACTGGTTCAACATCGACAACGTGGGTGACGCGCAGAACCACATCCGCTACCTGTTCACGTTCCGGACCACGCGCCGGACCGACGCCACGTTCCTGTACAACACCGGCGTCGTCACCTCGCTCACCGATCCCGATCTGAACGTGCGCCAGAGCTACACGGTCACGCGCTACGACAACGGCGTGCCCACCGTGCTCGCTTCCGACCTGCCCGTGGCGCCCGCGTTCGTGGGGCCCGTGTCGATGCCGAGTTACGGCCAGCTCGCGCGTGCCGCCGTGCAGACGCTGTCGGACGGCAGCAAGGTGTTCGTGGGCCCGCGCGACGATCCGTTCTTCGTCGACCTGGCCGCCACGTTCGACCTGCTCACCATCCGCAAGCCGCCGGGCAACCGCGGCCGCGGCCTGGACGGCCTGGGCGGCTACGACGTGATGACCATCGCCCTGCAGGTGCCGAAGACGCGGCTGACGAACGACGGGCAGGCGCCCGGCGCGTCGAACGCGGTGATCGGCGTGTACGTGTCGACTGACCGCAAGGCCACCCGCACGCTGAACGGCGACGGCACCGTGAGCAACAGCGGTGCGCCCGTGCAGGTGTCGCGGCTCGGCATGCCGCTCGTGAACGAGGTGGTGATCCCGCTGCGCGACAAGGACAAGTTCAACGCCTCGGCGCCCACGTCCGACACGCAGTTCCTGAGCTACGTGACGAACCCCGAGCTGGCCGGACTGCTCACGCTGCTGTACGGCATCCAGACGCCGCCCGCGCCGCGCAACGACCTCGTCACCGTGTTCCTGACCGGCATCCCCGGGCTGAACCAGCCCGTGACGGCGAACCAGGTGCCGTGCGAGATGCTGCGCCTGAACATGTCGGTCGCGCCGCGGCTGCGCCCCAGCCGGTTCGGCATCCTCGCCGGTGACAACGCCGGCTTTCCGAACGGCCGGCGCCTGACCGACGACGTGGTGGACATCGCCGAGCGCGTGGTGGCCGGCGCAACGCCGTTCACCGCCACCTTCAACGTGGCGCCCAACAACCAGCTCGGCGACGGCGTGGACGCCAACGACCTGCCGTTCCTTCCGTACTTCCCGTACGTCGCGCCTCCGCACAACCCGCTCGATCACCAGCACCACGAGTCGGGCTGGGGGCGCGACGGCCGTGACGACCACTCGCGGCCCGGGGACGGCGGCGACGACGTGATGGGCAACGAGCCGCAGAAGCTCGATGCGCAGGCGCCCGCGACCGGCGTGGAGTTCGGCATGAAGCTGGGCGGCGCGAACCCCGCGTCGGCGAGCCGGCTGGAGTACAGCCTGCCCGCGTCGGGCCACGTGACGCTCACGATCCTCGACCTGCAGGGTCGCCGCGTGCGCACGCTGATCGACCAGGACGCCGCGGCCGGTTCGTTCACGGCGCGCTGGGACGGCACTGCCGACAGCGGCGCGATGGTGGGCAAGGGCGTCTACTTTGCGCGCCTCGCCGCGGGCGGGCAGACCACGCAGAAGAAGATCGTGCTGCAGTAGTCGCGTGAAGCAGCAGAGGTGAGGCGCGGGCGCGGGGCGAAGAGCTCCGCGCCCGCGGTGCGTGGCGGCTGGGCGGCAGCTGCTTGCCACCCGGGCTGCGCGGACGGCGCAACTGGTTCCGGAACCAGTTGGCGTGACAACGCCCTGAACTGCCCGCGCGGCCAGTTGTTCCATCGGAGGCGC
>JBGAMH010000310.1:0-4526 GCA_044223135.1 Candidatus Eiseniibacteriota bacterium | reverse complement strand
CGCGCTGGGGCCGGACGCGTCCGTCCACAGCTGGTCCGTGGTCGAGTGCACGCGGTTCGCGTCGTTCGGCACGAACCCCGGCGTCGTGCCGCGGAACACCTCGTAGCAGCACAGGTCCGCGTCGGCGACGGCGCTCCACGCGAGCGAGGTCGAGCCGCCGGCATACTGCCCGGTGGCGGACGTGATCGCGGACGGCGGCAGGTTGTCCACCGAGTGCGCCACGCGCGCGTCGCTGAACCAGTGGTGACTCGAGTCGTCCCAGGCCTCCACCATGAACGACTGGTCGGCGGGCGAGCCCGCCATGGAGTCCTGCAGCGTGGCCACCGTCAGCGCATAGCTCGGCAGCGTGGACGCCGCCTGCTCGCCGGCCATCTCCCAGTAGCTGTTCGCCAGCGCGAGCAGCGTGCGGCCGCCGGCGCGGAAGATCCCGTCCCCCGACGGGCGTGCGCTGGAGAACGACGCGACGGCGGCGTCGGGGAGCGCCCGCCACACCCGGTAGCCCTTGGCCGCACGCGCCGCCGGATGGTCGGCGATGCTCGCGTTCCACGTCACGCGCACCCGGCCGCCCTGGTCGGCGGCCGCGTCCTTCGCGGACACGATCGTCGGCCGCTCGGCGTCGTCCCACAGCGGGGCGCCCGTGGCCGACAGGGCCTGGCCGAACCCCTGGTAGGAGAGCCCGGAGTACTGCGTGTTGTAGCGCCCGTCGCCCCAGCTCACCGCCGTGACGCCGGTGGCGGACAGCGACGCGAACGGATACGCCACGCCCAGCGTGCCTTCGGGCCGGTTCACGATCGTGCCGGTGCCGGGGAAGATCGCGGTGCCGTCGAGGTTCAGCCGCTGCACGCGCAGCATGGTGCGCGCGGTCGGATAGGCCTGCTCGGTGACGGCGTAGATGATGCTGCTCCCCGCGTCGAACATCCGGGGCGACTCGGGCGACGCCCCGAACATCTCGCCGCCGGATCCCCGGAGCAGCGTGCCGGTGGAGCTGAGCTGCTGCCGGTAGATCGTCGCGGTGGTGCTCGTGGAACCCGAGTACCACGGCTGCACGAACGCGAAGCAGCCGCCGGTGCCGTCGCGGATCATCGACGTGCTGATCGTGCCGCCGTACTGCGAGGGGGAGAACTGCACGCCGCCCGCGAACGCCGCCGCGCCCGTGCTCAACAGGTGGTAGGCATACGGGCGGTTGTACGTGCCGTCCCACGCGGTGTACATGCCCCACACGCCGCCGAGCCCGTCGGGCGCGATCCCGCTCGCGCCGTACGACGCGTCCCCGAAAGCCACGCCGGTCGCGGTCCACTGCAGGGCGCCGGCCGAGCTGACGCGCTGGGCCCGCATGGGACCGCCGTAGGAGTTGTAGGTCCACGTGAGGATCAACCCGCCCTGGCCGTCGGCCGCGACTTCGTTGATCCCGTAGCTCCACGGACGATACGCGGCGGTGTTCACGGGGATGCCGTTCACCGCCCACTGCACGGCGCCGGCCAGGCTCACCTTCTGCGCGTAGATGTCGAACTGGCCGCCGAGGTTGGCCCGGTCGTCCTGCCACGCGACGTAGAAGAACCCGCTCGGCCCGGGGATCAGGAACGGGCGGCTCTGGTCGCGCGTGGCGTTGCAGACGACGAGCCCGGAGGGTCCGTACGGCATGGTGCCGTTCGCGAGCACGCGGTACGCCACGATGTCCTTGCCGGTCGCGCCGCGCGTCTCGGCCTTGAGCACGAGCAGTCCACCCGCGCCGTCCGCGATCGGGAAGATGGCTTCGTTCGGGTCCCACGCCGTGACGTACACGCCGCCCGCGGCCAGCGTGGGGCGGCCATGACGATCGACGCGCTGCGCAAAGATGTCCGGGCTGCCGCTGCGGAAGTCCACCGTCAGCACGAGCGCGCCCGAGTCGGGCTGCACCGCGATGCCGACCGGGATCCGGTAGCTCGGACTGCCGATCGCGATGGCCGCGCCGGCATTCGTCGATTGGGCCGCCGACGGGCCCGCGAACACGGCGCCGAGCGCCACGACGAGGGTCAGTAGAGAAAGGGCTCGCATGATTCCTCCGAGGGGTGTTCCGTTCCGATGGCGGCCTTCCTCCCTCCTACGTCCGAGCGCCCGCAGGTGAACGGGACGACGCGTCCCGCGCGCGAGAGGCGGTTCTCGCACGGAGCCGCGTGCTAGGCTTGTCGCCGCATCGCGCGCGATCCCCTCCCCCGGGCGCGCCGCGCGCCCCGTCGCCCACCGGGAGGCCTGCATGTTCGCTGCACGATTCGCACTTCTCCTTCTGCTGGTCGTGGCCGCGCCGGCTTTCGCCGCGGCGCCCGACGGCGTCATCGACCTCTCGCACGCGAGCCACGTGTCGTGGCAGGACCGCCGGCCGCTCTGCCCGGTGGACCAGGAGGCGTTCACGGTGCAGCTGCGCGCGCTGCGTTCGGACCTGACCGCGGTGCGCGTGCGCGTGACCGGAACGGCATCGTCCTGGCTCGACGCCACGGCGGCCGGCACGCGCGGCGCCTACGACCTGTGGGAGGCCACGGTGCCCGCGTCGAGCGGTGCGCAGTTCGGCTACTTCTTCGAGCTGCAGGACGGCGCGGCGCGCGCGTACGTGAGCGCGTCGGGGACGAGCGCCGCGATGCCCGCCGATTCCGGCTTCACGGTGGACTTCACCACGCTGTCGCACGCTCCGTACGGTGCGACGCCGCTGCCCGGCGGCGGCGTGGTGTTCAAGGTGTGGGCGCCGGCCGCCCCCGTGGCGAACGTCCGCGGCGAGTTCAACGGCTGGGGCATCACCGCCATGCAGCGCGTGGGCTCGGACTTCGTGGCGCGCGTACCCGCGGCCACCGTGAACCAGCAGTACAAGTACTACTTCCCCGTCACGTCCACGTGGAGCATCGACGCGCGCGGCCGCGTGCTCGACCCGGCGAGCTTCCTGTGGAACTCGCGCATCGCGGACCCCACGACGTTCGCGTGGACCGACTCCGCGTGGCGCACGCCGCCGCTCGAGCAGATGGCGGTCTACCAGCTCAACGTGGGCACGTTCTGCGGGCTGAACGACCCGCACGGCGGGACGCCGTTCCCGGCGCGCTTCGTGGACGTGGCCGCGCGTGCGCACGAACTGGCCCGGCTGGGCGTGAACGCCGTGATGCTGAACCCGGTCACGTCCACGCCGATCCTGACGTACGCGGGCTACTCCACGCTCACCCCGTGGTCCCCGCAGTTCGAGTACGGCTCGCCGGACGACTTCAAGACGCTCGTCGACGCGTTCCACCGCGAGGGCATCGCCGTGCTGTGCGACATCGTCTGGAACCACTTCGACGGCGACTACCGCCTGCTGTGGAACTACGACGGCTCGCAGCTGTTCTTCGAGACGCCGAACGCGAACACGCCATGGGGGCCGCAGGCCGCGTTCGGCCGCGCCGGCGTGGACGACTGGTACGTGCACAGCGCGCTGCACTGGCTCGAGGAGTACCACGTGGACGGTTTCCGCATGGACGCCGCCGCGTACATGGCCAACCCGCCGCACACCACGCAGGGCTGGGCGCTGATGCAGCGCTTCAACGACGAGGTCGAGCGCCGCTACACCGATGCGGTGCGCATCGCGGAGTACTTCCCCGTGCGCGCGAACGTGGTGCTTCCCTCGTCACTGGGCGGTGCGGGCTTCGACGCCACCTACAACGGCGACTACCGCGGCAACCTGCGCTACAGCGTGCCGCAGGCGAGCGGCTTCTACTGGCCCGGCAACGTCGAACAGCTGCGCACGCCGATCGGCGGCCTGTCGAGCGGCCGGCAGTCGTTCAACTACTTCGAACTGCACGACGACGCGTGGACGCCCGCGCACCGGTTCGTGAAGGACGTCGCCCCCACGCCGGGCGTGATCGCGGACTCGGCGAGCGCGCGCATGCGCGTGGCGATGGGCCTGCTCATGCTCACGCCCGGCGTGCCCGCGTTCCTGATGGGCAACGAATGGCTGGAGACGGCGGACTTCGGCACCGCGCAGGCCCATCGCATCGACTGGTCGAAGCGCTCCGCGAACGCCGGGTACTACGGATTCGTGCAGGAGCTGCTCGGCCTGCGCACGCACGTGGCGGCGTTTCGCGCCGACGCCCCGAGCCTGCCCACGCACACGAACTACAACGACGGCGTGATGGCGTGGCTGCGGTACGACGACCAAGGGCGGCTCTACCTGGTGATCTCGAACCCCGCCGACACCGACTTCCCCTCGTACGTGATCGGCGCGCCGCTCGCGGGCGGCTGGATCGAACGGCTCAACTCGCAGGCCAGCGCGTGGGGCGGCACCGGCGCCGTCAACGCCGGCACGCTGAACGCGATCGCGCAGGAGCAGGACGGCTACCCCAATGCGCTCGTGATCCGGCTGCCGCGCAACAGCGTGATCGTGCTGCAGTCGCGGAACACCGTCGACGTGGCGGCGCTCGCCGCGACGCGTCCGCTGCGCATCGACGCGGCGTGGCCCAACCCCGCGCGCGGCGAGGTGCGCGTGCGCTGGTCGCTGCCGCGCGCCGGCGACGCCGATGTGGGGGTGTTCGACG
>JBGAMH010000309.1:0-4613 GCA_044223135.1 Candidatus Eiseniibacteriota bacterium | reverse complement strand
GTGGCCAGGCGCTGCTTGCGCGTCTCGTCCACCGCGAGCAGCAGCCGCGAGATCTCGTCGGCGCCGGCGGCGTCCGCGGCGGGGTCCTGCCGCGCCACGTGCTCGCGCTGGCGCACGAGCGCCGCCTTCAGTTCGAGGATGCGTTCGGTCTCTCCGCGCAGCGTGACCACCAGGTCGTCCAGGGGATGCGTCACCGGTCTCTCCATCGCGATCGTCCCGTTCACGGCTTGCCGGCGGGAGCCGCGTCCAGCCGGCGCGCGAGCTGGCGATACAGCGCGTCGGCGAGCCCGCGCGTCTGCCGCGTGGCCGCCTCGCTCGCCATCTTCTCGTCGAGCATCGACTGGAACATCTCCCCCCCCGGCCCGGACAGGCTGTTCTCCTGCGGCACGCTCGCGCGCATCGCCTGGAGCAGCTGGTTCAGGAACACCGCTTCGAGCTGCTGCGACAGGCGCCGCAGCTCGGCATGTGCGTCCCGCGCGGCGGGCGTGCCGCCGGTGACGCGATCCACCGTCATCGGATCACCACCTCGGCGCGCAGCGCGCCGGCGGCGCGCAACGCCTCGAAGATGGAGCCCATGTCCGCCCCCTGGACCCCGGCCGCGTGCAGCCCGGCCGCCACGTCCTGCACCGACGCGGACGGCGCGAATCGCACGAAGCCGGCGGTGGTGTCCGCCGCCGCGCGCGTCCCGCCGATTTCGAGCGTGATGCCGCGGTGCTGGATCACCGCCGGGCTCACGGTGAGGTCCCCGCCCGCGACCAGCGTGCCCGCACGAGCGTCGATGACGATCCGCGGACGCGCCGACTCGAGGACGGCGACGGTGTCCACCGCAGCCAGGAACCCGACGAGAGTCTCGGTGGCTCCCACCTTCGGCTGAAGGGCCACCGTTCCCGGGTCTTGGGCGGTCGCGGTGCCCGCGCCGAATGCCCCGTTCACGGCGTCGGCGATGCGTTGTGCGAGCCCCAGGTCGGGCGCGTCCAGCAGCAGGCTGCCGCCGAGCGCCAGCGGGGCCGGCGGGTCCACCTCGAGCACGCCGCCGTCCGGCAGGCGCGCCGCGTTCGCGTGCGCGGCTCCCCAGCCACGCCCGGGCTCGTCGCCGGCCGACAGCAGCGGCCCCTGCGCGGTGCCGATCGGCGGCTGACCCGGGTCGGCGAGCAGCGGCGTCGCCCACAGCACGCCGCCCCGCAGCGAGACGGCGTCCGCGATCGCGCTCACCTGCACGTCGAAACGGCCGCCCTGCCGCAGCCACGGCGACAGCTCCGCGGTCACGAGCACGGCCGCCACGTTGCGCAGCCGCAGCTGCCCGGCGGGCACCTCCACGCCGAAGCGCTGCAGCAGCCGCAGCACCGAGCGCACCGACGGCGAGTTCGACGCCCCGAGGCCGAAGCTCCGGTCCCCGGTGCCGTCGAGCCCGGTGACGAGCCCGTAGCCCACGAGCCGTCGCGGCACGTCGCCCGCGTGGTGCGTGAGGTCGGCCACGCGGGCGGCGTGCGCGGCGGGAGCGAGCGACAGCATCAGCACGAGCGGCGCCAGCGCCGCGAAGCACACGCGTCTCATGGCCACAGGATGTTGAGGATGTTGCCGAGGATGCCGCTGCGCGGCCCGATCTTCTTGCCCCGGTAGTCGATGACGGCGTCGGCGATCGCTCCCGACGAGACCTGGTGACGGATGTCGACGTCCTCGGAACGCACCCAGCCGGTCAGGCTCACTTCCTGCGGCCGGCCGTCCACCACCACCTTCTTCGTGCCGGAGATCTTCGCGACGCCGTTCGGCGCCACCTCGACCACGCGCACCGTCAGCACGGCGGTGAGCCCGCCGGACCGGCCGGCCTCGCCCACGTCGCGCGAGTCGTTGTCGAGCGAGGTGCCGAACGCCTTCCACGGGCCGATGCGCGCGTCGGCGGACAGCCCCCCGTTCAGGTCGGCACTCTGGCCGCGCTTCGCCGACGCGACCGTGGACACGCGCTCCTTCGCGACGGTCTCCTCGTCCACGATCACGGTGAGCAGGTCGCCCGCCTCGAGCGGCAGGCGGTCGCTGAGCCACGACGCGCGCAGCATGCGCGAGCGGCGGAACGCGGCGGCGCTGTCGGCGCGCGCGGCGGCGGCCAGCGAGTCGGCGCGCGCCGCCGTGGCGGCGGCCTCGGCGGCCGTCGCGGCGCTGTCGGCCGCGACCTGCGCCGACGCGGCGCCCGCGCCGGCCAGCATCAGCACGGCCGCGAACACGGCGGACAGTCGTCGGATCATCGCGACACCCCCGTTCCCGAAGCGGGCAGTTCGGCCACGCCCGGCGCGGTCACCGTGGCCGTCAGGCGCGCCGGCCGCTCCGGCACGCGCGCCCGCACGGTCTCGCCGCGCCGCGCGTCGTTCAGCGCGATGCCGGTGAGCGCCACGCGCACGCCCTCACGCACCCACTCCAGCCGCACGGTCTGGCCGGCCACCACCATCGGCGGCGGCGCCACCGACGGCCATTCGAGCACCTCGCCCTCGGCCACCGCGCGGCGCACCTCCCAGCCCGCGGACGGCCGCTCGGCGGCCGCCAGCGCACGCGACTCGGGAGCGCCCCAGCGCACGCGGCGTTCCACGCGCAGGTCGCGCTCGCCCAGCGTGTCGCCCCGCGACAGCGCCCGCGCGGCCACGCACGTGCTCTCGACCACGCCCACGCGCACCTGCAGTGCGAGCGCGGAACGCTCGGTGGGATCGAACACCACGGCATACCAGCCGCCGGTGCCGCGACCGAGCACGCGGAACGCGGCGTCGTCGGACAGCGGCCGGGCCGCGGTGCCGCGCCCCCAGGTGAGGCGCACGGACGACGTGGGCAGGTCCCACGCCTCGGCGAAACGTTCGGCCACGCGGCGCGCGAGCGCGCGGGGCACGGGCGCGACGAGCCCGGTCGTGTCGGGCGGCAGCGCCAGCAGCGTGTGCAGGGAGAGGAACACGAGCACCCTACCGGATGATGTCATGCGTGGCCTGCATCATGTCCTCGGCCGTGCGGATGGCCTTGGCGTTGATCTCGTACGCCCGCTGGGCGGCGATCATGTCCGTCATCTCCTGCACGATCTCGACGTTGCTCGATTCGAGCGCCCCCTGCAGCAGGCGGCCGAAGCCCTCCTCCTGCGGGAAGCCCGTGAGCGGCTCTCCCGAGGCCGCGGTCTCGATGTACTCGTTCTCGCCCACCGCCTCGAGCCCGTTCGGGTTCAGGAAGCGCGCGAGTTCGAGCCGCCCGATCTCGGTCGGGGTCGACTGGCCCGATTGCAGGATGCTCACCGTGCCGTTCGGGGACACCGTCACCTCGGTGGCGTCGCTCGGCACGGTCACGCCGGGCAGCAGCGTGTAGCCGTCGTGCGTCGTGAGCACGCCGCGGTCGGAGATCGTGAAGCTGCCGTCGCGCGTGTACGCCACCGTGTCGTCGGGCCGGCGCACCTGGAAGAAGCCGTCGCCCTCGATCGCGAAGTCCATCGGCCGCGACGTGGTCTCGGGCGCGCCCTGGCCGTGCAGACGGGTGATCGCCTGCACGCGGACGCCCTTGCCCACCTGCACGGGTCCGACGGTGGAAGCGGACTGGTAATTGACGATGCGCGCGCCCTCGAGGTTCTCGTACAGCACGTCCTCGAAGCTCACGCGGCTGCGCTTGAAGCCGGTGGTGTTGACGTTCGCGAGGTTGTTCGCGATCACGTCGATCATCCGCTGCTGCGCGGCCATGCCGCTGGCGGACGTGCGAAGACTGGAGTTCATGCGTTCCCCCCCCGGGTCCGGCGTCGCCGCCGGGCTCAGACCTTTCCGACTTCGTTCGCGACCGCCGCGAGGACGCTGTCCATCGCGCGCAGCGCGTCGACGTTCGCGCCGTACGCGCGCTGGATGGTGACCAGGTCCACCATGGTGGTGACCGGATCGACGTTCGATTCCTCGACCGCTCCCTGCCGCAGCATCGGGCCCTCGTCCACCGCCGGCCGCACGCGCCCGCTGGTGCGGAAGCGGCCGAAGCCCTCCTTGAGGAGCGTGCTCTTGTCCTCCACCAGCACGCGGCGCAGTTCGCCCGCCGTGGCGCCGTCCACGAGCACGGTGCCGTCGCCGCGGATCTCGACCTGCCCGCCCCGCAGCACGAGCGGTCCATTCAGGCCGAGCACGGGATCGCCGTGGGAGTCGGTGAGCCGTCCGGCGGCGTCGAGCCGCAGCGAGCCGCCGCGCGTGAGCCGCTCGCCCTGCGGCGTGCCGACCACGAGGAAGCCGTCCCCGTCGAGCGCGACGTCGAGCGGGCGCCCCGTCTCGCGGAAGCTGCCCTGGCCCAGGTCCAGGTCGCGCGCCGGCACCGGCGAGCGCATGCCGTCGAGCGCCCGGGCCACGAGCCGGTCGCCCTTGAAGCCGTCGGCCCCGGCGTTCGCGAGGTTGTTCGCGGTCACGTCCTGCCGTCGCGTCCAGTACGACAGCGTGCGCGCGGTGTTCAGGATTCCCTGCAGCGGCATGCGTCCTCCCGTATGGGTCCGCCGTCGGACTGCAACGCGCGTGCCGCGCGGAGTGCCGCCGCCGATCGCACGCGCGCGCGGGGGTTTGCGCCGGTCGGGCACGGCGCACGTCCGGCCGCGGCGGCAACTCCTGCCGCCCGGGCGGACGCGCGCGTCA
>JBGAMH010000308.1:0-4679 GCA_044223135.1 Candidatus Eiseniibacteriota bacterium | reverse complement strand
GGTGTGCAGGCGCCGCGCGGGCTCGCCGCAGCGCTGTTCGAGCGCGGCCTCCACGGCCGAGTGCACGTCCTCGCCGGCGAGCGTCGCGGCGCCGGTGGCGAGGTCGGACTCGAGCGCGTCGCACGCCCCCCCGAGCGCGTCGTGCGACGGCGCGTCGAGCACGCCGCACTCGGCGAGCGAGGCGGCGTACGCGCGCGACAGGGCCAGCTCCTCGGGCCACAGGCGCTGGTCCACGGGCAGCGAGTCGTTCAGGGCCTGCGCGCGCGGGTCGAGCCCGCCGGCGAGCCGGCCCTTCCAGACGGCGTCAGCCACGGGCGGTCTCCGCCGGCTCCAGCTCGGGATCGGCCTTGCCGTTCCCGTTCGCGCCGTTCCCGTTCGTGCCATTGCCGTTCGCGAGTTCGCTGCCGCCCTTGGCGCGCCACGCGGCCGTCGCCAGCGGCATGCCGAACAGGCGGATGAAGCCTTCCGCGTGCTGCGCGTTGTAGCCCGTCATGTCGAACGACGCGAGGTCGGGGCGGTAGAGCGTGTGCGGGCTCGTGCGCGCCACGACGTTCGCGCGGCCGTGGAACAGCTCGAGGCTCA
The DNA here is from genome assembly GCA_044223135.1 of Candidatus Eiseniibacteriota bacterium. Classification (GTDB taxonomy): domain Bacteria; phylum Eisenbacteria; class RBG-16-71-46; order RBG-16-71-46; family RBG-16-71-46; genus JBGAMH01. Next base: position 4,097 of record JBGAMH010000308.1, on the reverse strand, counting down.
CTTCGCCCGTGGCCGCCTCCAGCGCGGTGTCGACGAACGACTGCAGCGCGCGGCGCAGCGGCGAGAACCACAGGCCCGCGTACACGAGGTCGGCGTAGCGCGGCGCCAGCTCCGTGCGCGTGCGCAGCAGGTCGTGCGGCAGCACCAGGCGGCACAGGTCCTCGAGCGCCTCGTGCAGCACGGTGCCGGCGGGCGTCTCGTACACGCCGCGCGACTTCATGCCCACCAGGCGGCTCTCCACGATGTCCACGCGGCCCACGCCGTGGCGGCCGGCGATCGCGTTGAGCTCGCTCACCAGCTCCACCGGGCCCAGGCGGCGGCCGTTCAGCGACACGGGCCGGCCGCCCTCGAAGCCCACGGTCACGATCTCGGGCGTGGACGGCTGGGCGTCGGCGTGCGCGGTGAGCTTGTACATCGACTCGGGCGCGATCTGCGCGGGATCCTCGAGCGGGCCGCCCTCGTGCGAGAGGTGCCAGAGGTTCGCGTCGCGCGAGAAGAGATCGCTCTTCTTCTGCGCCACCGGGATGCCGTGCTTTTCGGCGTACGCGAGCGCGTCCTCGCGGGACGTGATGTCCCACTCGCGCCACGGGGCCAGCACCTTCATCTGCGGCGCCAGCGCCATGTACGCCAGCTCGAAGCGCACCTGGTCGTTGCCCTTGCCGGTGCAGCCGTGCGCCAGCGCGTCGGCGCCCACGCGCTCGGCGCACCACACCTGCCGCGACGCGATCAGCGGACGCGCCAGCGACGTGCCCAGCAGGTAGCGGCCCTCGTACACCGCGCCCGCGCGCAGCGACGGGAACACGAAGTCGCGCAGGAACGGCACGCGCAGGTCTTCCACCACCACGTCGTCGGCGCCGATCTGGCGTGCCTTCGCTTCGAGGCCCGACAGCTCGTCACCGCCCTGGCCCACGTTGGAGCAGTAGCAGACGACCTCGCAGCCGTAGTGCTCCTTGAGCCACGGCACGATGATGCTCGTGTCGAGGCCACCCGAGTACGCGAGCACGGCCTTCTTCACCTGGGGCTTCGTCATTGCTGCGCTCCTTTCGCTAACAGGTCGATGCGGAACCCGATCACTGCGTTGGCTCCCTCGCTCCTCGCTGCGACGTATCTGTTCGATACGACTCCGGGCACCACGTCGACTATCGACGTGGTCGCACTCGGTCGCCGCCTTGTGCTCGGCTTCCTCATCGCCCTTCGTGCGCCGCAAGGGCGGCGTCCAGTTTTCCGATGGCGTCTTCCACTTCCACTTCGGTCACGGTGAGCGGGGGGATCACGCGGATGGCGCGTTCGCCACCGCGCACCAGCAGCAGCCCGCGCTCGCGGGCCGCGGCGATCAGCGTCGGCGCGTCGTACGGCGCGCCGGGCGAGAGTTCGATGGCGCGCAGCAGGCCGAGCCCGCGCGCTTCCTTCACGCCGGCGTGGCGCTGCGCGAGCGATTCCAGCGCCGCGCCCAGGTGGCGGCCCACGCGGCGCACGCGCTCGAGGAACGCCGGCTGCGAGACGCGCTCCAGCACGAAGCGCGCGGCCGTCGCGGCCGGGGCGCCGCCGCCGAACGTGCAGCCGTGCATCCCGGGCTTCAGCGTCGCCGCCGCGTCGGCGGTCATCAGCACCGCCGCCACCGGGAAACCGTTGCCGAGCGCCTTGCTCAGCGTGACGTAGTCCGGCATCACCCCGTAGTGCTCGGCCGCGAGCAGCCGGCCCGTGCGGCCCATGCCCGTCTGCACCTCGTCGAAGATCAGCGCCGCGCCCGTCGCCTCGGTGCGCTCGCGCAGCGCCTGCAGGAAGTCGCGCGACGCCGCGATCACGCCGGCTTCGCCCTGCACGGGCTCCACGATCACGGCGCACACGTTCGCGTCGAGCACCGTGTCGAGCGCTGCCACGTCGCCGAACGGCGCGAAGCGGATGCCCGGCACCAGCGGCTCGAACGGCGCGCGGTAGTCCGGGTGGTGCGTGGCGGCGAGCGCGAACGCCGTGCGGCCGTGGAAGCCGCCGTGGAACGCGAGGATGTCGCGACCGGGCAGTCCCTTCGCGCCGGCGCGCGCGCGCGCGAACTTGAGCGCCGCCTCGTTCGCCTCGGCGCCCGAGTTGCAGAAGAACGCGCGGCCCCAGCCCGTGGCCGCGAGCAGCTCGCGCGCGAGTTCGATCGCCGGCCGGTTCGCGTACAGGTTCGAGCAGTGACCGAGCGTGTTCATCTGCTTCGCCACCGCCTCGGCGAGCCCTTCCGGCGCGTGGCCCAGCGCCAGCACCGCGATGCCCGAGGTGAAGTCGAGGTATTCGCGGCCGAGCACGTCCCACACGCGCACGCCCTCGCCGCGCGCCAGTTCGAGGCGCGGCAGCGGATAGTTGGGCGCGAAGAGCGCCGTCTCGTCGGCGGCGAAGCCGGCCGGGATCGGAGCGGGAGCGGGCGGCGTCGCCGTGCCGGCGACGGGAGCCGCGAGCGTCTCAGCCACGGACATCCTCCAGGGTGGCGTGCGCCGCCACGATGCGGGTGCCGGGAGCGCCGCCCGAGCAGACGGCCTCGAGCGTGGCGTCGCCCTGCCAGTCGGCGATGTGCACCACGGGTACTCCGCCCTCGATCGCGGCGGCGGCCGCGGCGAGCTTCGGCTTCATGCCGCCCGTCACGTCGGGCGACGCGATCGCGGCGTTCAGCTGCGCGCCGTCCAGCGCGCGCACCACCTGGCCGCCGAGCTTCAGGCCCGGCGTGTCGGACAGCAGCACCAGCTGCGACGCGCCCACGGCCGCGGCGATCGCCGCCGCGGCGTCGTCGGCGTTGACGTTGAGCAGCGCCTCGCCGTCGGCGGCGAGGCTCGCCAGCACGGGCACGCGGCCCGCCGCCAGCAGCAGCCGCAGCAGCGACGCGTCCGCGCCGGTGGGCACGCCCACCGCGCCGAGCGCGGCGTCCGGATGGCGCCGCACCTGCAGCACGCCGCCGTCCAGCGCGGCGAGCCCCACCGCGTTCACGCCCGCCGCGCGCAGCGCCGCCACGAGCCGCTTGTTCGCGAGCCCCGCGAGCACCGCCGCCGTCACCTCGAGCGTGGCGTCGTCGGTCACGCGCAGGCCGTTCTCGAAGCGCGACTCGATGCCGAGCCGCGCGCACCAGTCGGTCACCTCGGCGCCGCCGCCGTGCACGAGCAGCGCGCTCGAGGAGCGGCGCGCGAGCGAGGCGGCGAACGTGGTCAGCGCTCCCGGCGCCGACAACGCCCGACCACCCAGCTTCAGCACCAGCGGACCGGCCGCCGATGCGCGCGCACGCTCCCCGCGGCGGGCGTCGAGCGCGCCCGGCGTCCCGCGCCGGGTCCCCCGCTCGTCCGCCGCCGTGGCGCTCGCTGCCGACAGCGCGCCGTGCACCCGGGGCGCCGTCGTCACCACGGCCTCCCGTGCATCGGCAGGCCGGTGGCTTCCGGCAGGCCCAGCAGCACGTTCAGGTTCTGCACGGCCTGCCCGGCCGCGCCCTTCACGAGGTTGTCGATCGCCGCCGTGGCGAGCAGCGTGCGGCCGCCGTGCACGGTGGTGACCGCCACGTCGCAGCGGTTGCTGCCCTGCACGGCGTGCGTCGCGGGCCACTCGCCCTCGGGCAGCACGCGCACGAAGGGCTCGTCGGAGTACCGGGCGGAGTACGCCGCGTGCGCGGCGGCGGGTTCCACCGGTGAAGCCAGCGTCACCGTGACCGTGGCCAGGATGCCGCGCGCCATGGGCACCAGCTGCGGCGCGAACGCCACCGGCACCGGCGCGCCCGACAGCCGCTCGAACGTGCGCGACATCTCGGGCACGTGCGCGTGGCCTTCGCCCACCTTGTAGAAGCCCGCGCCGCCCGTCACCTCCACGTACGACGTGCGCAGCGTGGCGGTGCGGCCGGCGCCGGAGACCCCCGACAGCGCGACCACGGTGACGGGCCCCGCGATCCAGCCGCGCTCGAGCGCCGGGAGCGCGGCGAGCGTGGCCGCCGTGGGATAGCAGCCCGGGTTGGCGATGCGCGCGGCGCCCGGGATCGAGGCGCGGAACGCCTCGGGCAGGCCGTACGTCCAGCCCCGGGCGGCGCGATGGTCCTGCGACAGGTCGACGATGCGCGGCAGCGCCGCGAGCGCCGGATGCTCGGC
>JBGAMH010000307.1:0-4730 GCA_044223135.1 Candidatus Eiseniibacteriota bacterium | reverse complement strand
CGTGGAGGCGTCCACGGCGTCGGCCTGCTCGCGCGCGATGCGGTGCAGCGCGTCGCGCTCCACGCGCAGGTCGCTGGGGTAGCCGTCGGTGCCCAGCGTCACGCGCGCGCTGGCCGACAGGTTGCCGGCCCAGCCCACGCGGTTCCCCTCGTTGCTGCGCGGGTTGTGCAGCAGCCACAGGCCGCGCGCGGCGGCGGCGCGCACCTGCGGCGCGCTCAGGTGCACGCCGTGCGCCATCAGCGATCCGGCGGGCAGCGCGCCCAGCGACAGCATGCGCTCCACGGGGCTCTCCCAGCCGCGGCGCACGGCGTCGTCCACGTCGGCGCCGTCCTCGGCCACGTGCACGTGCAGCACGGTGTCGAGTTCGCGGCACAGGTCGCCGGCTTCGCGCACGGTGTCGTCGCTCACGGTGAACGAGGCGTGCAGCCCCACCACGCCGCGCACCAGCGCGCGCCGGTTGGTGGTGATGAAGCGCCGGCACTCGGCGAGCCCGGCCTGCGCCTCTTCGCGACCGCCGTTGCGTTCGGTGGCGCCGTACGTGAGCACGGCGCGCATGCCCATCTCCTCGCACGCGTCGGCCAGCAGTTCCAGCGAGCCTTCGATCACGTGGGGCGACTCGTGGTGATCCACCAGTGCCACGGTGCCCGACAGCAGCGACTCGGCGGCGTACAGCCGCGCCGACGCGCGGATGGACGCTTCGTCCAGCGCGCGGTCGAGCCGCCACCACACGGCTTCCAGGATCTGCACGAAGTTCTCGGGCGCGGGCTTGGCCGCGGGCATGCCGTACGGCGCGAGCGCGCTGTACATGTGCGTGTGCCCGTTCACGTAGCCGCGCGGGTCGGCGTTCGCGTCGCGGCCGGCGCCGGGGCTGTACGGCGCGAAGCGCGGCCCGCCGCCGACTCCCGGCGCGAAGCTGCGGCCGCCGCCGGCGGGCGAGCGGAGCACGGTGCGCGTGCCGGTCACCGCCACGTCTCCCGCGGCGCCTTGGTGCGGATGCGGCCCACGCTGTACGCCTTCGCGGCCGGCGAGTCCTTCATGGGCAGCACGGTGCGGCGCACGCCGTCGAACTTCTCGAGCGCGCCGGCCACGGCGGCGGCGGTGGGCACCAGGCCGATCTCGCCAAGTCCCTTCGCGCCGAACGGGCCCTCGGGCTCGGGCGCTTCCACCACGATCACGTCCACCTCGGGCATGTCCTTCGCCCGCAGCGGGCCGATCTGGTACATCGAGAACGTCACGGGCATGCCGTCCACGCACGGCAGCTCTTCGGTGAGCGCATACCCGAGGCCCATGTGCACGGCGCCTTCGATCTGCCCGCGCACGAGCCCGGGGTTCACCGCGCGGCCCACGTCGTGCGCGGCCACCACGCGCTCCACGCGGCCGTTCGCGTCCAGCAGCACCACCTGCGTGGCGAAGCCGTAGCTGGTGTGCGTCTTCACGCGGCCGGTGGCGCCCAACGGCGTGGTGTCCTCCACCACGACGTCCGCGGCGTACACGGTGCCCGCCAGTTCGGCCAGCGACCGGCCCGCGTCGAGGTCGGCGCGCAGCTTGCGCGCGGCGCTCGTCACGGCGTTGCCGGCGAACAGCGTGCCGCGCGAGCCGGTGGTCTGGCCGCAGCCCAGCGCGAACGTGGCGTCCACGCGCGGGCGGAACGTGCTCGCGGGCAGGCCCGTCACCTCGGCCGAGAACTGCTGCAGGATCGTCATCAGGCCCTGGCCCATCTCGGTGTAGCCCTGGTACACGGTGACGGTGCCGTCCTTCTCCACCACCAGGCGCGCCTTGCCCCATTCCACCACGCCGTTGCCGAGGCCGCTGTTCTTGTAGCCGCACGCGATGCCCACCGCGCGGCCCGCGCCGTCCCACGCGAGGAACTTGTCCTTCACGGCGAGCAGCGTCTCCTTGAGGCCCACCGACTTCTCGATGATCTGCCCGGTGGTGAGCGTGCTGCCCACTTCCACGGCGTTGCGCCAGCGGATCTCCCAGCGGTCGATGCCCACCTTGGCGGCCATCGTGTCGAGCGCGGCCTCGATCGCGAACGCGGCCTGCGGCACGCCGAAGCCGCGCATGGCGCCGCACGGCGGGTTGTTGGTGTACGCGGCCTTCGCCTCGATGTCCACGTTGGGCACCACGTACGGGCCGCAGCCGTGGCCGGCCGCGCGCTCCAGCACCTTCATGCCCACGCTCGCGTACGCGCCCGAGTCGCCCACGAAGCGCGCCTTCACGGCGGTGAGCAGGCCCTTGGCGTCGCAGCCCGCGGTCAGCTCGATCGAGATCGGGTGCCGCTTGGGGTGCACGCGGATCGATTCCTTGCGCGACAGCGCCAGCTTCACCGGGCGCTTCGTGGCCCACGCCAGCAGCGCGGCGTGTCCCTGGATCGTCATGTCCTCCTTGCCGCCGAACGCGCCGCCGTTGGGCACCAGCTCCACGAACACGCGCTCTTCGTCGATCGCCAGAAGCTTTGCCACCTGCCGGCGGTCGTCGAACACGCCCTGGCCCTGCGACCACAGGTGCAAGCCGCCCTCGGGCGTGGGCTCGGCGAGCGCGCACTCGGGCTCCAGGAACAGGTGCTCGATGCGCTGCGTCTTCCACGAGCCGCTCACCACGTGCGCGCTCGCGGCCAGCGCCGCATCCACGTCGCCGCGGCGGATCACCGAATGGCTCAGCAGGTTCGCGTGCTTCGGGTTCACCTGCGGTGCGCCCGGCGCGAGCGAGTCCTCGGGGCTCGTCACCGCGGGCAGCACCTCGTACGTCACGTCCACCAGTTGGGCGGCGGCGCGCGCCTCGACCTCGCTGTGCGCGGCGACCGCGGCCACCACGTCGCCCACGTAGCGCACGTCTTCGCCCACGGCCACCATGCACGGCCAGTCCTGGTGGATGAGCCCGTTCCAGCGGTCGCCCGGCACGTCGGCCGCGGTGATCACCGCCACCACGCCGGGTGCCGCCTTCGCGCGCGTCGTGTCGATGCCCACCACGCGCGCGCGCGCGTGCGCGGCCAGCGTCACCGCGCCGTGCAGCATGCCCGGGCGGTGCAGGTCGTCCACGAACGGGCGCTCGCCCAGCGCCAGTTCGCGGCCGCGGTAGCGCTCGATGTTGGCGCCCACGCCGCCGTCCACGTCGGTGGCGGGAAACGGCTCGCCGCGCAGCACCGCGGCCACCAGCTCGATGCCCTCGACCACGCGCAGCCAGCCCGTGCAGCGGCAGTAGTGCTCGTCCAGCGAGCGCACGATCTCGTCTCGCGAGGGCCGCGGGTTGCCGCGCAGCAGGTGGTGTGCGCGGATCACCAGCCCCGGCGTGCAGAAGCCGCACTGCAGCGCGTGCGTGTGCGCGAACGCGCGCGCGAACAGGTCGCGCTCGGATTCGGGCAGGCCTTCCACCGTGACCACGTCGAGCCCGTCGCACTGGTCGGCGGCGATCGTGCACGTGGACTTGGGCTCGCCGTTCACCAGCGCCACGCACGCGCCGCACTGGCCCGCCGGCGTGCAGCCGCGCTTGGGGGAGATCACGCCGCCCGGGCGGCGCAGCAGGTCCAGAAGCGTTTCGCCGGGGCGCACTTCGGCGCGTCGTTCGCGGCCGTTCAGCGTGAGCAGCACTTCCATCGAAGGCTCCGAAGCCCGCGCGATCGCGGCGGGCGGTGCAGGGCATGTGGGAGGCAAAAAGAGGCGCCGCGACTATACCGGCGACGCGACTGCCGCAGCACTGGTACGCAGGTATCCATGCCCTCGACAGCGATCTTCGGCGTTGAGCCGGCGCGTTTCCCCGTGAGAGCATGAGCGCGCGGCGCGACGTCCGGATGCGATTCCCATGCGAACGTCGCGCCACGCCGTTTCGCGCCATCCCCCGACGTGTTCGACACCGCTCCACGCTGCTGGAGGTGCCATGTCCCGTCGTGCGTTCCCGGGGATGCGAGGCGCGATCGCGCGGCTCGCTCGGCCGTTCCGATACCCGCAGATCATGCTCGCGTGCGGCGCCGTCGCCGCGCTGGCCACGAGTCGCGCCTTCGCGCAGGCGATCGACACCACGCTGTGGATCACGAACGGCTCCGTGCGCGCCGTGGTGCGCTCGGGCAACACGCTGTTCGTGGGCGGCACGTTCACGTACGTGGGCCCGCACACCGGCGCCGCGGTACCGGTGAACGGCGCGACCGGCGCGCCCGCGACCGCATTCCCGAAGGTGGTGGGCACCGTGCGCGCGGCGCAGCCCGACGGCGCGGGCGGCTGGTGGCTGGGCGGCGACTTCACGCGCGTGGGCGCGTTCGCGCGCAACGGCCTCGCGCACGTGCTGGCCGACGGCTCGGTGGCGCCGTGGAACCCCGGCGTGACGAATGGCGGCGTGTACGCACTGGCCGTGTCGGGCTCCACCGTGTACGCCGCGGGCACGTTCGATCACGCGGGCGGCCTGCCGCGCACGGGACTGGCCGCGATCGACGCGACCACGGGCGACGTCACCGCGTGGGACGCCCAGGCGAACGGCGCGGTGGGCGACGTGGCCGTGGCGGGCGGCACCGTGTTCGCGGCCGGCGGCGGCTTCACCACGATCGGTGGGCAGAGCGTGCGGCAGTTCGCGGCGCTCGACGCGGGCACTGCGCTGGCCACGCTCGCGACGCCGGCGGTGACCGTGGGCAAGTTCGTGTACGCGCTGGCCGCCTCGGGCGGCACGGTCTACGTGGGTGGCGACTTCTCCACGGTCGGCGGCCAGCCGCGCAACGGGCTCGCCGCGATCGACGCCACCACCGG
>JBGAMH010000306.1:0-4783 GCA_044223135.1 Candidatus Eiseniibacteriota bacterium | reverse complement strand
GCAGGCCCATCGTGACCACCACCGCGAGCGCCACCACGGCGAGTGCCGCGCGCACCACCGGCGAGCGCGGCCCGCGCGCCGCGATCCAGCGCACGACGTCGCGTCCCAGCAGCAGCCCGCAGCCCACCGCCCACAGGCCCAGGAAGCGGGCGCCGGCGAACGCGAGTGCCGCGAGCCCCGCGGACACGATCAGCGCCGCCCAGTCGCGGCTGCGGCCGGGGGCGAACAGCACCGCGAGCGGCCACGCCACCATCAACGCCGGCGCCAGCGTGCGCAGCCCCGTCGCACGCCCGAGCGGCATCAGGTCGGGAATCGTGCGGAACAGCGGCTCGTGCCGGGTGGACGTCGCGAACGTCGCGAGCGCGGCCACCGCGTCGAGGCCGCCCGGCTGCAGCGCCGTGGCCGCGAGCGACACCAGCACGAGGATCGTGAGCGTGCGTGCACGCGGGTCGCGCCGCAGCCACGCGTCCGCGAGGTAGGCCAGCAGCACGCCCGCGGCGACCGGCCAGCTCGCGTCGGCGAACGCCCACGCCAGCGTGATCACCGGCAGCGCCCACGCCGCCCGGTCCGCGCCCGTGCGCCACGCTTCGAGCGCCGCCAGCAGCAGCGCCAGCAGCAGCGCCGCGAGGTGGAGCGGATGCGCCTGCCAGAACCCTCGCCCCGCCAGCGCGCACCAGCCCACCAGCGCCACGAGCGCGAACGAGGCGTGCGGGGCCGCCGGGGCCTTTGCCCCCGGGCCGGTCCGGTGCGCGGCGACGATCGCCACCGCGAACGCCGCAAGCGCCAGCAGCGAGCGCTGCACGAGCGGCGCCGCCGTGCCGAACGCGCCCCAGAGGGCTGCCAGCAGCGCGCCCGCGAGCGCGTGCGGCGGCGCGGCCGGGGTGCCGGGATCGAACCACGTGCCGAACGAGGCGCCCGGCAGGCCGTGCGACAGGGTGTGGCGACCCACCGCGAGCTGCCACCAGAGCTCGGGGTCCGCGGAGCGGAACGCCTGCAGGGCCACGATCACCCCGGCCAGCAGGGCCAGTGCGGCCAGGTGCAGGGGGTGCGAGAACGGGGTGGGGGCGGGGGTCGATCGGACTTTCGCGCTCATGGGGCTCCCGGGGTCGAAGACGCACGGTGGAAGCGTTGACAGTAGGAATCGCGCGCTCTTAGTGTCAACGGTCGCGCGGCCCTCCGCGCTCCCACTTCATGTCACCTCATCGACGACTCCCCATCTCGGCGCGGCACGCGTTCGCGCTCGCCTTCGACCTCGCGGTCCGGCGCGATCCCACGCATTCCCTGGCGGTGCCGCTGATGCTGCGGCTGCCGTGGATCCTGGCGTTCCCGCTGCTGCCTCCGCTCGACGGCGACGTCACGCTGCGCACCATGCTGCTGTCGTGCGGCGTGCTGGTGGGCGACTTCCTCACGTCGCTCGTCGTGATGTCGATGCTGCGCTTCCGCGCGCAGTCGGTGTACAACACGCCGCCCGGCCGGCCGCCCGCGGCCGTGGGCGCGTGCTACCGCCGCGGCGCCACGCGCGTGCCGTGGCTGATGGTGACCGAGGTCGTGCGCACGATCGTGCTGAGCCCTTCGGGCCTGTTCCTGATCCTGCGCAACTCGTTCCTGCAGGTGCCGAGCCTGTTCTTCCTGCCGCTCGGCCTGTTCCTCGCGTTCCGGCTGTCGATGGCGACGGAAGCCGTGGTGCTGCGGCCCGGGACCGCGGTGGACGCGATCACGCGTTCGTTCGGCATCACCGAGGGACGATTCGAGCGCTGGCTCGAGATGATCGCGCTGTCGGTGGCGATCGTGCTGTCGGTGTGGTTCGTGTCCACGGCGGGCTACCTGCTGCTGCCGGCGCCGGGCATGAACTTCTGGGCGTCCGCGGGCTGGATGATCCTGGCCGCGCTGCTGCCGGCGATCCAGTACGCGTGGACGTTCTTCTACCTGCGGCTCGAAGAGATCGAGGCCGTGCCGGTGGTGGCGCCGGCCACCCCGATCGCCGCGGGCCTGCCCGCGACGCTGGCCGATCGCGCCGCGGGCGATCCGCAGGCGGGCGCGCACGAACCGGCGTCGCATCCTCCGCGCCTCACGCTGGTCGAGTCGCCCACGTCGAGCGACGAGCCCCGGCCCTGAGGCCACGCCTCCCGGCCGCCCGGGTGCTCGGAGGATTGCGGTCGGTCCGGGCGGGTCCTTGCGGGGCAACGAGTTGGCCGAGTGACGTCAGCCCGTGCTCGAAGTCCAGGGCCGATTCGCGTTGGCCGCGCGGCAGCAGCGATCTTCTGCGCACCCCCCGCGGCTTGCCGGTGATTTCCCCGGTGTGGCAGTTTGCAACACCAACGCCCCCACATCATCTGTCCCTCCCCGGAGGCTCCCTGGACGCCCGTCCCGTTTCGCCCGCCCCGCGCCCGTCGGCGAGCGCCGCCACGCGCGCGACTCCGCGTGAGCTGACGCTGCCGCCCATTCTCGGCGCGAGCGCGAAGATGCAGCGCATCCTCCGCCTGGTCGCAAAGGTCGCGCGCACCGAGAGCACGGTGCTCGTCACCGGCGAGAGCGGCACGGGCAAGGAACTCGTCGCACGGTCGCTGCACCTGCTGTCGCGCCGGGCGACGGGGCCGTTCGTGGCCGTGAACGTGGCGGCGCTTCCCGACACGCTGCTGGAGAGCGAACTGTTCGGCTACGCGCGCGGGGCGTTCACGGGCGCCGGCGGTGAACGCGTCGGACTCGTGGAGGAGGCCGACCGCGGCACGCTGTTCCTGGACGAGATCGGCGACATGCCGCTGGCCACGCAGGTGAAGCTGCTGCGCACGCTCGAGAACAGCGAGGTGCGGCGGCTCGGCGAGAACTCGACCCGGATCGTGGACGTGCGCGTGGTGGCCGCCACGCACCGCGACCTGCACAACGCGGTCCTCGAGGGGCGGTTCCGCGAGGACCTGTTCTACCGGCTGAACGTGGTGCAGATCGAGATCCCGCCGCTGCGCGAACGGCGCGAGGACATCGGGCTGCTCGCGTCGTACTTCCTGGACCGCGAGGCCAAGCGCAACGACCGGCCCGGGCTCGCGTTCTCCGCCGACGCGATCGTGCTGCTGGAGCGCTACGACTGGCCCGGCAACGTGCGCGAGCTGGAGAACGCGATCGAGCACGCCGTGGCCGTGTCCGAGGGCACGGTGGTGCGGCCCGACGACCTGCCCGCGAGCGTGCGCACGCCGCGACTGCTCACGCGGCATGTGGCGCAGAGCCAGGCCATGGCCGAGGCGGTGGCCGAGGCGCTCGCGGCCGAGCGCGCCGAACGCGACACGAAGTCCCTGGACGAGATCGAACGCGAGCACATCCTGCGCGTGCTCGAGCGCCACCACGGCAACGCCACCGCCGCCGCGAAGCAGCTGGGCGTCTCGCGCACCACGCTGTGGCGGCTGTTCAAGCGCTGGGGCCTGCCGCGACCGGGAGGGAAGTGAACGTGACGAGCGAGCGCCTGTACTACGACGACGCCTACACCTCGGCGTTCGAGGCCCGCGTCGCCGCGGCGGGCGAGTGGCAGGGCCGGCCCGCGCTGGAACTGGAGCGCACGTGGTTCTACCCCGAGAGCGGGGGCCAGCTCGCAGACCACGGCACGCTGGGCGGCGTGAGCGTGGACGACGTGCAGGGCGACGACGACGGCCGCGTGTGGCACGTGCTCGCCGGCGCGGCGCCCACCGGCGACACGATGCGGGCGGCGATCGACTGGCGGCGGCGCTTCGACCACATGCAGCAGCACACCGGGCAGCACGTGCTGTCGGCCGCGTTCGAGCGCGTGCTCGACGCGCCCACGCTGAGCAGCACGCTGGGCGCCGAGCGCTGCGTGATCGAGGTGGGGCTCGTCGAGATCGACTGGCGCACGGTCGAGCGCGTGGAGGCCGCCGCGAACGCGGTGCTGTGGGAGGACCGCGAGTTGAAGCTGCACTGGACCGACGCCGAGGGCGTGAAGCGCTTCCCGCTGCGCAAGCCGCCCAAGGTGGAGGGCCGCATCCGCGTGGTGGAGATCCCGGGCTGGGACTGGTCCGCGTGCGGCGGCACGCACGTGCGCCGCACCGGCGAGGTGGGCGTGGTGAAGGTGGTGCGCTGGGAGAAGGTGCGCGGCAACCTGCGCTTCGAGTTCCACTGCGGCGCTCGCGCGCTCGCCGACCACGCGTGGCGCACCGAGGCGCTGATCGAGGCCGCGCGCCGGCGTTCGATCGGCGACCGCGACCTGGTGGCGCACCTGGAGCGCGCGCTCGAGGAGCGCACGGCGATGGCGAAGCAGCTGCGCGAGCTGTCGGCCACGGTGATCGCGCACGAGGCCCGGGTGCGCGTGGGCGATGCGCGCGAGGGCGTCGCCGACCTGGTGGACGAACGCTCGCGCGAGGACGTGCGGACCTTCGCGCTCAAGTGCCTGGAGGCGGGCGCGCCGTGGGTGGTGGCGGCCGCACTCGGGCCCGACCCGGTGCTCGTGGCGGGGCGCCCGAAGTCGAACGCCGCCGACTTGAAGGCGCTCGTGCCCGCTCTGCTCGAACGCTCGCGCGGCAAGGGCGGCGGCAGCCCGGACATGGTGCAGGTCGCCGCCGCCGACGCCGCCGCGCTGCGCGAGACGTTCGCGTGGGCGTCCGAGGCCGTTCGCGACGCGGTGGAGCGGGCGGGAACGTAACGGCTCGCCGCACGCCCCGGGGTGGAGCACGGCGCGAACGGCGCGGGTGAGTGTTTTCGAGGGTGATGCCTGGTGGCTCCCCGCTCGTTTCCGCTCCGCGACGGCGACCTACCGGTACAGCGCCTTCACGGCGCCCCACGTGCG
>JBGAMH010000014.1:0-35425 GCA_044223135.1 Candidatus Eiseniibacteriota bacterium | reverse complement strand
CGTGAGGCCGCGCGTGGCCTGCCGCAGCTTCTCGTGTACGTCGGCGAGCGCCGCGATCAGCAGCGCCGCCTGCGCCGAGGCGAAGCCCTCGGGCGGCGCGAGCCGCGATGCGACGACGCGGCTCATTTCGCCTTCCGCCGCCGGTCCCGGTACAGGTGCCGGATCAGCAGCATCTGGCCGTAGTGACCGCCCTGGTGCTCGAGCACGTGGTACAGGATCCAGCGGCGGTTGATTTCGAACCGCTGGCCGTCGGCGCGCGTACGGAACACGGTCCCGTCGAGGTCCCGGGGGCCGAAGCGGGCCGCGAGCTTCTTCGTGTAGCGGCGCGCCTTGTCGTGGAGGCGGCGGTAGTACGCCATGGTGCGTCCCCGCAGCGCGGCGGGCGGGCCGGCGTCGGGGGCCATCGGCATGCCGTCGTCGTCTTCGTTCAGGCCCAGCACGCGGCGGAGCTTCGCCGGCGTGTAGTCGTCGATCGCCGTCATCATCCAGAACACCTCGACGATGGCGTTGTGCGCGAGCAGCATGCCGATGGTGTTCATGCCGGTGCCGCGGCCACGCGGCGCCCGGGCGCCCGGCTGCCAGGCCAGCTCGGCCGGCGCGGCGTCCTTGAGGTCTTCGAACAGTCGCGCACTGAGCTCGTCGAGCTGCTCCACGAACGACGCCGCTTCCTTCGACGAGGCGCGCGCCGACGGGACGATCATGCGCTTCCGGATCTTGAGAGCCATGGAGTCCTCCGGGGTGGAGCGAGGTGTATGGACGACCGCGCGCCCGCCGTCAAGCGGGCGCGGCCGGCCCCGCTCGCGCCCGCTCCGACGCGCAGGCAGAATGCGCGGCCATGACATCCACCCGCAGGCCCATGCCTCCGTGGCCCGAGATGCACCGCGATGCGGCCCGCTTCGAGTTCCCGCGCGACTTCCTGTGGGGCGCGGCCACGTCGGCGCACCAGGTCGAGGGGGGCAACACGAACAACGACTGGTGGGCGTGGGAGCAGGCCGGTCGCGTGCGGACGCCGTCCGGCGCGGCCGCCGACCATTTCGGGCGCTGGCGCGAGGACCTGGATCTCGCGCACGAACTCGGCCACAACGCCCACCGGTTCTCCCTGGAGTGGAGCCGGATCGAACCCGAGGACGGCCGCTGGTCGGAGGAGGGCCTGCGGCACTACCGCGACGTGCTCGAAGGGCTGCGCGCGCGCGGCATGGAGCCGATCGTCACGATCCACCACTACACGATCCCGAAGTGGCTCGCCGATCGCGGCGGCTGGGAGAACGGCGAGACCGAACGACGGTTCGTGCGCTACGTGCAGCGCGTGGTGGATGCCTACGGCGACCTGGTGCGCTGGTGGATCACGTTCAACGAGCCCGTGGTGCAGGTGTTCAAGGGCTGGCTGATCGGCCAGTGGCCGCCCGGCCGCACCGGGGACTACCCGCGCGCCCTGCAGGTGATCCGGCACATGACGCGCGCCCACGTGCTCGCGTACCACGAGATCCACGGCCGCTGTCCCGGCGCGCGCGTGAGCGTGGCGCAGCACTGCCTGGCCCTGACACCGCACAACCCGCGCAATCCGTTCGACTGGCTGAGCACGCGCGGGCGCGACTACCTGTTCAACGAGCTGTTCCTGGACGCGCTGCAGACCGGGCGTTTGTCGCTTCCCGGGCAGCTGTTCGAACGGCTGCCGTTCGGCCGCACGCTCGACTTCGTGGGCATCAACTACTACACGCGCGATTTCGTGCGGAACACCGGCCTCGACCTGCCGGGCATCGTGGGCGCGTCGGCCACGATCGAGAACGCGAGCCGCGTCGGCAAGCGGAACGATCTCGGCTGGGAGATCTACCCGGAGGGACTGGGCCACTTCCTGCGCACGTTCAAGCGCTACGGGCTCCCGCTGCTCGTGACCGAGAACGGCATCCCCACCTCCGACGAGGACGACCGCTGGAGCTTCATCTTCCTGCACCTGTGGCAGGTCATGCGCGCGCTCAGCGCCGGCGTGCCGGTGGCGGGCTACCTGTACTGGTCGCTGCTCGACAACTACGAATGGGCCGACGGCTACTCGGCCCGCTTCGGGCTGATCGGGGTGGATTTCGCCACGCAGGTGCGCCACGTGCGCCCGAGCGGCCGCTGGCTGGCCGAGGTGATCGCGAACCGTTCGCTGTGACGCCGTCGCGCGCGGCGGGCCGGGGCCCTCGCCGCGCCGGTCCGTCGCGCCCCGCGAGGAGATCGTCCATGGACGCCGAGACGTTCCGCCGGCTCGGGCACCAGCTCGTCGACTGGGTGGCCGACTACCGCGAGGGGCTGGGCGCGCGACCCGTGATGAGCCGCGTGCGTCCCGGCGAGATCCGCGCGCGGTTCGCGAGCACGCCGCCCGAGCCGGGCGGAGGGCTGCCCGCGGCGCTCGCGCGGCTGGAGGCCGACGTGATGCCCGGCATCACGCACTGGAACCACCCGGCGTTCTTCGCCTACTTCCCGAGCAACACGAGCTACGCCTCGGTGCTCGCGGACCTCGTGTCGTCCGGGCTCGGCGTGCAGGGCATGAGCTGGCAGACGAGCCCGGCGGCGACCGAGCTCGAAGAGGTGGTGCTCGACTGGCTGCGGCAGCTGCTCGGGCTGTCCCCCGCGTGGACGGGCGTCGTGCAGGACACGGCGAGTTCCGCCACGCTCTGCGCGCTTCTGTGCGCCCGCGAACGGACGACCGACCACGCGCAGCGGCGCGGCGGGCTCCAGGAGGGCGGCGCGCCGCTCGTCGTGTACACCTCCGCCCAGGCGCACAGCTCGGTCGAGAAGGCCGTGCGGCTGGCGGGCTTCGGCATCGAGCACCTGCGCAGCATCGACACGGACGCCGTGCACGCGATGCGCCCCGACGCGCTCGCCGGCGCACTGCGCGCCGACGTCGCGGCGGGGCGGCGGCCGTGCGCGATCGTCGCCACGGTCGGCACCACGAACACCACCGCCGTCGACCCGCTGGAACCGATCGCGGCGCTCGCCGGCGAGCACGGAGCGTGGCTGCACGTGGACGCGGCGCTCGCGGGCTCGGCCATGATCCTGCCCGAGTGCCGCGTGCACTGGGCGGGCATCGAGCACGCCGACAGCCTGGTGACGAACCCGCACAAGTGGCTCGGCGTGGGATTCGACTTCAGCGCGTACTACGTGCGGGACCCGGCGCTGCTCGTGCGCGTGATGAGCACCGACCCGGTCTACCTGCGCACGGCGCAGGACGACGCGGTGAAGAATTACCGCGACTGGCACATCCCGCTCGGCCGGCGCTTCCGCGCGCTCAAGCTGTGGTTCCTGCTGCTGGACGAGGGCGCCGAGGGCCTGCGCGCGCGGTTGCGCCGCGATCTCGCGCTGGCGGGCACGCTGGCCGGCTGGGCCGACGGCGCGCCGGGCTGGGAGCGGCTCGCGCCGGTGCCGTTCCAGACCGTGTGCCTGCGCCACGTGCCGCCGCGGCTCGCGGGCGACGAGCCGGCGCTGGCGCGGCACAACCGCGAGATCGCGCGCCGCGTCAACGAGAGCGGCGAGGCGTACCTGACACCCTCCACGCTCGGCGAGCGCGGGATGCTGCGCGTGAGCGTGGGCGCCGAGCGCACCGGACCCGCGGACGTCGAGCGGTTGTGGGCCCTGTTGCGCCGGACGGCGGCCGAAGTGGAGGCGGAGGGGTAGGCCCGGGGGACGGGCTGTTGCCCGGGGGGAGCACCGGCGACGAGTACCGCGGTGACCCGGCGCGCGTGGCCGTGGATAATGGAGCGTGATGCCGTCCGCGCGGCACCGGGTCGCGCGGCGAGGAGAGCGCATGCAGACCCTGTCGATCCGCCACAGCCTCGGCGAGCGCGTGAAGGAGCTCGCAGCCCTGCACCGCACGGCGCGGCTGCTGCAGGACACGCGGCGGCCCGTGGACGAGCTCATGCAGGAGTTCGTGGGCTTCCTGCCGGCGGCCTGGCAGCACGCCGACGTCGCGCGCGCCCGTGTCCGGCTGCTCGACCGCGAGTGGCAGAGCCCGGGTTTCGCCGAGACGGCATGGGTGCAGCGCGCCCGCGTGCCGGTGCGCGGGGAGGGGGCCGGCCCGGGCGCCTGCGCCGAGGTCGAGATCTGTTACCTCGAGGCGCGGGCGGCGGCGGACGAGGGCCCGTTCCTGCACGAGGAGCGCGAACTGGTGGACTCGCTCGCCGACCTGCTGCGCCTGTACGTGGAGCACCAGCTCGCCGACCGCGCGGCCGCGCGCGCGCACGACGAGCTGGAGCGCCAGGTGGAGCAGCGCACGGCGGAACTGCGGGCCGCGAACGCGGCGCTGCACGCCGAGATCGACGAACACCGCCGCGCCCGGGGCGAGATCGAACGGCACCACGAGCAGCTGCGCCGGCTAGCCGCCGAGCTGTCGCTGGCCGAAGAGCGCGAGCGGCGGGCGATCGCGGCCGACCTGCACGATCACCTGGGGCAGGCGCTGGCGTTCGTGAAGCTGCGGCTGTCGCAGTACGCCGGCAACGCGGTGTTCTGCGGCTTCGAGAGCGAGCTGCAGGGCATCCTGGACCTGGTGGACCGCGCGATCCGCTACACGCGCACGCTGACCGGCGAGCTGAGCCCGCCGGTGCTGTACGAACTCGGGCTGGCGCCGGCGCTGGAGTGGCTCGGCGACCAGTTCTCCGCGAAGCACGGGCTGCGCGTGGAGGTGAAGGCAGCCCGCGACCTGCCGCCGCTCGCGCAGGCGACGCGCGTGACGCTGTTCAAGTCGGTGCACGAGCTGCTCACGAACGCGGTCAAGCACGCGCGCGCGAAGCGCGTGCGCGTGTCGTTGCGCCGCGAGGCGGACGAACTGCACGTGCGCGTGACCGACGACGGCGTGGGCTTCGACCCGGCCGCGGAGGAGGCCCGCGCGGCGAGCGCCGACGGCGGGACGTTCGGGCTGTTCAGCATCCGCGAGCGCGTGCGGCACCTGGGCGGCCGGCTCGACGTCGAGTCGCGACCGGGGGCGGGCACCACCGTGGCGCTGTCGGTGCCGGTCGGCCCGGGAGCGGGGGAGCGGTCATGACGTGGCGGGTGGTGCTGGCCGACGATCACCAGCTGTTCCGCGACGGCCTGAGCTCGCTGCTGCAGCGCTCGCCCGGCTTCGACGTGGTCGGGCAGGCCGCGGACGGTCTCGAGGCGGTGCGGTTGTGCCACGAGCTGCGGCCGGACGTGGTGCTGCTCGACATCTCGATGCCCGGCCTGAACGGCATCGAGGCCACGCGCCGCATCACCGCGGAAGTGCCCGGGTCGCGCGTGCTGATCCTGTCGATGCATGCCGACCGGCGATTCGTCGCCGAGACGCTGCGCGCCGGGGCCCGGGGTTACCTGCTCAAGGACACCGCGTTCACCGAGGTGCAGCGCGCCATCCACGAGGTGATGCACGGCCACGTGCACCTGGCGCCCGCGATCACGGACGTGGTGGCGGAGGAGTTCGCGGGGCAGGCGCGCGCGCCGGAGGCTTCGGCGTTCCAGCGGCTGAGCCCGCGCGAGCGCGAGGTGCTGCAGCTGCTCGCCGAGGGGCGCGCCACCAAGGAGATCGCGGGCGAGCTGGCCGTGAGCGGCAAGACCGTCGAGACGCACCGGCGCCAGATCATGGAGAAGCTGGGCCTGCACTCGGTGGCGGAGCTCACGAAGTACGCCATCCGCGAGGGGCTCACCCCGCTGGAGTAGGTCTCCCGTCGGGAGATCGCGCGCGGGCCGCGCGCCGCGCGCGCGGTGCACGCCCTCAGGAATCGCGAAGCCCCTTCTCGGGTTTTGCCTGATTGAGCGGGCGGGCCGGGCCGGCCACCTTCGCCCGGTCGCGAGCCCGGTCCTCCTCCACCCCGGAGGAGGCCGCCGGCCTCGCCAGGGGGCTTCGTGATGACGACGTTCGATACCGGCAACACCGGGTTCATGCTGGTGGCCACCAGTCTCGTGATGCTGATGACGCCCGGGCTGGCGTTCTTCTACGGCGGGCTCGTCGGCCGCAAGAACGTGCTCGCGATCATGATCCAGAGCTTCGTGTCGATGGGCGTGACCACCGTGCTGTGGTGGCTGTGCGGCTACTCGCTGTGCTTCAGCGGCGGCGAGGGCGGCGTGATCGGCAACCTCGACATGGCGTTCCTGCGCGGCATCGACGCGAACACGCCGTTCGGCGGCGGCCACATCCCGATGTACGTGTTCGTGGCGTACCAGATGATGTTCGCCATCATCACGCCGGCGCTGATCACCGGCGCGTTCGCGAACCGCGTGCGCTTCGGCGCCTACCTGCTGTTCCTGGTGGCGTGGCTGTTCCTCGTGTACTTCCCGTTCGTGCACATGATCTGGGGCGGCGGCCTGCTCGCGAAGTGGGGCGTGCTCGATTTCGCCGGCGGCATCGCGGTGCACAACATCGCCGGCATGGCCGCGCTCGCCTCGGTGCTGTTCGTGGGCCGGCGGCGCGTCTCCGACAGCGTGCCGCACAGCATCCCGCTCGTCGCGCTCGGCACGGGGCTGCTGTGGTTCGGCTGGTACGGCTTCAACGCCGGCAGCCAGCTGCGCGTGGACGCGGTCACCGGGCTCGCGTTCCTGAACACCGACATCGCCGCGTCGTTCGCGGGGCCCACGTGGATGCTGCTCGCGTGGATCTTCGAGAAGAAGCCCAAGTTCCTCGGCCTGCTCACCGGGGCCGTGGCGGGGCTCGCCACGATCACGCCGTGCGCGGGATACGTGACCCCGGGCAGCGCCGTGTTGATCGGCATCATCTCGGGCGTCGTCTGCTACCTGGCGGTGGGGCTCAAGAACCGGCTGCACTGGGACGACGCGCTCGACGTGTGGGGCGTGCACGGCGTGGGCGGCATGATCGGCATCGTGCTGCTGGGCCTGCTCGGCACGACGACCGTGAACAGCGCGGGGCAGAACGGCCTCTTCTACGGCAACGCGTCGTTCCTGTGGAAGCAGCTCGGCGCGGTGGTGTTCTCGTCGGTGTACGCGTTCGGCTTCACGTGGGTGATGCTCGCGCTGATCGACAAGGTCACGCCGGTGCGCACGTCGGAGGCCGACGAGAGCGCGGGGCTGGACGAGTCGCTGCACGGCGAGTCGGCGTACCAGGAGTCGATCTGAGCCGCAGGGGCGCAACGGAGCCGGGGGTGCGTCCGGGCCCCCGGTTCGAGCGGACGGCGAAGGCCGTCGGGAGGGGAGTCGGCATGAAGTTCGGCATCGGCGCGATCGCGCTGGTCGTGATGTGCGCCGCCGTGGCGGCGCAGGCGGACGAGGCACTGCAGACGAGCGGGTTCGCGACGGCGAGCCTCGCCGGCAACGTGGATCGCCGCGCGTCACAGTTCTCGCTGGAGCAGGCGGAGATCGACGTGCGCCGCGAGCTGAGCCCGCGGGGCACGGTGCGCGTGGACCTGGAGTGGACGTGGGACGGCCGCGCCTGGACGGCAGCCGTGGAACAGGGCTGGCTCGCGTACCGGCCCGCTGCGGCGCCGGCCCTGGTCCTGACCGCGGGGCGGTTCAACGCGCCGATCGGCTTCGAGTCGATCGACGCGCCCGACCTGTGGCAGGCCACGCACGGGTTGCTGTTCACGTACGGGGCGCCGTCGAACCTGACGGGCGGCATGGCGGCCGTCAGCGCGGCGCACGGCCTGGACCTCAAGCTCTACGCCGCGAACGACTGGGACACGAACTCCGAGACGAACGCGTCGCCCACGTTCGGTGGCCGCCTCGGCTGGACGCACGGCGGCCTCGCGTGCGGCGCGTCCGCGATCACGGGCCTCGCCGATTCGGCGCAGGCCGTGCGCCGGACCGTGTTCGACGTGGACGTCACGTGGACCGTGGGCCCGAAGCTGCTGCTCGGGGGCGAGTTCAACGCCGGGCAGGTGGACGCCGGGGGCGCGGACGGCTCGTGGACCGGCTTCATGGTGATGGCGCACGCGCAGCCGAACGAGACCGTCGGGTTCACCGCGCGCTACGACCAGCTCGACGACACGGACGACCTCGTGTTCGCGACCGGCGCGAGCGAGCGGCGGAGCTCGGTGACCGGGGCGGGCCTGCTCACGCTGGGGCCCGGCATGCGGCTGGTGGGCGAGGTGCGGGCGGACCTGTCGGACGTGGACGCGTTCACGGACCACGCCGGGGCGCCGAAATCGTCCACGCTGGGAGGCACGCTGGCGCTGACGTACGCGTTCTGAGCCCCGTCGACCGCGCCCCCCAGCGGCCACCGACGGAGGAGGCGCGCGGGGTGCGCGAACTCGCGTTCGCGCACCCGCGCGTCGGGCGTCGGCGCGATGCCGGTCAGCGGAGCACGATCACGCGCCGCGTCGCGCGGCGTGCACCCTGTTCGGCGCGCAGCCAGTAGACGCCGGGCCGCGCGCCGTCCGGCATCGCGAGCGACGCCGTTCCGGACGGCACGCCCTCGAACACGCGCGCCACGCGGCGGCCGGTCACGTCCACGAGGTCCACGCGCGCCGGTTCGCGCCCGGGCCACGACACGCCGAAGCGCCCGCCGGGTGACAGCGTCGCGGGCGCGTACCAGCGGATGCCGGCGTCCCGGGGCGGCGGCGTCCCGGCGATGGAACTGGGCTCGCCGATCTCGAGCCGGCAGCCCGCGCGCATCACCTTCACGCCGGGCACGGTCAGGCGGCCGTACTGGTCGGTCGCGGTCCAACCGGTCTGCAGGATCGCGCCGTCCACCGCGCGCACCACGCGCCACGAGTAGCCCGACCACGGCTCGAAGTCCATCACCTGAACGCGGCGCGGTGTCACGTCCACCACGAGCGACTCGGGCGCGGGAATCGTGTCCCAGCGCGTGTGCAGCTCGCGCGTGCGCAGCAGCACCGCCCAGCCGTCGGGTTCGTCGGTGACGTTCGCCTCCCAGTCCAGGGCGCCCACGGTGGTGCCGACGGAGTCGCCGTCGGTGCGCGATCCCGTCCCCACGTCGCCCGCGGCGCTGCAGTGCGAGAACGCGGGGTAGCTCCGGTTCAGCGCGAAGCGCCCGATCCACGACGGGTCGTGCATCGGCAGCCACGCGGCGGTCGCGCTGCCGGCGTGCACCCGCGTGTCCCAGAAGAACGCACCGCCCACGTGCAGGCTGTCGACCAGGTGCATGTAGGCGAGCTTCTCCATCCAGCCCGTGAAGTCGTCCATGCGGCCGACGAACGCCAGCAGCGGGGCGGGGACCACGTCCGGGCGGCTCGCGGCGAGCCGCGCCGGATCGAGCCACTCGTATGTCGAGAAGCCGTTCGAGCAGGGCAGGTCGAAGTCGATCGAGCCCCACAGCCGGTCCCACGAGAAGCGCGTCCAGTACTGCTCGTCGGCCGAGCGCGCGAACGACACCTTCGGAACCTGCGCCCAGCCCGCGGCGATCCGCTCCGGGTGGTGCCACGCCATGAGCACGGAGAACGTGCCGCCCATGGACGAGCCGAGCGTGTAGACGCGGTCGGGATCGTGGCCCATCTCGAGCGCCGACCAGTCCATCAGCGCGAGCACGCGCCGCTCGCCGAAGTCCAGCACCGTGCCGCTGGTGGGCGGCGCGTTCAGCGGCTCCTCCATGTCGTAGCCGGCGTGGAAGCCGAAGTACCACGAGCCGCCGTCCTCGGTGTCGAGATGGTCGTCGGGGGCGATCACGTTTTCGCCCGGCAGGCCGGCGCCGACGAAGGAGTTGAAGAACGTGCCGCCGCGCCCGTGGCCGTGCACCACGAGCGGACCGCCCGGTGCGCCGCGCTTCACGCCCAGCAGGAACGCCTGGTTCGGCGCGTTCGCGAGCGCGGGCAGCGTGGGGGTGTCGACGTTGCCGCCCCAGAGCACGTAGATCTCGCCCTGCGGCGATGCGTTCGAGCGCTGCCACACGGGCCGCACGCGCGCCGGGATCTCTTCCGTGGCCTCGGAGGCCGCGTTCACCCCCGGTTCGATCGTGGAGTCCTCGATGCCGGCACTGTCGGTGGTCACCGCGTACCAGTGCGTGCCCGCGTGCTCGACCGTGCGGACGAACAGGCCCTTCGTGGGTTCCAGCGGGGCCTCGGTGGAATCCACGCGGAACGTCTCGAGCTGCCCGGTGATCCGGGACAGGCGCCGGTCCACCGCGCTCGAGTCCCCGCACGAGCCGACGCGCGTCGAAAGCAGCACGCTTTCGCCCGAGCCGGGCTGCGCGGTGAGTGCGTACACGTGATAGCGCCAGCCCGAGCCGGGGCAGTTCGTCCACGTGACGAACACCTGCCCGTCGTGCTGCTTCACGGTCACGTCGGTGACGGTGGCGGCGCGCGCGGGCGATCCCGCGGCGCACGCGGCCAGCAGCAGGCTCAGCGCGAGAAGCGTGGGGAAAAGGCGGGCGACGACGACCGGTTGACCATCCCTGTGACGATGCCAGCGTCCCTGCTGCGGGTCAGCGGAGCACCACCAGACGTGCCGACGCACGAGACGTCTCCTGCGAGGCGCGCAGCCAGTAAAGGCCGGGGGGGAGGCCATCGGTTCGAACGGTCACGACCTCGCGCGCGTCTCCCTGGTGCAGACGCCGCACGAGCCGGCCGTTCACGTCGAGCAGGTCCATCCGTAGCGGCCCGGAAGCGAGCCCCGACAGGCGGACGAGCGCCGAGCCGCGCACCGGGTTCTGGGACAGAGCCATCGACAGTCGCGGCGAGGCCACGGCGGCCGGCGCTCCGGTTGCCGGAAGCGAGAGGCGCAGTTCGGTGCCAGAACGATACACCGGCACGCCGGGAATCGTCACGAGCCCGAGCGGGTCCACGGCCACCTGGCCCTCGGCCACGACGACCTGATCCTGCGTTCGCGTGGCCGTCCAGCTCACGGTGTGCCCGAGCACGGGCTGGAACGACTGCAGCCGTCGCGGCGTGACGTCCACCGTCAGCGATTCCGGCGCGGCGAGCGTACCGCCGAGGCTCTGGAGCGGGCGGGTCGACAGCGTCACCTGCCAGGCGCCCGGCGTGTCGGAGACTTCCGGGTCGTAGTCCACGAAGCCGTTCCGCTGGCCCAGGGTGTCGCCCACCGACATCGAGCCGTCGCCCACCAGGCCGTCCGCGCTGCAGTGGTCGAACGACGGCCAGCTGCGGTCCAGGCGGAAGCGCGCGAGGAAGATCGGATCGTGCATCGGCTTCCAGTAGCCCTCGCCCCACGTGTAGTGGTCGGAGACGTCCCAGAAGTAGTAGCCGCCGCCGTGGTGGCTGGCCGATTCGCACAGGTAGGCCGCGGCGGTGTTCCAGCCGATGATGTCGTCGTTGCGGCCGTGGAACGCGATGATCGGGGCACTGCCGCGCGCCTCGAACGCGTGCACGAGCCAGCGACCGTTCAGCCAGTCGTACACGTTGTAGCCCGTCGTCGTGGGCAGGTTCGTGTCGATCGAGCCCCACATGCGGTTCATGCTCGGCCGCATCTGGGGCGATGCGTCGGGCAGGCAGTTGAACGTGGTCATGGGCACGCCCGCCCACGCCGCCGCGATACGGTCGGGGTGGTGCCACGCCATCATGAACGCGAACGTGCCGCCCATGGACGCGCCGGCCGCGTAGACCGCGGCGCGGTCGTGGCCGATCTCGGCCTCCGCCCAGTCCAGCAGCAGCATCACGCGGCGGTCGGTGTAGTCGGCCACGCGCCCGACCACGGGCACGAGCGTCTGCGGCTGCTCCGTGTTGTACGCCGGGTGGTAGCCGAAGTACCACGTCGCGTAGTCGCCGCTCTGCACGTAGTCGTCGAACGACAGCACGGACTCGCCGGGGATGCCGAAGCCGAAGAACGAGTTCAGGAAACTGCCGCCGCGGCCGTGGCCCTGCAGGATCATCGGCCGGCCCGGCGCGCCGCGCACCACGCCCACGTGGAACGCGCGGTTCTCGCTCGAGGCGAGCGCCTGCGTGAAATCGGTCGCGTTGCGCGCGCCCCAGAGCACGTAGTCCTCGCCGCGCGAGAGCGTGCGCTGCCAGACGGGCCGGATGCGCGCGGTGTATTCGTTGACCGGGCTCGGCAGCGCGTTCAGGCCCATGAACAGCGTCGAGTCCTCGGGTTCGCCGGCGCGCTGCGCGGTGACGGCGTACCAGCGATTGCCCGCGGTGGACGGCGTCGTCACGAACAGGCCGTCGGACGTCGCCAGCGGCGCGGCCGACGAGTCGGGTCGGAACGTGCACGTCGTTCCGAGCAGGGCGCTGATGCGGCGATCGACCGCGCTCGAGTCGGTGACCGAGCCGAGGCGACGAACGGCGCCCTGTCCGAGCGACGTGAACGGGAACGTCGCGGTGTAGACGCGATACGTCCAGCCCGTGCCCGGCAGGTTGCGCCAGGTGAGCCACGTCTGCCCGTCCCGGTGGCGAGCACGGAGGGACGAGACCATCGAGGAGGCGCGGGCGGGGGTCACCGCCGCCGCGACGATCGTCGCGACGAGAAGCGCGGAGACAACGGCCCTGTGCCCGGCAAGTGAGCGCAGGAGGGGGACCATTTGACCGCATGTTACGGAAACGACACGCGACAAATCAACGCCTGAAATCGGGTCCCCGGCGCGGCCGACCGACCGGGCCGGAAGGGCGCTCCACCCACCCCGAATCGGGCTCCGGCCCCCGGCCCCGGCCGACCGATAAGTGCCCGCGACGGCCCGTTGCCCGGCACCCTTCACTCCCGGAGCCCGCCATTCGCCCGTTTCCGAGCCTCCTGATCGCCCTCGCCGCACTCGCCGCCCTTGGCTGCCTGCCCTCGCCGCGGACCGCGACGGACCCGCCCGCCGAGCCCGGGGTGGCCGCCGCGCCGCCCGAGACGCTCGCTCTGCCGCGGCCCGACGGTGGCCTGACGGACGCCCGGGTGGCCGCGTGGTTCGACGGCCGGGTGCCCGCCCACGTGTACGCGGACCAGGGCGAGCTCCGCGGCGTCGAGTGGAGCGAGCCCGCCGGGCGCTACGCCATGGTCGAGTACCGGCAGGGCCGCGTGTGGCGGGCGAACGTGCGCCGGCCGTGGGTGGGCCTGCTGCCGGCCGTGGAGGCGCGGCGGCTGCCGGCGCTGCGCATCGGGCAGACTTCGGCGGACGTGAGCGCGCTCGCGGGGGCCGGCTGGCCCGTGGCGCGTACGTACGTGGCCGACGACGTGTCCTCCGAAACGCGGGGCTGGTCGATCCGCGACCGCGGCCTGGGCACGGGCCGGACGCTGTTCGTCACGTTCGTCTCCGACACGGTGTCGGCGATCGCGCATCCCTGGGTGTCGCGGTGAGCGCGCGCCGCGGGTGGCTCGCCGCGCTGGGCGTGGCGGTGCTCGTCGGCGGGTGCGGAGGTCGCGGCGCGCCCGAGGGTGCCTGGCCGGTGGGGACCGAGGTCGTGGTGGTCGAGCACGAGTCGCGGCCCGAGGGCGTGGTCACGCACCGTGACCGCTGGCGGCTCGTCGAGGCCGACAGCGCGAACGCGCGTTTCGAGCGGAGGCGCGACGGCGCGCCCGCGGATCGCGGGCCGGTCTCCGAATGGGTCGCGCTGCGTGCGGGCGTTCCCGACGGCCGGCTGGGCCGCGCACGCCGTCGCGCGTACGACGCGGGCGTCGACCCGCGCGTGGTGGGCGTGCCGGCGGGCCGCTTCCGCTGCCGGCGCACGGTGCGATCGTACGAGGCCTCGGACGGCGCGATGATGCGCGTGGACGAGTGGTGGGCGCCGGGGATCCCGGTGCCGGTGCAGCGCTGGGTGCGCTGGCAGGGCATCGTCGACTCGATCGGCGGCCCGCCGCGCCAGGCGGGCGACCTGCCCGTGGGCACGACGTGGGCGGTGCTGGAGTCGATCCGGCGGCCGTGAACCGTCGCGAGCGACCACCCGGAACGACACGAGCCCCGGCGGATCGCTCCGCCGGGGCTCGCGAACTTCCGGTGCGTCAGGCCTTCGACGTGATGCGCATGCCGTAGAACGAGCGGTACACGAACACCAGCGCCACCAGCATGAACACGATCGACACCGGCATGCGGATGCCGGGGTTCGCGACGGCCATCTCGACCGCGAGCAGGCCGAAGAGCGTCGTGAACTTGATGATCGGGTTCAGCGCGACCGACGACGTGTCCTTGAAGGGATCGCCCACCGTGTCGCCCACGACGGTCGCCGCGTGCAGCTCGGTGCCCTTGGCGTTCAGCTCGACCTCGACCACCTTCTTCGCGTTGTCCCACGCGCCGCCCGCGTTCGCCATGAACACGGCCTGGAACAGGCCGACCACGGCGATCGAGACGAGGTAGGAGATGAAGAAGACCTCGTTGAAGAACGAGTACGCGATCGTCAGGCAGAAGATCACGATGAAGATGTTGAACATGCCGTCCTGCGCGTACTTCGTGCAGATCTGCACGACCGTGCGCGAGGTCTCGATGTTCGCGGCCTCGGCGGAGTCCAGCTTGATGTTCTTCTTGATGTACTCCACCGCGCGGTACGCGCCGGTCGTCACGGCCTGCATCGACGCGCCGGTGAACCAGTAGACCGTGCCGCCGCCCATCAGCAGGCCCAGGATGACGTACGGATCGAGCAGGTCGAGCTTGAACACCGGCACGCCCGCGGCGTCGAGCCCGAAGTGCTTCTGCAGCGTCAGCACGATCGAGAACAGCATCGTCGTGGCGCCCGCCACGGCGGTGGCGATGAGCACCGGCTTCGCGGTGGCCTTGAACGTGTTGCCCGCGCCGTCGTTGTCCTCGAGGTAGTGCTTGCCCTTCTCGAAGTCGGGCTTGAAGCCGAACTGCTTCTCGATCTCCTGCGCGGCGCCCGGCGTGGTCTCCACCTGCGAGAGCTCGAAGATCGACTGGGCGTTGTCCGTCACCGGGCCGTACGAGTCGACCGCGATCGTCACGGGTCCCATGCCGAGCAGGCCGAACGCCACGAGGCCGAACGCGAACACGGCCGGGTACGCCATGTACTGCGACAGGCCCTGCTGGGAGAACAGGTAGGCGACGAACAGCAGCACGGCCAGCGTCAGCGCCTTCCAGAACACCGAGAAGTTGCCGGCCACGAGGCCCGACAGGATGTTCAGCGAAGCGCCGCCCTCCTTCGAGGCCGAGACGACTTCCGCCACGTGCCGCGAGTGCGCGCTCGTGAACACCTTCGTGAACTCGGGGATCACCGCCGCGGCGAGCGTGCCGCACGAGATGATCATGGACAGCGTGAACCACAGGTTGCCGCCGAGCGGCGCGAGCAGCCACTTGGAGGCCGCGAACGTCACGGCGATCGACAGGATCGAGCAGACCCACACCAGGCTGGTGAGCGGCGCCTCGAAGTCGATCTTGGTCTTGCCGGCGTTCTGCGCGCGGGCGAACGCGCCGTTCGCGAGGTACGACACGATGGACGTGCCGATCATGAGCACGCGCATCACGAAGATCCAGACCAGGAACAGCGCCTTGTGCTCGGGCATCACGGCGAGCGCGATGAACGAGATCAGCGCCACGCCCGTCACGCCGTACGTCTCGAAGCCGTCGGCCGTGGGGCCCACGGAGTCGCCGGCGTTGTCGCCGGTGCAGTCGGCGATCACGCCGGGGTTGCGCGGATCGTCTTCCTTGATCTTGAACACGACCTTCATCAGGTCGGAGCCGATGTCGGCGATCTTCGTGAAGATGCCGCCCGCGATGCGCAGCGCCGAGGCGCCGAGCGACTCACCGATCGCGAAGCCGAGGAAGCAGGCGCCCGCCATCTCGGCCGGCACCCACAGCAGGATCGCCAGCATCATCAGCAGTTCGACGCAGATCAGCAGCACGCCGATGCTCATGCCGGCCTGCAGCGGGATCTCGTACACCGGCAGCGGCATGCCCTTGAGCGACGCGAACGCGGTGCGCGAGTTCGCGAACGTGTTCATGCGGATGCCGAACCACGCCACGCCGTACGAGCCCAGGATGCCCAGGATCGAGAACAGGATGATCGTGACGACGCGCATCACGTCGAGGTGCTGCAGGAAACCGAAGTAGTAGACGATGCACGCCCCGATGAAGATCTCGAGCACCATCAGCAGCTGGCCCTGCTTGAGCAGGTAGGCCTTGCACGTCTCGTAGATCGTGTGCGACACGTCGAGCATGCTCTTGTGCGCCGGCATGTTCTTGACCTGCATGAACATGATCATGCCGAACGCCATGCCGAGCACGCAGACGACGAGTCCGATCAGCAACAACTGGCGCTGGGCGGGATCGAGCGTCGGCAACTGCAGGTCGAGCTCGCTCGCGAGGGCGGCCGCCGGCGCGAGCGCGCCGACGAGGGCGGCCGCGAGGGCGGGCACGGTGAGTTTCCGCAGGGCGGATCCCGCGGTGCGGAACAGCTTCATCGGGTGCTCCTCGGTTGGTTGGCGACCGGCAGGAAGCGCCGGTGGTTCCGGCCGCACGGGCGTTCGATCGGGAATCTGAACTGGGGTGTGCCCGGCGGTCGGGGAAGGTGTTCGACTCGCTCCCCGATGGGACTTTCCGGAGCGCGAGGCGCGGGAGGATAGCCGAAGCGTCATGGGAATCACAACCCCATGGGCGCCATGGCCGAACGGCCCGGCGGCGGGTGCCGACCGGGCCGTTCGGGCAGGGTTGCGAGCGCTCAGCGGGTGATGGCGACCCGGCGCAGGCGCGCCTCGCCACCGGCTTCCAGGCGCACGAAGTAGAGCCCCGGTGGAGCCGCCGCGCCCCGCGCGTCCCGGAGGTCCCACGCACGTTCGTGCACGCCGGCGCCCGCCGGCTCGTCGGCGAGCGTGCGCACCACGCGCCCGTCCACCGACAGCACCGTCAGCCGCACGCGTGCCTCGGGCCGGGACAGCGTGAAGCCCAGCCGCGTCACGCCGCGCGCCGGGTTCGGCCACGGCGCCGCCAGCGCGAGGCCGGGGCCGCCCGCGGCCGGGGCGTCGAGCCCGCCGGTCCGCACGCGCAGGACGCCGTTCACCACCGACACCGACGGCGTGCCTTCGTTGAACTGCATCACCGCCAGGGTCAGCGGCAGGTCGGTGCCGAGCGGTGCGTCGGAACGCACCACCACGCGCACGGTCGCCACGTTCGGACTGGCGGAGACGAGCGGTGAGACGCCCGCGGCGGCCGCGGCCGCGAAGCTGGTGTTCGCGTTCGTGGCCGGACCGCCCCAGCCGTAGATCCAGCCGTCGCCGGTGAGGAACGACGCCGACTGCACCACCGAGGCCCCGAGCGTCAGCCGCAGCTGGATGCCGAGGATGCCGAGCCCCGTGGGGCCCGGCGCGACGGTGATCGGCACGTCCACGGTGCCGCCGGGCGCCACCGTGACGGTGGGCACCGTCACGGTGAGATCGGCGGCGAGGGCGGAGGACGCCGCGCAGACCAGCGCGAGCACGGCGAGGGAGCGACGCATCGGGAGCAGCGTGTTCATGGCACCACCGCCAGTTTGCGGGAGAGGGACCGACCGTTCCATTCGAGTCGCACGAAGTACAGCCCGGCCGGCACGCGCTGGCCACGCTCGTCGGCCACGTCCCACGCCACCGACTGCGCGCCGTCCCCGAGCGGGCCGTCGTGCAGCATGCGCACGCGACGCCCGTCGGTGCCGTACACCGCCAGGCGCACACCGGCGCGTCCGTCCGGCACCGAGAACTCGAGCCGCGACGGGCCGCGCACCGGGTTCGGCTCGGGCGGTGCCAGCGCGAACGCGAGCGCGCCCGGCGCCGGAGCGTCCGTCGTGGTGCGCACCAGGATCAGTCCGTTCACGATCTGCGGGATCGGCGCGCCCTCGTTGCAGAGCACGTTCACCAGCGTGAGCGGGATGCTCGTGTTGTTCGGCGCCGTGGGCGAGACGGTGAACAGCAACCCGTGCACCGTCGTGCCGTTGTTCGCGAACGCCGCCGAGCCGGCCGCCGTCACTTCGACGCGACCCGCGGACGGCAGGCGCGTCAGCACGTTCGGCGACCACGCGCCGACCAGCCCGGACGCGGTGGAGTTCACGGCCGTCACGTTCGTGCTCGGGAACGTCACGGCGTACTGCATCGCGTAGATGCCGAGCCCGCCGAGCAACCGGTCGCTCTCGAGCGGCACCATCACCGTGGCGCCCGGAGGACAGGTCACGGTGCCGAGCGTGGCCTTGAAGTCGTAGATCGTCACCGAGCTGGTGATGCCCGAGGCGCCCACGTTGTCCACGACCTTCACCTGCGTGACGCCACCCTTGACCGCGGTGAACAGCCCGGTCGGCGAGATCGTGCCGAGCGTCGGGTCGATCACGCTCCACGTGACCGGCGGCGTCACCGTGCCCGACACCGTGAACTGCTGCGTCTGGCCGGCGAGCAGCGTCACCGAGTTCGGCGACACGTTCAGCACCGGCAGCCCGGTGATGGTGAGGGAACCGTTCGTGGTGACCGCCGGCAGGACTTCGTTGAACAGCGCCTGCGCGACGACCAGCGACGTGGTGGTGGCGGTGGGGCCGCCCTGGAACCGCACGTAGCACAGCACGCCCGAGCCGTTCAGGTCGGTGGTGCCGGCGAAGTCCACCGTGCAGTCGTCGATGTTCGCGTCGAAGCCGACCGTGCCCCAGCCGTTCAGCAGCGTGCCCGGCGGCGTCTGCACCGACAGCGCCGTGGCCCGGCCCGCGGTGAAGTTCAGCGTGACCTGGCCCGAGCGGATGCCCAGGCCGGTCAGGCTCGTCACCGTGATCGGCACGTCCACCGTGTTGTTCGCGAACACCGACGTGGTGCCGGCCGTGAGGCCCATGCCGCGCACCTCGATGTCGCTGTCGGTGGTGTCGCGCCGGCCCGCGTTGTCGACGGCGTACACGCGCACGAAGCCGGGGGCGACGCCGGTCATCAGGCCGGAGCCGCTCACCGTGGCGATCGCGGGGTTCGTGGTGAACCAGCTCACCGGGTTCGTCACGGAGCCGCCCACCGCGAACGCCTGCGTGTTGCCGCGGATCACCGTGGCCACGTTCGGCGTCACGGTGATGATCGGCGTCGGGTTCACCGTGATCAGGCCGTTGGACGTGGTGTCCACCGGCGTGCCCTCGTTGAAGTCCAGCGCCGACAGGGTGAGCCCGGTGGAGGTGGACGCGAGCTGCGTGGGCGAGATGACGAAGCGGACGAACAGCATCGCTCCGGAGCCGGAGAGCGGGTTCGCACCGGCCGTGGCCACGCGGATGCGGCGGGTCGCGCCGCTCACGATGTCCACGTCGAACGACGCGTCGTTCCAGCCCGCCGCGCCCACGAGGCCGCCCGCCTCGATCACGTCGGTGGCGGTGACGATGGCGCTGTTGTAGCTGAGGTCGAACTGCAGCGAGCGGATCCCGAGCCCGGTCACGTTCGGCACCGAGATCGGGATGTCCACGGTCTGACCGGCGAGCCCCGAACCCGAGCCCGTGGTCACCTGCACGGCCCGCGCCGGCGCCGCGGTCACGAGGACCGCGAACACCCGCGCGAGGCCGGCGACGATGGGAGTACGCATGGTCGTCTCCCTCCGCTCAGCGGACCACGATCAGGCGATGCGTCGCGTCCAGGCTCCGCGTGTGGGCGCGGACGAAGTACAGCCCCGGACTCACGCTCCGGCCGTGGTCGTCCTCGAGGTTCCAGTTCCACGCGTGCGGGCCCGCCGTGAGCGTGCCCTCGACGAGCGTGCGCACCGTGCGACCGGCCACGTCCATCACGCGCACGGAGACCGGCGACAGGGCGTCGTCGGCCGAGATCGCCAGCTGCACCCGCGACGGCCCGCGCGCCGGGTTCGGCGACGGGGGAGCGAACGCGGTGCGCACCGGCGCGGCCGGCGAGACCGGCGCTCCGATGGCGGACTGCTCGTTGACGCGCGCGAACGCGAGCCGCGGCGCCACGAACGCGCCCTCGCCCGCGGCGAAGCGCAGCACCGCCACGTCACCGGCGCCCACGCCCTCGGCGGAGGCCAGCGCGACGCGCGCCGTCCCGTCGGCCGCGTGCTCGGCATGCTCGAAGCCGGCCGCGTCCACGGACTTCAGCGCTTCGGCCGCGCCGCCTGCGAGTGCCAGTTCCACGCCGTAGAGCGGCGCATTGCCGTTCACGCGCACGGGCACGAGCCACGAGTCGCCGTCCCGGCGCGGCTCGCCGAGCGCGACGTCGAACGTGCCCTGCGCACGCTCGATCGCCCGCAGCACGGCGGGTTCCGGCGCACGGCCGGCCTTGTTGTTCGAGACCGGGAAGCTCGGAATCAGCCCGGCCACCCACTGCAGGATCAGCGAGGCGTCGAACGAGCTCACGCCCGCGGTGCCGGAGACGTCGCCCACGAGCAGCTGCAGCGGCGACAGGCTGATGGACGACACCACGTACTGCAGCACGAGCGAAGCGTCGTACGCGAGCACGCGGCCGTTCAGGCTCACGTCACCGATCAGCGGGTTCACGATGCCCGTGGTGGCGAACGGCACGTAGTCCACGTGGTTCGTCACCACGTCGCCCGAGCCCAGGTTCGTCCCGAGGCCGCAGAGGTCCGCGGTGGCGCTCACGTCGCTCGGACCGTTCGCCGCGCCCCACCAGCAGCCCTCGGCGCTGATGCAGAACGACGCGCCCACGTTCTCGATGCCGTAGGTCGTGTTCCCGTAGATCGTGCATCCGCGCACCAGCGGGTTGCTCGCGCCCTCCGCCCGGATGCCGGAACTG
This sequence comes from Candidatus Eiseniibacteriota bacterium, assembly GCA_044223135.1. Lineage (GTDB taxonomy): Bacteria > Eisenbacteria > RBG-16-71-46 > RBG-16-71-46 > RBG-16-71-46 > JBGAMH01. The sequence continues at coordinate 14,962 of JBGAMH010000014.1, read as the reverse complement.
TTGAACTGCACGATGCAGGAATCGATCGTCGGGGCCGAGTTCACGCAGCGGATGCCGTAGCTGGCGTAGCGGATCACGCAGTTCCGGAAGTTGCACTGCGGGTCGATGGCAGTGCCGTCCACCTGCAGGTAGCTCCAGCTGCCGGGGGTCGGCGCCGTCGCGGTGCTGTCGTTGTTCGTGTCGCCACCGTAGTAGTCGTCGCGGTAGCTCGTGAACACGATCAGGCTCTCGGGATCCGTGCGTCCGATGGCCTGGATCGCGCGCTGGGCGTTGATCAGGCCGCCGTTCATCTTCACGATCACGCCCGGCTGCATGGTGAGCGTGGCGCCGAGGCCGATCGTCAGGTTGCCCTGGAGGTAGAAGGGCATGTTGTTGCGGCCCGAGACGGGCCGGATCTTCCACAGCACGTCCTGCGCGATGTTCTCGCCGAACACGCCGATGGCGGTGACCCAGTTCTTCAGGAACTGGCAGTTCGTGAACACCGGCTCGCTCACGAGCGAGATCGTGACCGGCGGGGCGTTGCTCGTGGAGTCCATGAAGCAGTTCACGAACGTGGGGGTCGACGCGCCTTCCACGAACACCGCGCCGCTGTAGGCGGAGCTGAACCGGCAGTTCGTCACGGTCTGCCCGGCGTTGACGAAGTCCAGCATGGCGTAGCCGGGATAGCCGCCGTAGCGGAACACGCAGTTGTCGACGACGCTGGCCACGTCGTTGCTGACGCCGGTGAACGTGATGCCGTACCACTGGCCGGGCGCCGGCTGCGTCAGGGCGCCGTCCCCGCGGACGTCCTGGCCGAACGCGTCGTCGGCCGACGAGGTGAACACGATCAGGCTGTCGGTCTTGCCGTCGGCGACGAGCGTGCCGTCGATCTGGATGAAGCCGCCGATCGGGTCACCCGAGCTGATGCGGCCGAACTTCATCACGACGCCCGGTGCGATCGTCCACTTGGCGCCGAACGCGATCGTGATGTTGCCGGTCGGTGCGTAGTTGATGTTCGAGTACCCGCCGATGGAGCGCACGCCGGTCCGCACGTCCTGCGCGATCGTCTCGGACAGGATGCCGTAGGCCAGGTACTGGTTGTTCGCGAACGTTGAACGCGGTGCCGTTCTGGAAGAACTCCAGCCGCGCCAGCTTCGGGCTGGCGCTCGCGGTTTCGATCACGCCGAACGTGTTGGCGTAGCCGCCGAACTGGAACAGCACGTTGCGCACGATGCATTGCGCGTCGACGGCCGTGTCCTCGAACTTGATCTGGCCCCAGTCGCCGGTCTGCGGCGTGCTGGCGTCGTTCGGGGTGGTGTCGCCGCCGTAGATCGGGTTGTCGTCCCGGCGCGACGTGAACACCACGCGCCCGGTGGTGCCGTTCGAGCCGACCACGTTCAGCGCCCCGGAGACGTCGAACACCGTGAAATTGCTCGACGGCTTCAGCACGACCTGGGGATCGACGGTCATCGTGACGCCGGCGGGCACGGTGATGGTGCCCGTGGGCAGGTAGGCGAACGTCGGCGTGCCGACACCGGGCCGGTACTTGAGCCGGGCGTTGCCGGACAACGTCTCGTAGATCAGCGCGATCGCGTTGTAGACGTTCGTCGAGTAGACGTTGTTCGTGGCGATGTTCGGGTCGGACTGCACGGACATCACGATCGGGGCGTAATTGCAGTTGTTGATGTCGCACGTGCCGATCGGGCCGTTCGAGTCGCCGTCGAACCGCACGCCGTAGTTGCTGCGCGAGATGAAGCAGTTCGAGATCGGGGCGGCGCAACTCGTGAGCCACAGGCTCGCCGGCCACGGGTTGCCCGGATCGTACGAGCCGTACGTGAAGCGGCAGTTGTCGATCACGCTGAGCCCGTCGTTCGTGGTTCCCGTCAGGCGGACGTAGCCCCAGTTGCCGACGCCGGGGGCCGTGATCGAACCGTCGCCGTTCGTGTCGGGCGGATTGCCGTAGAGGTCGTCGCGCTCGGACGTGAACACGATCAGGCTCTCGGGCTTCGCGTCGGCGATCAGCGCGCCGTCGATCAGGATGCCGCCGCCGTTGAGCTGGTGCTTCACGACCACGCCCGGGTCGATGCGCAGCACGTTCGGGCTCAGCATGTGAAGCTGGCCGTTCATCAGGTAGTACGTGATGTTGGTGTAACCCGCCATGTTCCGAAGGGCCAGCCGCGAATCGGCGGCCACGTTCTCGCCCTGGATGCCGAGCGCGGTGATCGCGTTCGCGAGGAACGTGATGTTCGTGAACGCGGGGTTCGCGGACACGGACATCAGGACCGGCGTCGACGAGCAGTTGTTGATCGCCACGTTCGTGATCGCGGGGTTCGCCACGCCGAAGATCGCCAGGCCGTGCGCCGCCTCGCTCAGGACGCAGTTCGACACGGGGATCGCCGTGTTGCTGGACTCGATCATGCCCTGCGAGGCCGAGTTCGTGCCGAAGCGCAGCCGCGCGCGCGAGATCGACCCGGTGCCGGTCGAGCTGAACACGATCCGGTTCCAGTCGCCGCGATTCGGCGCGGTGATCGAGCCGTTGTTGTTCGTGTCGGGCGGGTTGCCGAAGTTGTCGTCGTTGATCGACGTGATCACGATCGTGTCGCCGACCGCGGCCGTGCCGTTCATGTTCAGGGTGCCGTTCACGGCGATGGCGTAGCCGGCCACCGGCTTGATCACCACGCCGGGGTTGATCGTCAACGAGACGCCGGGGTTCACCGTGAGCGATCCGAGCAGCACGTAGGTCACGTTGTTGATCGGGTTCGCGCCGACCGTGGCACCGCGCTTGGGCAGCGTGGCGTTGCTCGTCAGCGTGCCGCCGCGCAGGCCGAACGCGTCGTAGCCGTTGTTCGCGCTCGAGAACACGAGGCTCGAGAACACCGGGGCCGCGGTGAAGTCGAGCACGATCGGCGTCTGCGTGGACGCCTCGATGCTCGTGTTCACCAGCACGGGCGCCGCCGTACCGGAGCAGTCCACGCCGTAGTAGCCGCGGCGCACGAACGAGTTGCTCACCGTGTCGCTGGCGCTCGTGAAGGTGAGGATGGCGCCGTTGCCGTAGCCCGCGAACCGCAGGTCGCAGTAGTCCAGGCGGCTGCCGAAGTCGGGGCTCGCGTCGGGCCACGTGAGGCCGGCCCAGTCGTTCGTGGCCGGCTGCGTCGTGTTGCCGTCGCCGTTCGTGTCACCGCCCAGGTTGTCGTCCTTGATCGACGTGAAATAGACGTTCTGGCCGGGGGTGCCGATGCACTTGAGGTTGCCGTTGATCGTCAGGCCCCGGCTCACGTCGAACTTCACGACCACGCCGGGCTGGATGTTCAGCGTGACGCCACTGTTGACCGCGATCGAGTTGCGCACCCAGAAGACCGTGCCGACGACGGTGCCGGTCGGTCCCCAGCTCGTGTTGCTCGCGATGTTGCTCGTGATCTGGACGACCTGGGCGTGAACGGGAGTCGCGAGCAGGATCGCCGTCGCGACACCAAGGAACAGTCGCCGAACGGACATGAGGGGCCTCCGGGGAGCGGGTGGATCTCGAACGGGGGGAACCGCGGGACATTCTGGGCTTCGGGGCGGCCGGAGGGCATGGAAAATCTCGCCCGCACCCTCCGGACAACCGTGTAACGCCGGTGGGGTGGGTTTACGCACAGGAATTCTGCAACACGGCGTGCAGGATGCCGCGGCCGGCGGCCGTTCGGGTGGAGCGGTTGCCGGATCGAGGAAGCCGGTTGGGGGTCAGCGGCGCCGGGCCACCAGCACCGTGATGTCGTCCGCTGGGCCGGATTCGCCCTCGAACGCGCGGACCTCCCGCACGATGCCGTTCGCGAGCGCCTCGCAGGACTCGCCCCGCCGGCGCTTCATGCACTCGACGAGGCGCTCCTCGCCCCACTGCTCGCCGGTGGCGTCGGCGCCCTCGGTGACGCCGTCGGTGTAGAGCACCAGCAGGTCGCCGGGGGCGAGGTCGGCCGTGCCGCTCTCGAACGGCGAGTCGGGGAGGATGCCCAGGATCAGCCCGCCCGCGGTGAGCATCTCGACGTCGCCGTTTGCACGCAGGAGCACCGGCGGGTTGTGGCCGGCGTTCGCGTACACGAACCGCCCGCTCGGGCCGTCCAGGAAGCCCACGAACGCGGTGACGAACTTGCCCGGATCCACGCTGCGGTGGAGGAAGTTGTTCAGCCGCGACGCCACGCCCGACGGGTCGGTGGCGCCGGCGTCCTGGCTCATCAGCGACGCCCGGAACGCCGACATCAGCAGCGCGGCCGGCACGCCCTTGCCGGAGACGTCGGCGATCACCATCAGCACGCGGTCGCCGCCCACGGGAATGTGGTCGTAGTAGTCGCCGCCGATCTCGCGCGCCGACTCGCTGTGCCCGGCGATCTCCAGCCCCGCCACGTCGGGCGCGTGGGACGGCAGCAGCCGCGCCTGGATGCGCCGCGCCACGTCGAGTTCGCTCTCGAGCCGTGCACGCTCGTGTTCGGCCTCGCGCGCGCGCTCGAGCCCCTCGGCCATGCGGTTGAACTGGCGGGCCGTGTCCCACAGCTCGTCGTCGCCCTTCACGTCGATGCGGTGCGACAGATCGCCCGCGCCGATGGCGCCGGCGGCGCGGCGGAGCGCGCCGGTGGCCTGCGCGATGCTGCGCCCCATGCCGCCGACCATCGCGAAGTTGAATACCGCCACGGGCAGCAGCAGCACGAGCAGCCCCATCAGGATCGCGAGCGGGATCAGCGTGAGCGGGTTGTCGCGCGTGTTCGCCCACAGGCCGCCGAGCGTCTGGCGCAGCGGCACCGTCGAGGCGACCGTCAACTCGGTGGGCGTCCACGCGGTGCCGACCACGCTCACCGACCGCAGCATCGCCTGCCCGACCCAGCCCGAGCCCTCGACGTCGCTCGCCTGCGGCCCCGCTTCGAACGTGTCCGTGGCCGTGCTCACGACGATCGCCCCCCGCGGCCGGTTGCGCGGCGCCGAATCCACGGCGGAGTCCGGCACGCCGAGCGCGCGGGTCCACCGGCGCAGCGTGGCCACGCGGGTCGAGTCGGGGCCGCGCAGGTACTCGCCGTGCCGCACGAGGCTGTCGCGCACCGCGTCCTCGAGCTCGTCGGCGTCCATGCCCTCGGGCAGGCGGTCCTGCACGATCGCGAAACGGCCCACGCGCGGCCGCAACTGCATCGCCGGACGGATCGCCGCGCCGGACACGCGCGACGGGGACGCGGCGAGCATCTCGGGCAGCGGCACCAGCCAGACGGCGCCGAAGGCGTGCGCATCGTCGCGCGCCATCGCGCCGGCCCACTGCGTCGTGTCGATGAGCACGCCGCCGTGCAGCGGAATCGTGTCGGAGGCCGCGCACCAGCCGGCGACGTGCCGTTCGTCGGCATACGGTGCGCCCACGATGCGCTCGGCTTCGCCGTTCCGCACCAGCCACAGTCGCTGGTTCGGCCATTCGGCCGCGTGGCGCGCGGCCAGGCGGGTGAGCTGGTCGCGGGTGGTGGCCGGGTCCGCGAGCGCGGTCGCCATGGCCCGCTGCGTCTGCTCGAGTTCGCGGTCGAACACGCGCGCCGCCACCATCGCACGGTCCATCCCGACGCCGAGCTGCGTGGTGATCAGCCACAGCGCGATCGTGATCGCCAGCGGCACGAGCACCACCAGCACGTGCGACAGCGCCAGCCGCCGCGACACGGTGCGGATGCCCAGGCTGGGGTCGCGCACGAACGCCGCGAACGCGCGGACCACCGTGAGCAGCGCGAACACGAGGCCGAACACCTGCACCCAGCGCGTCAGCTGGTGCAGCGCGGCGAGCGCACCGGAGTCGGGGACCACGCGTTCGGCCGGCAGGCCGGGCACGCGGAACAGGAGTGCGGCCACCACGACGAGCGCGCCGAGCGCCGTGCGGAACAGCGCCACCGTGGACAGCCGGCGGCACCAGGCGAACGCCACGCCGCCCATCAGCGCCAGCGTGAGCGACGCCTGCCAGGCCGCCCCCGGCAGCACGCCGAGGAACGCGGCGATCGCGAACAGCGGCCGGCGGCCCCAGCGGTCCCATCGCGACGCGCCGAACCCCTGCGCGCACAGGTGGGCGAGCGGCCACCACGCGGCCACGGCGAGCGCCGCGCCGAGCGCCCAGCCGAGCCCGGCCACCGGGCGCGCGGCGGGAACGGCCACGAGCTGCGTGAGGAGGTGGAGGCCGACCAGCGCGAGCGCGGCCTGCACGAGCCAGCGCCGCACGGTGGCGGCGTCCGAATGCGAACGGTGGCGCCACGCCAGCCACGCGATGGCCAGCATGAGCACGGCGGCGGGGATGCGGATCACGGCCACTCCGGAGAGGACGGGGGAGGCGCCCCGGTCGGGGCGCCCGGACATCTCGCTATCGAACCATCGTCAGCATGCGCTGCAGTCGACGCTCGCCGGCCGTGAGCTGCGCCCAGTACACGCCGGGCGCCACGCGGTGCCCGGCGTCGTCCCGCCCGTCCCACACCACCACGTGCGTGCCGGCGGCTCCGAGCCCGGTGGCGAGGGTGCGCACCTGTCGACCGCCCGCACCGTACACCGCCAGTCGCAGCGGCGTCTCGCGCGGCAGCGAGTACTCCAGCGTCACGAGCCCGCGCCCGGGGTTCGGCCGTGGCGCCGCGAGCGACAGCACGCGAGCGCCGCCCGGGGCGTCGAGCACGCCGCACTGCAGCACGACCTGGCAGGTGTCGCGATAGCCCGGCACGAGCTGGTCCTCGATCACGAACCGCACCGTGTCGCGGGGCACCGGGCAGTTCGCGGGCGGCGCGAACGTGGCGGTGACGCCGGCCGACGCGCCGGCGCCCACGGCGGCCTGCCCGACGATCGAAGGGACCGCCGACACGAGCCAGCCGGCGGAGTCCTGCACGCGCCAGCCGATCGTCGTGGCCACGTTGCCGGGATTCGTGAGCGAGAACGACACGCTCGGCGTGCCACCGCCCACCACCGGTTGCGGCGAGCTCGGGCACACCGCGGCCAGTCGCAGGTCGTCGGCTTCGGCGAACACGTCGGCGTCGCCGAGCCGGGCGTCGGCCCAGCACGGGAACACGCGCGAACCGGCCGAGGTGATGCCCTGGTAGTCGCCCTGGTTCGCGCTGCCGCACGCGTTGATCGACCAGAACGACGACGCGTCGCTCAGCGCCCGGTCCGCGCCCCACGTGACGCCGCCGTCGCCCGAGGACACCAGGTACTCGAGCGAGTTCGATCCGCACGTGACGTCGTCGCGCCAGTCGTGCCAGTACGCGTGCACGCGGCCGAGCCCGTCCACGGTGACCTCCGGGAACAGGCCGTCGGCCCACGCGGGCCCCCCGTTGATGCGCACGGGCGTGCTCCACGTGACGCCGTCGTCCGACCACGCGGCGAACTGGTCGCGCATGTCGCGGGAGCGCTCGCCGGAACTGGGCGTGTCCCACGAGGTGGCGAGCCGGTAGGACGCCGCGGCACCGGCGGAGCGGAACATCCGCAGGTAGTAGCGGCCCGTGTGCGGCAGCGTGTACGCGAGCCACGGGAAGTTCGCCTGGCTGAACGCCAGGAACCGGAAGTTCTGGAACGTGGTCGTCTCGGCGTCGCACTGGATGCGCATCTGGAACGCGGTCGCCGTGCTGGTGGCCGAGTCGCAGGCGAAGAACAGCGTCTGGCCCTGGGTGCCGTTGAACGTCCACAGGTCCAGCGTGTCGGCACCGGTCGCGTTCAGCGTGCCGCGCAGCACCTGGCCCACGCTGAACGAGGTCGCGTTCGCGAACGGCGCGTTGCTCTCGACCTCGCTGCGGTTGCCGAGCGTCGGGGCGGGCGCGTCGTAGAAGTTCACGGCCTCGTCCCACGCCAGGTGCACGCGTCCGCGGTGCGGACCGTTCGAGCGATCCACGGCGATGCTCGCGAACGTGGGCGCGAACCCCCGGCGATAGCCGGCGCCGCCCGTGGTGCCGTTCTCGTAGAACGTGGCCGCCACGACGTCGGGCCCGAACGACACGCCGGCGTCGTTCGAGCGGCGCACGTGCTGCTCGCTGAGCGGGTAGCCGTAGCGGTACCAGTACACGTACAGCTCGCCGCCCGGGCCGAACACGGGGCGCGAGCCCTGCACGTCGTTGTTCTGCGACGCGTCGTGCATCAGCAGGGGGGCGCTCCACGTGGTGCCGCCGTCGGTGGAGCGGATCAGCTCGATCTGCGACGTGCTGCCGCCGACGAAGTTGGAGTACGTCACCACGATCGTGCCGCTGGCGGGGTCCACGGCGAGCCACGGCTTGTCGATGAAGTTCGCGCCGCCCACCGAGATCTGGCGGTTGCCGTCCACCACGAACGCGGCGCCGTTCACGTGGCCGTCGAGCAGCACGAGGCCCGACAGCGCGCCGTTCGCGGGATTCTCGAGCAGCCCGAGCACGTAGAACTTGCCCGTGGTCGGGTTCGCCGCGTGTACCGGGTCACCGCGGAAGCGGTAGCCCGCGGCGGGAGCGGGCGGCTCGCCGAGGTCGGTCCAGGTGACGCCCCCGTTCGTGGACAGGCCCCAGCCCTGCACGGGGATGGTCGTGGAGCAGAAGCCCTTGCTGTCGTTCCAGCCCGCCAGCAGCGCGTCGCCGATCGCGGCGATCGTCGTCTCGGACTGCGACAGCGGCCGGCCGGCGCAGCCCGCGCACGAAGCGTCGCCGCTGCGATCGTTCGCCTGGTGGTCGGGGGCCATCCCGATCGCCTGCGTGCCCTCGCCGGCGGGGCGGCGCAGCGCGTCGGCCGGGGCGACGGCCGTGCGCTCGATCTCGTCGGGCACGTCGAGCTGGTGACGGGCGACCAGGTCCGCGGGCAGCACGCGCCCGGCGGCGAGTTCGTCGCGCAGCATCCGCTCGTACGCGGTCGACAGTCGCGCGCCGTGGCGCGCCCACACCGGCCGGTCGGCCGACCCGGCGGGGGCCGCGTGCACGGCGCCCGGAATCAGGACGGCCAGGGCGAGGATCGGGGCGGTGAGGCGAAGACGGTCGAGTCGCATGCGGACCTCCGTGCCGAAGGGCGGGCTCGGCTTCCCATCCAGAAGTGGAGCGCAGTCGTGAAGACGGTGTGAAGTCTAGCGAAACGGACGCGATGCGGGGTAGGAGCAACGGGACACGTCCGTCCCGCACGTGCAGGGCGATCGGTCGGCGCGGGTGGCGCCCTCCGGTCTCCGGCACGCACCCCCGGTCCCCACCCTCGAGGCACCCACTTGCCGGCCCAGCGCGTCGTGTCGTTGCTCGCTTCCAGCACGGAGATCGTCTGCGCCCTCGAGTGCGGGGACCGGCTCGTGGGCCGTTCGCACGAGTGCGACCACCCCGAGTGGGTCAAGGCGCTGCCCGCGGTGACCGAGCCGCGGTTCGCCACCGACACGCCCTCGGCCGTGATCGATGCCGACGTGCGGGCGCTGGTGGAGCGCGCCGTGTCGGTGTACCGCGTCGACGCCGACGCGCTGACGGCGCTCGCGCCCGACGTCGTGCTCACGCAGACGCAGTGCGAGGTGTGCGCGGTGAGCGCGCGCGACGTGGAAGCCGCGCTCGGCTCGCTGGTGCGTGCGCGGCTGCGGCTCGTGTCGATGCAGCCCGACGACCTCGCCAGCCTGTGGCGCGACATGCGCTCGATCGCGAGCGCCCTCGGCGTACCGGAACGCGGCGTGCAGCTGGTGTCGCGCCTGCAGCGGCGGCTGCGCGCGATCGCCGAGCGCTGCGCGGAGCGCCCCGAGCGGCCGCGCGTGGCGTGCATCGAATGGATCGAGCCGCTGATGATCGCCGGCAACTGGACGCCCGAGCTGATCGCGATGGCGGGCGCGGTCGATGTGCTCGGCCAGCCGGGCGCGCACGCGGGCGCCATCGAACTGCGCGCGCTCGCCGAGGCCGACCCGGACGTGATCTGGGTGACGCCGTGCGGATTCGACGTGGCGCGCACGCGGCAGGAGATGGCGCCGCTCGCCGCGCGCGAGGACTTCCGCGCGCTGCGCGCGGTGCGCGAGCGCCGCGTGTACCTGGCCGACGGGAACGCGCTGTTCAATCGCCCGGGCCCGCGCGTGGCCGACGCGCTCGAGTGCCTGGCCGAAGCGCTGCACCCGGGCGCGTTCCGTTTCGGGCACGAGGGCAAGGGCTGGGAGCGCTGGAGCGGGTGACGGCGTGGCTGGCGGGCGCGCGTGTTCCGCCGCTACGCTGCCCGGCCTGAACGCTCTCCTTCGAGTCCTGCGAGGCGCGCTCGCGCCGCTCCTGCTCGCCGCCGTGCTGGCGCCGCCGGTCCGTTCCGCGGACGCCCCGCCGGCGGCCCACGCGCGCGTGGGCCTGTGCCGATTCGAGGCGCCGGCGGGCGAGCAGCGCCTGGTGGACGGCCTCGCGGGCGACGCGGCCGGCATCCTCGGCGAGGTGAGCCGCGAACTCGGTGCGGCGCCGCTCGCCGCCTACCGCGTGGTGCTGGTGCCGCCGCGCGCGCGCTGGACGCCCGCGGACCCGCCGCTCGATTCCACGCTCAACCACATCGACGCCGAGGTGCCGCCGTGGGCGGCGGGCTACACGCTGCCCGCGCGCCGGCTGATCGTGATCCGCGTGGCGGAGGCGGCGCGCTACCCGTACGGCACGGTGCAGTCGGTGCTCGCGCACGAGGTGTCGCACCTGGCGCTGCACGACGCGGTGGGGGATCGCGCGCCGCGCTGGCTCGACGAGGGGCTGGCCACGTGGCAGGGCCGGCACTGGAGCCTGGTGGACGCGTTCGCGCTGAGCGCGTCGATGATGCTGCGGCCGCTGCCGCCGCTCGCTCGCGCCGACGCGCTGTTCCTGGCGGGCGAGGCCGACGCGCGCACGGCGTACGCGCAGGCGTTCACGTTCACGGCGTGGAGCGTGCACCGCTACGGCGAGGGCTTCCCGGCGCGACTGGTGCGCGCACTCGCGCGCCACGACGTGCCCGAGGCATGGGCGATCGCCGCCGGCGAACCGCTGGACGTGGCCGAGCAGTCGTGGCGGCGCTCGGCGGCGGTGCGCTTCCGGTGGATCCCGTGGCTCGGCACGAGCGGCATGCTGTGGGTGATCGCGACGGTGCTCGCCTCGCTCGCCGCCGCGCATCGCCGCCGGCTCGCGGCCGCGCAGCGCGCGCGCATGCCCGACCTGCCGTGGCACCCCGACGATCCGCTGCAGCCGGGCGGGCCGGCGCCCGATCCGTGGGACGACGGCGCGCCTCCGGGAGCAGGCGAGGGTCCGCGCCCGCCGGCATAGCGCCGACGCGTGTCGGGGCAGCGGCCTCAAGCCGGTACGCCGGTGCGGCCGAAAACCCCGCGGACACTTGACCCGATGCCGCCGGGGCGTACTCTGCCGCCGCGTTCGTGCAAACCCTGCACGCCGTGGCCGGAGGAGCCGGCCGCGCCATCCTCGAGGCTCGACAGATGAGCGAGAACCGCAAGAGCACCGTCCAGGTCAGCGAGCACGAGGCTCGCGCCGTGGCCGAGGCTTCGCGCGAAACGACGTGGGACCAGCCGTCGTTCGTGCGCGAACTGTTCCTGGGCAAGCTCGACCTGCACCTGATCCATCCGTGGCCGGAGCCCGACGCCGAGGAGCAGAAGCGCGCGGCCGAGTTCCTGTCGAAGGTCGAGGCGTTCATCCGCACGGTGGACGGCGAGCGCATCGAGGCGGAGAACAAGATCCCCGCCGAGGTGGTGCAGGGCCTGCGCGAGCTGGGCGCGTTCGGCATCAAGATCCCGCGCGAGTACGGCGGGCTGGGCCTGTCGCAGTACACGTACTGCCGCGCGATGTCGCTGATCTCCTCGGTGCATTCGTCGCTGGTGGCGCTGCTGTCGGCGCACCAGTCGATCGGCGTGCCGGGGCCGGTGAAGATGTTCGGCACCGACGAGCAGAAGAAGAAGTACCTGCCGCGGCTGGCGAAGGGCGCGATCTCGGCGTTCGCGCTGACCGAGAACGAGGTCGGTTCCGACCCCGCGCGCATGACCACCACGGCCATGCCCACGCCCGACGGCTCCGCCTACATCCTGAACGGCGACAAGCTGTGGATCACGAACGGCACCGTGGCCGAGCTGATGGTGGTGATGGCGCGCACGCCCGGCAAGGACGGCAAGCCCGGCCCGATCAGCGCGTTCATCGTGGAGACGAACTCGCCCGGCTTCGAGGTGACGCACCGCCTGGACTTCATGGGCATCAAGGGCATCGAGAACGCCACGCTGCGCTTCACGAACGTGCGCGTGCCGAAGGAGAACCTGCTCTGGGGCGAGGGCAAGGGCCTCAAGCTCGCGCTGATCACGCTGAACACCGGCCGTCTCACGCTGCCCGCGACGATGGCGGCGCTCGGCAAGTGGTGCCTGGGCGTGTGCCGCGCGTGGGCGAACGAGCGCGCGCAGTGGGGCAAGCCCGTCGGCAAGCACGACGCCGTGGCGCAGATGCTCGCCAAGATGACGGCCGACACGTACGCGATGGAGGCGGTGGGCGACCTCGGCTGCCTGCTCGCGGACCAGGGCCGCAGCGACATCCGGCTGGAAGCCGCGATCGGCAAGCTGTGGAACACCGACCTCGCGTGGATGCTTTGCGACGACGCGCTGCAGATCCGCGGCGGGCGCGGCTACGAGACCGCCAAGTCGCTGGAGTCGCGCGGCGAGGCGCCGATCCCGATCGAGCGCGCGATGCGCGACCTGCGCATCAACCGCATCTTCGAGGGCACGAACCAGGTGATGCGCCTGTTCATCGCCCGCGAGGCGCTCGACGTGCACCTGAAGGTGGCGGGCGACGTGGTGATGCCGAACGTCCCGATGGGCAAACGCATCGCGGGCCTGTTCAGCTCGGGCCTGTTCTACGCGGGCTGGTACCCGATGCGGTGGCTCGGCTGGGGCCGCTGGCCGCAGTACGCCGAGTTCGGCCCGCTCGCCGACCACGTGCGCTGGGTGGAGCGGACCAGCCGCCGGCTGTCGCGGCAGATCTTCCACCTGATGGTGCTGAACGGCCCGGCGCTCGAGAAGCGGCAGAGCCAGCTGTTCCGCGCGGTGGACGTGGGTGCCGAGCTGTACGCGATGATCGCCACGTGCGCGCGCGCCGTGCGCGACCAGAAGCGCGGCATCGGCGCGGGCAGCTCGATCGAGCTGGCCGATTCGTTCTGCCGCATGTCGCGCCGCCGCGTGGAGGCGCTGTTCGGCGCCATCCGCGAGAACGACGACACGTTCCACTACGAGATCGCGCGCGGCATGCTGAACAAGCGCTTCGCGTGGCTCGAGGAGGGCGTGGTGCCGGCGCCGACGCACGCGCCGGCGCAGGAGTCGGAGCACCGCGCCGCGGGGGCGTAGCGACGCGGCGATTCACCGCGAAAGAGCTGGAGCTGCGACGCGCCGGTCTCGGCAGAGGCCGGCGCGTCATGCTTCCAGCGTGCGATCAGTGCCGCGCGGGCGTCGTCGTTCCCGTCGGAGCCGGCGCGAGGAACCAGTCGACGACGCGCGCGAGCACGTCCTCGAAGCCCGCGGGCGGGCCGCCTTCGGCTTCGCCGTCGCGCCGGAAGCCGTGGTCGAGCCCGGCCAGCCGCAAGGCCGTCACGTCGCGCCCGCGCGCGAGCAGCTCGGCGCGCAGCCAGTCGAACGACGCGACGGGCACGGCGCGGTCCGCGGTGCCGTGCGCGAGGAACACGCGGGCCGGAGTCGCGAGCAGGTCCCCGAGGTCGTTGCGCGCGAGGAACGCGGCCCAGCGGCGGTACGGGTGGCCCAGCCACTCGTCGTCGATCGACCCGGGGTTCGCGCGGATCTTCGCCCACTCGGCGTAGACCGCTTCGCGGCGCGCGTCGCCGGCGCCGGCGCTGTCGCCGGTCTGCGGCGCCGCGGCGAGTTCGGCGAGATCGAAGAGCTGCGTGGGGCCGCCCGCCGAGAGCAGGGCCACGTGCGTGACCTCGGGGCATCGCGCCGCGACGACGGCGGCGATCGTGCCGCCTTCCGAGTGCCCCACGGCGAGCACGCGGCCGCGGTCGATGCCGGGCATTGCGAGCGTCGCGCGCAGCGCGGCGGCGTTCGCCTCGCCCCAGCGTTCGGGCGTGTGTTCGCGGCGGAACGTCTCGCTCGCGCCGAGCGCCGAGCCGGGCCGCTCGCGCTGTTCGAGAAATGCGACGCCCGGCTTCTCGACCACCACCAGGCGCAGCCGGCCGCGGGCGGCGCGGCGCAGCAGGTTCTGGCTGCTGCCGCCGATGCGGTCGCCCACGCGCGTCCACACGGACTGCGCGCCGGAGCCCTCGATGACGAGCGCCAGCGGCAGCGCGCGGCCGCGGAGCGAGTCGGCCACGTCGGAGACATAGAACGTGATCGTGCGCCCGAAGCGATCGGTCGTGGTCCAGCGCGTCCACGGCATGCCGAGCCGCGTGGTGTCGCGCACGGCGGGGGGCGTGGGCGCCGGGGCGGAGGGCATCGAGATTCACCGGGCGGTTCTCCTCGGGACGGACGTGAGGGCAGGGGACGTGCGCGTGAGACAGCGCTTGCGCCCCGATGGTTGGAACGTGGGGGCCCCGGGCTGCTGCGCGCCCGGGGCGACTCAGGGCGCCGCGGTCGAGTCCGCGGCCGGCGATGTCGGCGGCCGCACCGCGAACACCGCCACGCCGGTGCCGGGACCGGTGCGGTTCGCGTACGCGAGTGCCAGCCGCGGCTCGCGCAGCACGGTGTACGTCGGGTCGTGCAGCAGCGGCTGCAGTTGCGGGCGCAGTGACTCGGCCACGTACTCCTCGGCCACCAGCCAGCGCACGCCGCGTCGCTGCGCGTATTCGATGATCGTGGCCAGCGAGTCGTCGGGCATCTGCACGTGGGCGCGTGCGGCGAAGAACGGCACGTACGCCTTGCGGTCCATGACCCGGTCGCCGGGCCGCGAGTGCTCGTGCAGCCACGCGCCGGCGGCGCGCAGCGTGGGCATGGGGCCGTCGTCGAACGCGAGCGCGCGGCGGCCGGCGGGGCCGGCCCACGCCATGCCGAGGCCGACCAGCGCGAGCGCTCCGGCCACGGCGACGGCGCGCCGCCCGCGGGGCCACGCGAATCGCGCCACGCCATGCG
>JBGAMH010000013.1:0-36880 GCA_044223135.1 Candidatus Eiseniibacteriota bacterium | reverse complement strand
CGCCGCCGAGGTCGTGAAGGCCGCGGCAACCGCCGAGCGCGCACATCAGCGCGCCGCCGCCGAAGCCGCGAAAGCCGCCGCGGCCGCGGCGAAGGCCCGCATCGACGAACTGGTTCCGCCGTTGCGGTCGCTCGGCTGCTCGCTCGAGCAGGCACGGGCCGCGGCGGCCACGGCCGAGCGCATTCCCCTCGCTCCGTTCGAGGCGCGGCTGCGCGTGGCCATCCAAAGTCTCGCGCCCCGGGGCGCGCGCAAGGTGCTGGCCGACGGCTCGAGGGCCGCATGAGCGGGAGGAGGACAGGCGGCCGGGTGGTCGCGCCGGCCAACGGCCCCGCGAGCCCCGGGGTTTCGCTCGGCCGACCGCGCGCCCCCGGACTGCCGGCCCCGAGACGGCCTCCCGACCCCCTTCGCCCGCCCCCCAAAACCTCCTTTGCCCCCCGCCGGGGGGTGGGGCACAATGCCGCCCGTTCTCGGCCCGCCAGGGAGGCGGGCGTAGCCGCGCGCGGTACACCCCTCCGCAGCGGTGACACGGACGTGAGACCCGACCACCTCTTCTCGGGTCAAGCGCAAGGCCGGCAAGGGGCTGGGCCAGCACACCTCCAGTGGCTTCTTCGATCTCCGCGCGACGTCAGCGCCACATCCTCGCCGTGTTGCTCGGCGCGTTCGCCCTGCTCTCGGCGATCAGCATCGCCACCTTCCGCCCGGCCGAACCCGGCTTTTCGGCGTGGAGCGCTCCCAACGCGTGTGGTCCGGTGGGGGCGGCGCTCGCCTTTGGCCTGGTCTGGTGCTTCGGGCGGGTCGCGGCGTTCGGCGTGCCGTTGCTCTCGGGCGCGTGGGCATGGAACCGGCTCCGCGACCACGAGCCGATGCCGCTGGCCATCACGTCGTCCCTGGGCGCGCTGCTCGTGTTCGAGATCTGCACGCTGTTCGGACTGGGCGCGCTCGACCGCTGGATGTGGTCGGGCGGCTGGGGCACGGCGGCGGCGATCGCGCTGCACTCGTCGCTGGGTGACGTGGGCTCGTGGGTCGTCGCGGGGGCGCTGCTGTTCGTGACGGCGCTGGCCGCGAGCGAGTTCGGCTTCCACTGGATCGATCACCTCGTGCACCACACGGTCGTGCGGCCCGCGCAGGGCGCGGCGGCGGGAGTGCAGACGGCGGTCACGGCCTGGCAGGAGCGGCGCGAGGAGGCGGCGCGCACGCGTCGCAGGCAGGACGCGAAGCCCGAGAAGCCGGCGAAGGCGGCGAAGGCCGACAAGAACGCGAAGGCCGAGAAGCAGCCGAAACACACGGTGGTGGTGTCCGACGCGGACGACGACGAGGGGGGCGAGCCGGTTCTGGCGGGCGCGCCCGCAGCGCGGCCGGAGCCGGTGGCCCCGCCACGCATCACCGCGCCGGTGGCGGAAGCCGCGCCGCCGCCCGTGATCGTGAAGCCGAAGCCGTCCAAGGCGATCAAGTTCCCCGAGCCGCCGCTGCCGGCGGGGCCGGCGCCGTCCGAGCCGCTGCCGCCGCTGTCGCTGCTCGAGATGCCGGCACAGCCCGAGGACCTGGTCACGGCGGCCGACCTGACGGCCCAGGCGAACCTGCTGGTCACGAAGCTCGCCGACTTCGACATCGACGGCCGGGTCACGGAGATCCACCCGGGGCCGGTCGTGACGATGTTCGAGTTCGAGCCGGCGGCGGGCGTCAAGGTGAACTCGATCGTGGTGCTGGAGGACGACCTGGCGCTGGCCCTGAAGGCCAACAAGATCCGGGTCATCGCCCCGCTGCCGGGCAAGGGCACGGTGGGTGTGGAGATTCCGAACCCCCGGCGCCGGACGGTGTATCTCCGTGAGGTGCTCTCCTCCACGGCGTACGACAAGAGCGCGGCTCCCCTGAAGGTGCCCATGGGCGTCGACGTGAACGGCCACTCGTTCGTGGCCGACCTCACGAAGATGCCGCACGTGCTGGTGGCAGGCGCCACCGGCGCGGGCAAGAGCGTGTGCCTGAACACGGTCATCACGGGGCTGCTGTTCCAGCACGACCCGGTCACGCTGCAGATGGTGATGATCGACCCCAAGATGGTCGAGCTCTCCATGTACAACGGCATCCCGCACCTGGTGATGCCGGTGGTGACCGAGCCCAAGAAGGCCTCGCGCGCGCTGCGCTGGGCGGTGGGCGAGATGGAGAAGCGCTACAAGCTGCTGGCGGGCGTGGGCGCGCGCAACATCACCACGTACAACGAGCGCGTGGCCGAAGGGAAGATGCCGCCGGTCGAAGAGGGCCAGAAGCCGCCGGAGCGGCTGGGCTACGTGGTCGTGATCGTGGACGAGCTCGCCGACCTCATGCTGACCGCGCCGGCCGAGATCGAGGAGCCGATCGCGCGGCTCGCGCAGATGGCGCGCGCCGTCGGCATCCACCTGGTGCTCGCGACGCAGCGGCCGTCGGTGGACGTGATCACGGGCGTCATCAAGGCGAACTTCCCCTCGCGCATCGCATTCCGCGTGGCCAGCAAGACGGACTCGCGCACAGTCATCGACATGAACGGCGCCGAGAACCTGCTGGGCCTGGGCGACATGCTGTTCCTGCCCGCGGGCAAGGCCGAGCCGTACCGCATCCACGGCTGCTTCGTCTCGGAGGAAGAGACCCAGCGCGTGGTCGACTTCTGGCGCGCGAAGGCGCAGGCGCAGCAGCTGGCGGCGCCGCCGCTCGCGACGGACGTGAACATCCCCGAGTCCGACGAAGAGGAAGAAGCCGAGGACGGCTTCATGGACGACGAGCTGATCCCGCAGGCCGCGTGCCTGGTGGTGATGCACAACCAGGGCTCGACGTCGCTCCTGCAGCGCCGGCTCAAGGTGGGCTACTCGCGCGCCGGTCGGCTCATGGACCAGCTCGAGCAACTGGGCGTCGTGGGCCCGTTCAACGGCAGCAAGGCGCGCGACGTGCTGGTGGACCAGCACTGGCTGCAGCAGAAGGGCTTCGAGTGACGCCAGCCGCGAAGGCCGCACCCACGCTCGCGTTCGTCACGCTGGGCTGCCCCAAGAACGCCGTCGATTCCGAGCACATGCTCGGGGCGCTCGTGCAGGACGGCTTCCGCACCGTGGGCGACGTGGGGCAGGCCGACATCGCGGTGATCAACACGTGCGCGTTCCTCCAGAGCGCCGTGCGCGAGTCCAAGGACACCATCGCGCGCGTGGCCGACCTGAAGGCGGCGGGCCGCCTGAAGGGGCTCATCGTCACGGGCTGCCTCGCGCAGCGCTCGGGCGAGTCCCTGCTCGCCGAGTTCCCCGACGTCGACGTGGTGCTGGGCACGGGGCAGTGGAAGGACATCGTGCGCGCGGCGCACCACGTGATGGGCTCCGAGCCGGACCGCTTCGCGAGCACCGAGTACCCGGGCGGCGCGATCGACTCGATCGGCCCGCGCGCGCTCAGCACGCCGCGGCACATCGCGTACCTCAAGATCAGCGAGGGCTGCGACCATCGCTGCACGTTCTGCATCATCCCGCGCCTGCGCGGCGACCAGCACAGCCGCACGATCGACGACCTGGTGGCCGAGGCGGCCTCGCTCGCCCGCAACGGCGTGCGCGAGCTGAACCTGATCGGGCAGGACACCACGGGCTGGGGCACCGACCTGCCGGGCAGGCCCGAGCTGGCCGACCTGCTGCAGGCGCTCGACACGGTCGAGGGCATCGACTGGATCCGCGTGCAGTACACGTATCCGCGGCTGTGGAGCGACCGGCTCATCGCGACGTGGGCGGCCGCCCGCCGGGTGGTGCCGTACGTGGACATGCCGCTGCAGCACATCGCCCAGGACATGCTGCGGACGATGGCCCGCGCCATGACCGAGGCGGACACGCGCGCGCTGGTGCGCCGGATCAAGGCCGGCATCCCGGGCGTGGCGTTCCGCACGAACTTCATCGTCGGGTTTCCCGGCGAAACCGAGGAGCACTTCCAGACGCTTCTGCGCTACATCGAGGAAGAGCCATTCGACAACGTCGTCGTCTTCGGCTATGAACGCGAGCCCGAAACGCCTTCGTACGCCATGACCCCGCGGGTGCCGCTGAACACACGGCGCTCGCGACGCGCGCAGGTGCTGGCTCGCCAGCAGCAGTTGTCGCGCGAGCGGCTCGCCGGACGCATCGGCGAATCGCTGCGGGTGATGGTGGACGGGCCTGCGGGACGCGGCCAGTGGGCTGCACGCACCACGGGCATGGCGTGGGAAGTGGACGGCGGAGTCGTCGTGGAGGGCGAGGGCCTCGAACCGGGGCAACTCGTGACGGTGCGGGTCACCGGCGCGGGAGCCTACGATCTGTTCGCGCGCGTGGAGCGGCCGGCCGATCCCGCGCTCACCGTCCTGTAGCGAAAGGAACCGAACCGGATGCGCAGAATCCTGGTGGCGGCGCTGGCCGTGCTGCTCGCGACCGCCCTGCTCGGAGCCGCGGCCGAGGCCAAGAAGTTCCGTTACGCGAGCGGTCCCAAGCCCGCCGCGGACACGGCCCTGGCGGTGGTGAACAACTACCTGGAGCCGGTGGTCCGTCCCCGCGGACCGCGCGTGCCGTACACGAACCTGCAGGTGGCCGAGTTCGTGGCCGACAGCGCGATCGCGGGCAGCCTGTCCACGGCCACGCTCGAGGCCGGCGGCCGCGTGGTCGTCGCGCCCGCGCAGGACCACCCGCTGAACTTCGTGGCCGAGGGCGCGCTGCTCAAGGAGCTGTCGCGACGCAACGTCGAGGTGACCGTGCGGCGCTCGCCGGTGCCGGACGACAGCCTCGCGCTGCTCTACGCGCAGGCGGGCGACCCGCTGCTCGAGTACAACGTCGCCAGCGTGCGCACGACGTACCTGCGCTTCGTGGGCCTGCTGCCGGGCCGCGTGCAGCTCGAGCGGCAGACGCAGATGCAGGGCTCGCTCGTGATGCGCGACCCGGGCTCGTCGCGCGTGCTGTGGACGAACGACGTCGGGCTGGGCCTCGTGGACCGCTTCCCGCGTTCGCGCGTGGCGCTCGTCGAGGACCCGCGCTACCCCGAGCTCAAGAGCGAACTGCCGCAGCGCAACGCCGACAAGGTGATCGAGCCGATCATCGTGGTGGGCGTGGTGGGCGGCCTGGTCGCGCTGTTCTTCCAGAACCGCCCGTGATCCGCTCCGCGACGTCCGCGGGGCTGCCGAGCTCCCCGATCGGAGGATCCTTGCTTCGACTCACGCGCTTCGCGGCGGCCGTGGTGCTGGCCGCGATGCTCGCCGGCTGCGGCGCCTCGGTGCTGCCGCAGCTCACCAGCGAATCGCAGCGGCTGCCTCTGGCGCAGGCCCTGTACGACCGGGGCGACCTGCTGCAGGCCGTCGAGGTGCTCAAGCCGTACTCGTCCACCGGCGGTGGCGCAGCCGACATCGATCGCGCCGTCTACCTGCTGGGGCAGTGCTACCTGAAGCAGAAGGAGTGGGGCTCGGCCGAACTCGAGTTCGACCGCCTGCTGCGCGAGTACCCCGAGAGCGACAGCTCCGGCTCGGCGATGTTCCGGCTCGCCGAGGCGTACTTCGGGCAGTCGCGCGGCCCCGACTTCGACCAGGAGTACACGCTGAAGGCGCTCACGCAGTGGCAGGCGTTCCTGCGCGACGCTCCCGAGGACCACTGGCTGCGTCCCGCGGCGGCGGCCAAGGTGCTCGAGTGCCGCAACCGGCTCGCCACCAAGCTGGAGCGCACGGGGGAGCTGTACCTGAAGCTCGGGCAGTGGTCGCCGGCGATCCTGTACTTCCGCAACGTGGTCGAGATCTATCCCGACACCGCGCCGTACGGGGCCGCGCTCGTGGGCCTGTCGGTGGCCGACGCGCGGCTGGGCCGCCGGGCCGAGGCCGAGGCGCGCCTGAACGAGCTCGTGAAGCAGTTCGGCACGCAGCCGCTCGGCGTGCGCGCCTCGCAGACGCTGCGCGACATCGCGAGCGGCAAGCTGGCGCCGCGCGCCGAGAAGCGCGGACGCAAGTCGGTGGAGGGGGTGGCGCCTCCGATCACGCCCACGCCCGCCACGCTGGGCGGATGAGGCGCGCGAAGAGCCCGGCGCGCGTCGGCGTGTTCGGCGGGACGTTCGACCCGCCGCACGTGGGGCACCTCGCGCTCGCGGAGTGGGCGAGGGACGAGCTCGCGCTGGACCGCGTGCTGTTCGTGCCCGCGGGCCTGCCGCCGCACAAGCGCGGCGAACGCCGCAGCGACGCGAAGCACCGGCTCGCGATGACGCGCGCCGCCGTGCGCGGACACGCGGCCTTCGCCGTGAGCGACGTCGAGCTCCGGCGCGCGGGCCCGTCGTACACGGTGGACACGCTGCTCGAGCTGGCGCGCCGCGATCCGCGCGCCGAGCGCTTCCTGGTCGTGGGCGGCGACATGTTCGAGATCTTCGCGAAATGGCGCTCGCCCGAGCTGATCCTGTCGCTCGCGACGCTCGTGGTGGCGTTGCGCCCCGGGTCGCCGCGTCCGCGCCGGTCGCGCTGGGATTCCGTGGGCCGCGGCGTGCGCTGGCTCGACAACCCGGCGCTCGACGTGAGCTCGCGGGCGATCCGCGCGCGCGCGGCGGCGGGGCGTTCGCTGCGCTACCTGGTGCCCGACGCGGTGGCGCGATACGTCGCGCGGCACGCACTCTACGGGAGGGCGTCGTGACGTACCGGCCGCAGGAGTACTGGGACCGCACGCTGTCGGAGCAGTTCGACCTGCGCGGGACCGGCGAGCCCGGACTGTCGCTGGCGTACAACCGCGCGTGCTACGCGCTGCGCGCCGAAGTGCTCGACGCCGCGCTCGCGGCCGCCGGCGTGGATCCGCGCGGCAAGCGCGTGCTCGACGTGGGCTGCGGCACCGGCTTCTGGACCGCCTACTACCGCGCGCGCGGCGCCGCGTACACGGGGCTCGACATCGCGCCCACGAGCGTGGCGCGGCTCGCGACGCAGTACCCGGACTTCCGCTTCGTGCACCTGGACGTGAGCGACGCGCCGCCCGAGGGGCGCTTCGACGTCGTGAACGCGTTCGACGTGCTCTACCACGTGACGGACGACGCGAGGTGGGAGGGTGCGCTGCGGAACCTCGCGGGCGTGCTGGAGCCCGGCGGGCTGCTGCTGATCACCGACGTGTTCAGCGACCTGCCCGCACTGGCCGAGCACAACCGCATGCGCTCGCTCGCGCGCTACCTGGGCGTGCTCGAACCGCTCGGGCTTCGGCGTGAGCAGCTGCGCGCCACGCACGTGCTGCTGAACCGCCACCTCGGATTCTGGCGGTTCCTGAACCGCGCGCCGGGGTTGCTGCTGGCGATCGACCGCGCGGTGCTCGCCGCGGGCGGCGGCATGGACGAGCGCGCGAACAAGCTGCTCGTGCTGCGCAAGCGCTCGTAGGGGGCGAACCGCCCCGGTCTTCGAACGGCCTCGGCCCGCGCGCGTCGTGCCGCGGCTGCGCCCGTCGCCCCGGCGGCCCACCGGCGGTTCTCCATCGCGAGCGGATACCACGATAGCGGCATGGCCGTTCGATGGGACTGTTCATTGATCGCTCGCGGGGAACTGGGAGGCGGATTCCTCGATTCCACCATTGTCGGGGGCTGCGCGGTTCGTCACACTTCCTGACCACTTCGCCCGCACATCGGGCTTCGGCCCGCGTCACGACTCACCGTGATCCTCGACCCCACCCACTCTCCCGAGGCTTCATGATGATCCGGCTTCTCCGCACCCTCTGCCTGCTCTGCGCGCTCGGACTGAGCGCGGCTTCGGCCCACGCGGCCGCCGTCCGCTGGAACAACGCCGCCGGCGGCAACTGGAACGTGGCGACCAACTGGCTGCCCGCCGCGGTGCCCACCGCCAGCGACACCGCGGTGATCGACCTGCCCGGCACGTACACGGTCACGATGAACGTGAACGTCACCCTGGCCGCGCTGCGCATCAGCGGCGCCGCGAGTGGCGTACAGACGTTGAGCGCCACCAGCCGCACGATCGCGCTCGCGAACGCCTCCTCGATCGGCGCGCAGGGCGTGGCGAACCTCGCCAGCTGCACCGTGAGCGGGGCGGGGGCGATCACGAACGACGGCTCGCTCACGCTGAACGGGAGCAGCGTCGCGCAGGCGCTCACCAACAACGGCACGCTCGTCGCCAACAGCACGTCCTCGGTGGCCGGTGCCTACGCCAACTCGGCTTCGTCGGTCCTGCGCGTGCAGGGCACGTCCGCGGCGAGCGGCGCGTTCACGGTGGCGAACGGGTTCACGAACAACGGCGCGATCGAGCTGACTTCGACCGGCGCGGCCACGGCGGCGACGCTCGCCGTCACGGCGGGCACGCTCGTGAACGCGGCGGGGGCGACGATCCAGTCGCTCGCGGGCGCCGGCGGCTCGCGCGCCCTGACCGCGAGGCTCGACAACCAGGGCACGATCACCGTGGCGCAGACCCTCTCCACGAACAAGGCGAGCGTCGCGCACACGAACAGCGGCACGATCGACCTGACGACGGGCAACTGGACGATCCTGATCAGCGGGACGACGCCGAGCTTCACGACCACGGGCGCGATCAACGTGGGCGCCGGCCGCACGCTGACGCTGCAGGGCGGCGTGGTGGGCGGGGCGAACCAGAACTTCAACTACAACGGTGGCACGCTCGGCGGCGCGGGTGCCGTGTCGCTGCTGAACTCGGCGCTGGTGCTGAACGCGCCGCTCGCCACGAGCACGACGCGGCTGGACGGCACGTCGAGCCAGGTGAACGGACCGCAGACGCTGACCGTGAGCGCCGGCACGAACCTGCCGATGAGCGGCGGCACGATCAACGCGACGACCGTGGTGGAGGCCGGCGGCACGCTGCAGATGACGAACTCCGACCACCTGGGCGCGCTGACGAACGGCGGCGTCGTGGAGTGGATCGGCACGTGCGCGACCGGGGGCAACATCACGACCCAGGCGGGCTCCACGCTGCGCGTGCTCGCGAACGCCTCGTTCAACTCGGTGCTCACGTCCGCGGCGGGCTTCACGAACAGCGCCACGATCGAGCTGACCTCGACCGGCGCAGCGACCGCGGCCACGCTGGCGGTCACGTCGGGCACGCTGAGCAACGTCGTGGGCGGCGTGATCCAGTCGCTGCCCGGCAGCGGCGGTGCGCGCAACCTGAACGCCGCGATCAGCAACCAGGGCACGATCACCGCGGCGCAGAACCTGACGGTCAACAAGGCGTCCGTCGCGCACGTGAACCAGGGCCTGATCGAACTGACGACGGGCAATCTCACCGTGATCATCAGCGGGACGACGCCGAGCTTCACCACGAGCAACACCGTCACCGTGGGGGCCGGTCGCACGCTGACGCTGCAGGGCGGTGTGGTGGGCGGTGCGAACCAGAACTTCAACTACAACGGCGGGACGCTGGGCGGCGCCGGGACGGTGGCGCTGCTGAACTCGGCGCTGGTGCTGAACGCGCCGCTCGCGAGCAGCATGGCGCACCTGGACGGCACCCAGTCGCAGGTGAACGGTCCTTCGACGCTCACCGTGAGCGCCGGCACCACGGTGACGTTCTCGTCCAGCACGATCAACGCGACCACCGTGACGGAGCCGGGCTGCACGCTGCAGATGACGAACTCCGACCACCTGGGCGCGCTGACGAACAACGGCGTGACGGAGTGGATCGGCTCGTGCGCGTGGAGCGGCAACGTGACGACCGGCCCCGGTTCGGTGATCCGCGTGCTCGCGAACGCCAGCTTCAACACGGCGGTGACGGCGGCGGCCGGGTTCACGAACACGGCGAACATCGAGCTGATGGCGTCGGGCGCGGCGACGGCGGCGACGCTGGCGGTGACCTCGGGCACGCTGACGAACGCGCCGACGGGCGTGATCTCGTCGCTGGCGGTGTCGGGTGGCGGGCGCAACCTGAACGCGAAGCTCGACAACCAGGGCACGATCACCGTGGCGCAGAACCTGACCACGAACAAGGCGAGCGTGGCGCACACGAACAGCGGCACGATCAACCTGACGACGGGCAACTACACGATCCTGATCAGCGGCACGACGCCGAGCTTCACGACCACGGGGCGGATCAACGTGCCTGCCGGTCGCATCGCTGACGCTGCAGGGTGGCGTGGTGGGCGGTGCGAACCAGAACTTTGGTCCGGCAATGGCGGATGCTGGGCGGCGCGACGGCGCTGCTGAACTCGGCGCTGGTGCTGAACGCGCCGCTCGCGAGCAGCATGGCGCACCCACGGCAGCCAGTCGTGCAGAACGGTCCCTCGACGCCTACGGTGAGCGCCGGCACCACGGTGACGTTTTCGTCCAGCACGATCAACGCGACCACGGTGACGGAGCCGGCCGCACGCTGCAGCCACGAACTCCGACCACCTGTGCGCGCTGACGAACAACGGCGTGACGGATCGGCTTGTGCGCGTGGAGCGGCAACGTGACGACCGGCCCCGGTTCGGTGATCCGCGTGCTCGCGAACGCCAGCTTCAACACGGCGGTGATGGCGGCGGCCGGGTTCGAACACGGCGAACATCGAGCTGATGGCGTCGGGCGCGGCGACGGCGGCGACGCTGAACGTGACCGCGGGCACGCTGACGAACGCGCCGATCGGCGTGATCTCGTCGCTGGCGGTGTCGGGTGGGGCGGGCGAAACCTGAACGCGAAGCTCGACAAACTGCGCACGATCACCGTGGCGCAGAACCTGACCACGAACAAGGCCAGTGTCGCGCACACGAACAGCGGCACGATCAACCTGACGACGGGCAACTACACGATCCTGATCAGTGGCATCGACGTGCCGAGCTTCACGACCACGGGCGCGATCAACGTGCCCGCCGGTCGCACGCTGACGCTGCAGGGTGGCGTGGTGGGCGGTGCGAACCAGAACTTCAACTACAACGGCGGGACGCTGGGCGGCGCCGGGACGGTGGCGCTGCTGAACTCGGCGCTGGTGCTGAACGCGCCGCTCGCGAGCAGCATGGCGCACCTGGACGGCAACCAGTCCATCGTGAGCGGCTCGCAGCTGCTGACCGTGAGTGCGGGCACGACCGTGACGATGTCCGCGAGCGTGATCCGCGCGACGACGCAGGTGGACAGCGCCGGCACGCTTCGCATGACGAACTCCGACCAGTCGGCCGCGCTCGCGAACGCCGGGCTCGTGGAGTGGATCGGCACGTGCACCGACAGCGCCGGGGCCGCCACCACGACCACGCCGAACTCGACCCTGCGCGTGCTCGGCAACGCGTCGTTCAACTCGCTGCTCACCGTGGTCGGGAACCTCCTCAATCACGGCACGGTGGAGCTGACCTCGAGCGGTGCGGCGACCGCGGCCACGCTCACCGTGAACGCCGGCACGCTCACGAACTCGCCGACCGGCCGGCTCTCCACTCTCGTCGGCGGTGGCGGTGGCCGCTCGCTGCTCGCGGCGCTCGCGAACCAGGGCGTGGTCGACTTCCAGCAGACCACGGCGTTGAACAAGGCGGCGGCCGCGCACGTGAACGACGGCACCGTGAAGGTGGCCGCGACGAAGACGCTGACGGTCACCGGTGCGTCGTTCGCGAACCGCGCCCCCGGCGTGCTCGCCGGCAGCGGCACGATCACGATGGCGGGCGCGACGGCCTTCAGCGATGCCGGCACCGTGCGCCCCGGCGCGTCGCCCGGCGTGCTGACGCTGAACACGGGCCTGCCGATGGTGAGCACGTCCGTGCTCGACGTGGAGGTGGGCGGGGACGACCCGGGCACCGGCTACGACCGCGTGGCCGTGCGCGACGCGGCGACGATCGCGGGCACGCTGAACATCTCCACGATCAACGGCTACGTGCCGCAGCCGGGGCGCCGGTACGTGATCGCCACGTTCCCGTCGCGCACCGGCACGTTCGCCACGGTGAACGGCCTGTCGTACGGGCCCGGCCAGATGTGGATGGTGGCGTACAGCGACACCGACGTGGTGCTGCTGGCCATGGACCAGACGTGGACGAAGGTGATCCCCGACGTCACGCTGCCGTCCGCGCGCGAGGGCCACACCGCGGTCTTCGACTCGACCGGCGACCGGATGATCGTGTTCGGCGGGCAGGACGACGGCGGCGCGCGCAACGACGTGTGGGTGCTGACCAGGGCGACGAGCCCGAACTACCCGGCGTGGATCGCGCTGAACCCGACGGGGACGCCGCCCGCGTCGCGCACGCACGCGAGCGCCGTGTACGACCCCGCCACGAACCGCATGACGGTGTACGGCGGTGACGACGGCGCCGCGAGCCCCACCGCGTTCGGCGACGCGTGGGTGCTCACGAACGCGAACGGCCTGGGCGGCACGCCCGCGTGGCT
This sequence comes from Candidatus Eiseniibacteriota bacterium, assembly GCA_044223135.1. Lineage (GTDB taxonomy): Bacteria > Eisenbacteria > RBG-16-71-46 > RBG-16-71-46 > RBG-16-71-46 > JBGAMH01. The sequence goes on along the minus strand of JBGAMH010000013.1, from coordinate 24,640 downwards.
GCCGCTGGCACCCACCGGCGCACCCGCCGCGCGCAGCGGCCACGCGGCCGCGTACGACCGCGGCAGCAACCGCATGATCGTGTTCGGCGGCAACACCACGCCGGGCACGTGCGGCGGCGCGCTCGCCGACGTGCAGGTGCTGGCGAACGCGAACGGCCTGGGCGGCGCGCCCGCGTGGACCGCCCTCGCGCCCACGGGCACCGCGCCGACCGCGCGCTGGCACCACGGCGCCGCGTACGACGACGCGACCGGCCGGCTGATCGTGACCGGTGGCGAGGACGGCTGCGGCGTGGCGAACACGGAAGCCTGGCTGCTCGATGGCGCGAACGGCCTGGGCGGCACGCCCGCGTGGACCGCGGTCGCGCCCGTGGCGCCGCCGGCCGCCGGCTGGTCGCTGGCGCGCTACGCGTACGACGCCGAGCTCGGCTGGACCGACGCGTTCGGCGGCCAGGTGGGCGGCGCGTACGTGGACACCGCGTACACGCTGACCTCCGCGTCCACCGGCAGCGGCAGCAGCTGGTACCGGCGCAACTACTACGGCACGCGGCCGCCGGCGCGCGCGTTCCACAGCATGATCGTGAACCCGGCGAACCACGTGGCGGTGGTGTTCGGCGGGCAGTCGGCCGGCGGCCGGCTGAACGACACGTGGCGCCGCCAGCTGAACGTGGCGCCCGTGCTGGGCACCGACCCCGTGGGCCCGGTGCTCGCGCCGCAGCGCACGGCGTTCGCGCTGCCGCCGTCGCCGAACCCCGCGCGCGGCGAAGTGGCGATGGCGGTGGACGTGGCGCGCGCGCAGAAGGTGGAGCTGGGCGTGTTCGACGTGAGCGGCCGGCGCGTGGCGACGATCCACTCGGGCCGCCTGGCGGCGGGGCGTCACGCGTTCCGCTGGAACGGCGTGCAGGACGGCGGCCGCGCCGCGGCGCCGGGCGTGTACCTGGTGCGCATGGCCGCCGAGGACCGCGACCAGGTGATGCGACTCGTGCGGCTGAAGTGACGCGCGGCCGCGGAAGCGGCCGGGCGAGCGGAGTGCGACGGGCCGGGGGAGACCCCGGCCCGTCCGCGTTCCGGGGCGTGCGGGCGGCCCGCGAACGCCCCGTGGGGGCGCTTGTCGCCACGGGCGTCCGGACGCTAGCGTGCGCGGCCTCGCTTCGGGCGGACGCCGGCGCCGTCGTGCGCCGCCGCCGAGCCGTCGCCGTCCCGCACCGCCGTCGTCCGCCAGGGAGCTCCTTCACGCCATGCCCCGTCTCGTCGTGCTCGATGCGCTCGGACTCGCGTACCGCGCGTACTACGCGTTCATCGGTCGGCCGCTCACGAACAGCCGCGGCGAGAACACGTCGGCCATCTTCGGGTTCTCGAACACCGCGCTGAAGCTGCGCCGCGACCTCGCGCCCGACCTGTGGGCGCTCGCGTGGGACGGGCCGGGCCCGACGTTCCGCCACGACATGTACCCCGACTACAAGGCGCACCGCCCGCCCATGCCCGACGACCTCGCGGCGCAGCTCACGCCGATCGAGGAGCTGGCGCAGGCGATCGGACTGCCCGTGATCGAGAAGCCGGGCATGGAGGCCGACGACGTGATGGCCACGCTCGCGCACCGCGCGGCGGCCGCCGGCTACGAGGTGATCCTGGTCACGGGCGACAAGGACATGCTGCAGGTGGTCAACGAGCGCGTCACGGTGCTCGCGCCGCAGGGCAAGGGCGAGGACCTGAAGCGCATGGACACCGCCGCGGTCCACGAGAAGTGGGGCGTGGGGCCGGAGCACATCCGCGACGTGCTGGCGCTCATGGGCGACTCGTCGGACAACATCCCCGGCGTGCCCGGCGTGGGCGAGAAGACCGCGGTCGAACTGATGAAGCAGTTCGGTTCGCTCGACGTGCTGTACGAGCGGCTCGACGAGGTGAAGAAGCCCGCGCTCAAGAAGAAGCTCGAGGAGCACCGTGCGCTCGCGCTGCTGTCGCGCGAACTGGCCACGGTGCGGCACGACCTGGACCTGGGGCTCGAGCTCGAAGCCCTCGCCACCGCGCCGATCCGCCGCGACGACCTGCTGGCGTTCGCGAAGCACTGGGAAGTGCGGCGGCTCGAGTCCGTGGCACGCGACGCGGGCGTGTCGGCCACCGAGGCGGGTGCGCCAGTCGCCTCGCGCGACCCGTCGCGGCGCGGCAGCGCCGCCGAGCAGCGCGGCACCGGCGTGAAGCTGCGCGAGGACGCGCCGCGCGCCGACGCCCCGTCCGCCGGCCCGCAGGGCGACCTGTTCGGCGCGCCGACGATCGCGCCGCCGTCGGCGCCGCTGCCGGCGCTGCTCGCGGGTGGACCGCAGGGCGCGCTCGACCTGTTCGCCGCCGCGCCGACCGAGGTGGGCGAGGCGGTGGGGCCGAGCCTCGAACAGATCGAGCGCGCCGTGCACGAGGTGCGCGCACGTTCGTGGCACGGGCTCGCGGTGCTGCCGGTGGCGTTCGGCGGAGATCCGCGGCACGCGTCGCTCGTGGGCCTGGCGCTCGCCGCGCGCGACGGCACGGCGTGCTACGTGCCGCTCGCGCACGAGAGCGGCCCGAACGTGCCGATCCAACAGCTCCGCCAGTGGTTCGGCCCGGCGCTGGCGGACGCGGGATGCGAGAAGGTGGCGCACGACCTGAAGCGCCACCGGCACGTGCTCGCCGCGTCGCACCTGCCGCTCGAAGGCGGCGCGTTCGACCTGCACGTGGGCTCGTTCCTGTGCGATCCATCGCGGGATCACTCGCTCGAAGGGCTCGCGCGCGACGTGCTGGGCGTGGAGCTGGCGCCGATCGAGGCGCCGGCCGTGCGCGGCAGGCCGAAGCCCGGGCCGGGGTCGCTCGCGGTGGCGCAGGTGGCGCCGCTCGCCGAGCGGCACGCGGCGGCGCTGTTCCCGCTGGCCGAAGCGCTTCGCGCGCAGCTCGAGGCGCGCGAGCAGTGGGCGCTGTATCGCGACCTGGAGCATCCGCTGATCGACGTGCTGTGGCACATGGAGCGGCAGGGCATCGCCATCGACCCGACGGTGCTCACCGACATGTCGGCGAAGGCGGCGGGCGAGATCGCCACGCTCGAGGACGAGCTGTACGCGCTCGCGGGCGAGCGGCTGAACCTGGCGAGCGGCCCGCAGCTGGGCAAGCTCCTGTTCGAGAAGCTGGGCCTGAAGGCGACCAAGAAGACCAAGACCGGCTGGTCCACCGACTCCGAGGTGCTCGAGGGGCTCGCCGCCGAGCACGCGTTCCCGAAGAAGCTGCTCGAGTGGCGCGCGCTGACCAAGCTCAAGAGCACGTACCTGGACGCGCTGCCGGCGAGCGTCGACCCGGCCGACGGCCGCGTGCACACCACGTTCGACCAGACGGGCGCGGCCACGGGGCGGCTCGCCTCGTACGACCCCAATCTCCAGAACATTCCCATGCGCACGCCGCAGGGCCGCGCGATCCGACGCGCGTTCGTGGCGGCGCCGGGCTGCGTGCTGGTGGGTGCGGACTACTCGCAGATCGAGTTGCGCGTGATGGCGCACCTGTCGGAAGACGCGGGCCTCCTGGAGGCGTTCGCGACCGGCGAGGACGTGCACGCGAGCACGGCGCGGCGCGTGTTCAAGGTGACGGGCGACGTGGACCCGGCGCTGCGTGCCCGCGCGAAGATCGTGAACTTCGGCGTCATGTACGGCATGGGCTCGCGCAGCCTCGCGCAGCAGATGGGCATCCCGCTCGACGAAGCGAAGGCGTTCATCGAGGACTACTTCCGGGCGTACGCCGGCGTGCGCGCCTGGCTCGACCGCACGGTGGCCGACGCGCGCGAGACGGGCTTCGTGCAGACGCTGCTCGGCCGCCGCCGCTGGCTGCCCGCGCTGCGCAGCGGCAACGGCATGGAGCGCAGCATGGCCGAGCGCGCCGCCATCAACACGCCGATCCAGGGCACGGCGGCCGACCTGGTGAAGCTGGCGATGATCCGCGTGGCGCGCGCGCTCGGGCGCCCGGGCGGGGCCGCGCGGCTGCTGCTGCAGGTGCACGACGAACTCGTGCTGGAGTGCCCGGCGAACCAGGCGGCATCGCTCGCCGACCGCGTGCGCGCCGAGATGGAGGGCGCCGTGAAGCTGCGCGTGCCGCTCACGGTGAGCGTGGGCACCGGGCCGACCTGGTTCGACATTCATTAGAGGGGCGGGGCCGTCCGAGGAATCGCTGGCCCCGGCCGGCGGGTTCCGGCTACGCTCGTGTCGCGCACATCGTTACGCAGGTGCGCGAACGCCCGACATGAACGCCCACGACCGACCTTCCGCCCGCGATCCGCGGCCCGGCGACTCCACGAGCCGGGCCGGCGCGGCCGCGCGCCCGCACGAGCCCGCGGAACTGTTCCGCGAGCGCCGCGCGCCGGCGGGCGACGGCCTCCTGCTGGTGGGGTTGGTCGGCCGCGCGGGCAGCGGCAAGAGCACCGTGGCGCGCGCGCTCGAACGCCGCGGCGCGCGCATCGTGGACGCCGACCGCATCGGCCACGAGGTCACCGACCACGACCCCGACGTGCGCGAGGCGCTGTGCGCCGAGTACGGCGACGCGGTCTACCGCGAGGACGGGACGCTCGACCGGCGCCGCGTGGCCGCACGCGTGTTCAGCGATCCCGAGGCGCGCGAGCGGCTGAACCGGCTCGTGCACCCGCGCATCCTGCAGCGCATGCGCGCGCAGCTCGCCGGGATGGGCGCGTCGGGATTCCGCGGCGTCGTGCTGATCGACGCGGCGCTGCTGCTGGACTGGCACTTCGAGCGTGGCTGCGACGCCGTGCTGGCGGTGATCGCGCCCGAGGAGCAGCAGGTGGCGCGGCTCGTGGCCAGCCGCGGATGGACCGCCGACGAAGCGCGCGCGCGGCTGGGGGCGCAGCGGGCGAACGCGTTCTTCGCCGCGGTCGCCGACGTGGTCATCGAGAACGACGGCACCGAGGCGGAACTGGAGTCGGCCGCCGCGAGCGCGCTGGAGCGGCTCCAGGCGGGTCGCGCGTGAGGCGCGTCGTGGCCGCGCTCGCGTGGTGGCCGCGCGGTTCCGCGAGCGCTTCGCGCCGCCGGTCCTCCGCGCGTGCAGGTGCAGCGCGCCGCCGACCGTGGCGCCCGACGCCGACCTCGCGCGCCGGCACGATGGACGCGGCGCTCGCACGCCGACGCCGACGGCGCGCAGCGGCGCTGCGCGCCGCGCTGTCGATGGCCGAGCGCCTGCCGGGCGACGAGGCCGACGCGCTGGTGGCGGAGATCTCGCTGAACCTGGCCGAGGGCCTGCGCGGCGACGGCGCGTTCGACGAGGCGCTGCCGCACTACGCGCGCGCTCGAACGCACCGGCGAGCCACGACGCCGCGCGCGCGCGCGGCGCGCCGGCGTGCTCGCGCGCATCGGCGTGCTCGAGCAGCAGGCGGGACGCCCCGAGCAGGCGCGCGCGCGCTACGAGGCGGCGCTCGCCACCGGCGCGCCCCGGAGGATTCCGCCGATGCGCGCGTGATGCTCACGCGGGCGGCGTTCAACCTGGGCCTGCTCGCGCACGAACAGGGGCGCGTCGAGGAAGCGCACGCGCACTGGCAGCACGCGGTGGAACTGGGCACGCTCGCCGACGGACCTGGCGGCTGGGATCCGGCGGCGATCGCGGCGTTCAACCTGGGCCATCAGGACGTGGCCGCGGGCGACCTCGCCGCGGCGCGCGCATGGTTCGCGAAGTCGCTCGAACTGGGCGAGCCCGCCGGCACGCCGGTGGGGCTGCTCGCCGCGTGCAAGGCCGCGTTCGCGCTCGCGCAGCTCGAGGAGGGCGCGTCGGCGCTCACCGGCGGCTCCGCGACGAGCATGCTCGAGCGCGCCGCGGCCGTGGGCCGGGCGAGCGGGCTGCCCGAGGCGGTGGCGATGGCGGCGCAGGCCGAGCTGCAGCTGGGCGAGTGGCGCATGGTCACCGAGCCCGCCGCGGCGCTGGGGCACTACCGCGCGGCGGCGGAGCTGGCGCGTGGCGTGGACCCTGCCGCGCTCGGCGCGCTCGCCTCGTACGCGCCGCTGCGGCTGGGCATGGCGATGTCCGAGGCCGGCGAGCGCGAGGCGGCGCTGGTGCCGCTCGCCGAGGCCGTGGAGCGCGGCCGCGCGGCGGGCGACGAGCGGTCGCTGGAGACCGCGGCGCAGGCCGCGTGCAACCTGCACCGCGTGCTGTGCGCGATGGAGCGATGGCCCGACGCCGAGCGTGCGATCACGTCGGCGCTCGCGCTGACCGCGCAGCTGCCGTCGGGACTCGGCCGCGCGCTCGAAGCCGCCGCCGCGTACGGGCTGGCGGTGCAGCGCCACCACGAGCAGCGCGACGGCGAGGCGCTGGAGTCGCTGCGTCGCGCGGCGCGGGAGCCGGGCGCGAGAGCGCCACCGAGCCGGGCGAGCAGGTGACCGCCGATGCGCTGCTGATGGCCGGCAACCTGGCGATGACCGCGCAGCGCCCCGAGGAGGCGGCCGCTCTGTTCCGCGAGGCGCTCGACGCCGCCGGCGGAGCGCCGAGCCCCGAGCGCCGCGCGCGTGCCGCGCAGGCGGCCACGCACCTGGGCCACGCGCTGCTCGCGCTGCAGCGCCCCGCGGAGGCGTGCGAGGCGTACGAGCGCGCGATCGCGCTCGGCCGCGCCGCCGGCCGCCGCGAGGGCCGCGCCGCGGCCGCGAACGCGGCGCTGAACCGCGCGTCGCTCGCGGCGGACCTTCGACCTCGAGCAGCGGCGCGAACTGTGGAAGCTCGCGATCACGCTCGGCCGCGCGAGCGGCACCGCCGCTGAGTGCCGACGGGGCGGCCAAGGCCGAAGCGGCGATGAACGCGGTGGGCGAGGAGTAGGGGCGGCCGGTCGCGCCCGCGCGAGCCGTCGACGCGGCGGTGTGCGGAGGAGCAGGGTGGCGCCGCCGAGGGCTGGACGATCCACATGCCGGCACCTGCCGTCCGACGCCGCTCACAGCCTTCGGCTCGCTCAACGATGGACGATCCCACTCATGCTCACCACGGCTGAACTGCACAAGCGCCTCGACCAGACCCGCACGGAGCCCGAGGGTCTGCGGAGAACTGCACAAACCGCATCGACGCCCGGCGAAAGCCGAGGAGCTCGAAGGCCGACATCGACGCGCCCGGCGCAAGGAACCGAGGAGCTGAAGCGCATATCGCGCGTCGTCGGCCAGCTGAAGCGGTCGGGCAGCTGAACTCGATCGACGCCTACTCCAGCATGGAATCCTCGCTCGGCGGCGTGAGCGAGCTGCTCGAGATGGCCGAGGCCGAGGGCGACGAGTCGATGATCGCCGAGCTCGAACGCGAGATCGGCAAGCTCGAGCGCAGCCCTCTCCGACCTGGAGACGCGCAGCCTGCTCTCGGGCGAGCACGACCGGCTCGGCGCGATCGTCATCATCCGCATCCGGGCGCCGGCGGCACCGAGTCGGACTGGGCCGAGATGCTCATGCGCATGTACCAGCGCTGGGCCGAGCGCCGCGGCTACAAGGTGACGCTGCTCGACTACCAGGCGGGCGACGAGGCCGGCATCAAGGACGCCACGCTCGAGATCGACGGCGAGTTCGCCTACGGCTACATCAAGGCCGAGTCCGGCGTGCACCGGCTGGTGCGCATCTCGCCGTACGACGCGAACGCGCGCCGCCACACCTCGTTCTCGAGCATCAGCGTGCTGCCGATGCTGGACGACACGATCAAGGTGGAGATCGCCCCCGGCGACATGCGCATCGACACCATGCGCGCCGGCGGCGCCGGCGGGCAGCACGTCAACAAGACCGAGTCGGCCGTGCGCATCACGCACCTGCCCACCGGCCTCGTCGTGCAGTCGCAGGCCGAGCGTAGCCAGCATCGCAACAAGGACGCCGCCATGAAGATCCTGATGGCGCGGCTGTTCGTGCTGAAGGAGGCCGAGGCGCGCGCCAAGACCGACGCGCTCGCCGGCCCCAAGAAGGACATCGATTTCGGCAGCCAGATCCGGTCGTACGTGCTGCAGCCCTACACCATGGCGAACGACCACCGCACGGAGACCAAGATCCCCGACGTCCACCGCGTGCTCGACGGCGACATCGACGAGTTCATCGACGCGTGGCTCAAGAGGAAGGAACCGAAGACATGATCCCGCGCCACATCTTCCGCGAGTACGACATCCGCGGATACCACGAGACCGAGCTGACGAACGAGACCGCCGAGGCGATCGGCCGCGCGTTCGCCACCGTGATCCGGGGCGAGGGCGGCACGCGCGTGGCGCTGGGCCAGGACGTGCGCCCGTCGAGCGAGCGGCTCGCGCGCGCCGCCGAGAAGGGCATGATCGCGGCCGGCCTCGCGGTGGAGCGCGTGGGCACCGTGCCGACGCCCGCGCTGTACTACGCGGTCGCCTCGCGCGGGCTCGACGGCGGCATGCAGATCACCGGCAGCCACAACCCGCCCGAGTTCAACGGCTTCAAGATGGCCAAGAAGAAGCTGCCGCTGTTCGGCGCCGAGATCCAGGGCATGCTCGCCTCCATCGAGAGCGGCTCGCTCGCGACCGGGCAGGGCTCGTGGACCGACAAGCCGATCCTCGACGACTACGCGGCCATGCTCGTGGAGCGGCTGAAGAGCCCGAAGGGCCTGCGCGTGGTGATGGACTGCGGCAACGGCTGCGCGGGCACCGTCGTGCCGAAGGTGTTCGAGCGCATGGGCCACACCGTGATCCCGCTGTTCGCCGAGCTCGACGGCCGCTTCCCGAACCACCTGCCGGATCCCACCGTGCCGGCGCTGCTCGTGGACCTGCAGAAGAAGGTGGCCGAGACCGGCGCCGACTTCGGCATCGGCTTCGACGGCGACGCCGATCGCATCGGCGCGGTCACCGGCAGCGGGCGCATCGTGTACGGCGACCAGCTGCTGGCGCTGTTCGCGCGCGACGTGCTGCAGCGCGTGCCGGGCGCCGAGATCATCTTCGACGTGAAGTGCTCGCAGGGCCTGATCGAGGACATCGCCGCGCACGGCGGCAAGCCCACGATGTGGAAGACCGGGCACTCGCTCATCAAGAAGAAGCTGCAGGAGACGGGCGCGCCGATCGCGGGCGAGATGAGCGGGCACATGTTCTTCAGCGAGGGCTTCTTCGGGTTCGACGACGCGCTGTTCGCCGCCGGCCGCCTGCTGCGCTACGTGGCGGGCACCGGCCAGTCGCTCGACGACCTGGTGCTGTCGATCCCGCAGTACTTCTCCACGCCCGAGACGCGGCTCGCGTGCCCCGAGGAGCGCAAGTTCCAGGTGCCCGAGGAGCTGAAGAAGGCGTTCGCGGGCGAGGGCAGGGTGATCGACATCGACGGTGCGCGCGTGGAGTTCGGCGACGGCTGGGGGCTCGTGCGCGCGTCGAACACGCAGCCCGTGCTGGTGGTGCGCTTCGAAGCGCGCACGGCCGAGCGGCTCGAGATCCAGTCGCGCATGATGGGCGTGCTCAAGGGGCTCGGCGTCGAGGATGCGCCCGTCGCGCACTGACGCGACGCGCATCGGTCGGCGGTCGCGCGCCGCGGGCCCCGCACGGGCGCGCGGCGCGTGGCCGTCCGGGGCGACGGCGCGTCGCCGTGGGGGAGTCCGCTGCCGCGCCGGTTCTACGCGCGCGGCGCACCGGCGCTGGCCCGCGCCCTGCTGGGCCGCGTGATCGTGCGCGACCACCCGGACGGCCGCGTGGCGGGCCGCATCGTGGAGGTGGAGGCGTACGAAGCCGCGGGCGATCCGGCGAGCCACGCGTTCCGCGGCCGCACGCCGCGCAACGCGGTGATGTTCGGCCCGCCCGGTCACGCGTACGTGTACTTCACCTACGGCATGCATCACTGCCTGAACGTGGTGGCGCGCGCCGAGGGCGTGGCCGCGGCGGTGCTGATCCGGGCGCTCGAGCCGCTCGAAGGGCTCGACCGCATGCGTGCGCGGCGCGGCGGCGTGCCCGACGAGCGCCTCGCGCGCGGCCCGGGTTGCCTCGCGCAGGCCCTCGCGCTCTCCCGGGAGCACGACGGGATCGACCTCGTGACGGGCGTGCTCTGGATCGGCGACGCCCCCGTGCGTCGCGCGGGACGCCGCATCGCGTGCGGCCCGCGCATCGGCATCCGCGTGGGGGTGGAGACGCCGTGGCGCTTCTGGCTCGCGGGTCACCCGGGCGTCTCGGGGACGAAACGAGCGATGGGGCATCGGGTTCGGCGTTGACACTCCCCGGACCCGTTCCTAGTATCCGCCGTCCGTGCTGCGCACCCCGTTGACCGTGCGCCCTTTCGCCCGGTGAGCGGGAGCATCCCTCCTGCGCACGGCGAGGTACTTTCCGGAATTCAGAGAAACGGTGGAAAGGAGAGGTGATGAGCCCTTCTCGCAGGGTGCTCGCGATCGCCTTGTTTGTCGTCGCGTCCCTGGCTGCGATGCTCGCGCGTCCGGCCTCGGCCCAGTTCTACGATCCCACGGTGCGGTCGCTCGACCTCTCGCCCGAAGGAACCGTGCGCAGCCCGCGCCTGCTCGGCATGGGCAGCCTCGGCCTCGTGATCGACGATCCGTCGTACCGGTTCGACCTGTGGGACTACGCGCAGAATCCGCTGGGCATCGCCGAGAACGACAGCGTGTCCACGATCGAGCTGTGGGGCCGCTCGGACGCCACGGCGAGCATGCGCGGCCTGATCACGCGCGTGGGTGAGCGGCAGACGCTCGCCGGCCGCGCGTCCGAGATGCCGATCGAAGTGTGGCGTCGCAACCCGAAGGCGCACTCCGTGTACGGCCTCGCGGGTCGCGTGCAGGGCCTGCGCCAGGACATCGAGGCGGGCGAGGACATCGAGCGCCGGCGCGTGGTCAACTCGCCGTCGATCATGCCCGTGATCGCGGCGCCGTTCCCGTGGCTGCTCAAGGGCAAGCTCGACTACGCCGTGCGGCTGCAGTTCGGCGGCGAGACGGTGGAGGATCGCTTCCGCCACTACGTGACCAATCCCGCGGGCGACTTCCTCGACCTCGAGGGGCAGTTCGCGACCGAGCCGAACATCTTCACGCCGCGCGACTGGACGGTGGTCACGCAGGGCGCCGGCGTCGGGCTCGGATGGAAGCTGGCGCGCGCGTGGAAGCTGGCGCTCATGGGCGACGTGGTCCGTCACCGCATCGAGGGCCACACCGACCTGCCGCGCTCGTCGTCGGAGCTGAGCGAGAACCGTCCGTACGCGACGGGCCAGGCCACGCTGATCGGTCGGCTCGGCACGATGGAGCTCGCGGCCGACGGCCGCGCGTGGCGTTCGAACTCGGAGCAGGCCTGGCGCTTCTCGCTGTCGGCGGGCACGGGGTCAACACCCGCTACTCGAAGGTGGAGCAGACGCCGCCGATCGCCGGCGACCCGACGTCGCTCAACTACTTCCTCGACCGCATCTACCGTCGCGCGGGCGTCGACACCCTGGCGCTGCCCGACAGCGTGCTCGCCGACACCCAGATGGAGCACGGCGTGGGCTTCGGCCTCGGCTCGGGCTGGGCGTTCCCGCGGGGCGTGGCCGGTGCGGAGTTCCACTGGCGCCGGAACGTGACCGACAGCCACCTCGTCGGCAACGGCCCCAAGCGCATCGACTGGGACTTCCGGGGCGGCCTCGAGTACAAGTGCAACCCGGTCGTGACCGGCCGGCTGGGCTACGTCTACCGGTCGCTCGACCAGGACGACCTGACCCGGTCCAACGAGTGGGTGGGGCACACGGGCACCCTCGGCTTCGGCCTGCACCCCAGCGGCACCAGCTGGGTGATCGAGGCCGGATACGCCCTCCAGCTGAACCACGCGGACTACGGCGATCCGGCGCTCCCGCACGGCAACCGCCAGAGTCTCTCGACCCAGGTGCGGTGGGACTTCTGAGCATTCGTCACAAATATGTTGACGCTTCGGTCGGGCTCGCCGATATTGCTGGCAGCCCGACCGGGCGTTTGGTGCCGTGAGCGTGTCCCTCCACGGCGCTTGTCGCGGCCTGTCCCACCCGCGCCGCTGCTGCTCCTGCCGACTCGAAGCGCTTCACCTGCGTTCGTCGGTCGAGACCGTCCCCATTTCGACGTCCGTGCACGATCGATGGCGTCCAACTCCCGACAGGGGAACGAGTTGAGTCTCGGAAAGTCGTTGACACGTCAAGGCCTGATTGGCATTTTGTGGCGGAATTTTCCCCACAGCCCATCCGGTCGAACTCCACGAGAGGGAACCGTCGTATGAACCGTGTCCGTCGCTCCCTGGCGACTGCGCTGTGTGCGGCCTTGCTTCTCGCGATCGCTTTGCCGGCGATCGCGCAGACGAAGCCCACCACGCCGTCGCGACCGGCCACACCGGCCGGAAAGCCGGCCACGCCCGCCGCCCGTCCCACCAGTACGCCGACGCGACCGGGCACGACGCCCACCGCGCGGCCGGGAACGGCGGCGCCGGCGCGTCCGTCCACGCCCAGCGCGACTCCCGCCCGTCCGAACGCCGCCCCGACGCCGGCGCCTTCCGCGGGTGCGGGAGCGGGCCGCATCTCGGGCCGCATCCTCGAGGGCAAGAGCGGCGTGGGGTTCGCGAACGTGATCGTGCTCGGCACGCGCCAGGGCACGATGAGCGACGAGAACGGCAACTTCGTGATCCCGGGCGTGCCCGTGGGCACCTGGCAGGTGCAGGTGCAGGCGATCGGCTTCGACCGCGTCGTGAAGTCGGTGCAGGTGAGCGCGAACCAGACGGCGACCGTCGAGTTCGTGCTCGGCGCCTCGAAGACGGTGAAGACGATCGAAGAGGTCGAGGTGCGCGCCGAGCGCCGCATCGACACGAAGTCGTCCACGACGAAGCAGAACATCACCGGTGACAAGCTGCGCGAGATCCCGGTGGACAACCTGAGCCAGGCCATCGCCACCAAGGCGGGCATCGTCGCGTCCAGCGACGGCCTGCACTTCCGCGGCGGGCGCTCGGGCGAGGTGAAGTTCCAGGTGGACGGCGTGGAGGCCACCGACCCGGCCTTCGGCAACAGCGCGAACATCGCGAACCTCGCGGTGGCCGGCGCCGACATCCTCTCGGGCGGCTTCGACGCGGAGTACGGCAACGCGCTCTCCGGTGTGGTGAGCGTGACGACGCGCGAAGGAACGGATCGGTTCGGCGGCGAAGTGCGGTGGGACACGGACCGCTACGGCGACCCGACCAAGACGTTCAACAACTACGACCGCTTCACGTTCGGCTTCGGTGGCCCGACGCCGATCAAGAACCTCACGTACTTCGCGACGTACGAGGGCTCGTTCTCGGACACCTACCTGCGTTCGAGCCTGACGAAGCCCAGCCGCACGCTGCTGGACTTCATCCAGCTCGGCAACCGGCAGAGCAACCAGATCAACACGAACTTCAAGCTCGCCTACCGGCCGAATCCGAAGAACAAGGTCACCTTCGAGACCATCAACAACCGCACGATCACGACGCCCTACAACCACATGTGGAGCCGTCGCGGGTTCGTGCGCGTGACGTACGACACCGTGCGGGCCGTGGGCTCTCCCGACCGGCTCGTGCCCAAGTACGGCACGTGGTCGACGGTGCGGCTGGACTCGACGTACCAGGCCGTCAACATGCCGGACCACATGCCGACGACCGACGACCGCTTCCAGCAGTTCACGGCGGTGTGGCAGAACCAGCTGTCCGACAAGAGCGTGTGGACCACGCGCATGTCGTCGCTGCAGTTCAACACGCTCACGTCGGTGGGCCGGAAGCAGCCGTGGGAGTACGAGATCCAGAGCCCGTTCTACTGGACGGGCAACACCGACATCGCCAGCGAGAACAACGTGTACTTCGCCACGCACGGCGACTACCCCACGTACTCGCACCGGCTGACGAACGTGTACACCATGAAGAGCGACTTCTCGACCCGCCGCTGGAAGCAGCACACGGCGAAGACGGGCTTCGAGCTCAAGTACAACCGCGTCGAGAACCTGGCGCTCAGCAACCCGAACCAGGAGTCGTCGGGCCTGCCGGGCGGCACGCGCTCGGACTTCGTGAACTTCAATCCCGAAGGCGCCGCGTACCTGCAGGACCGCTGGGAGTTCGAAGGCCTCGTGCTGAACGCCGGCGTCCGCTACGACCTGTTCACGCCGGGCGACCAGATCGGCGACCTCGCGCTGCGCTCGGGGCACCGCTACAAGCAGCAGTTCAGCCCGCGCCTCGGCATCGCGTACCCGATCTCGGATCGCGACGTGCTGAGCTTCCACTACGGCTGGACGTACCAGACGCCCGCCACGCGCTACGTGTTCGAGAACCGCGGCATCAGCAGTTCGGTCGGCGTGCGCGGCAATCCCGACCTCGAGCCCGAGACGAACATCGCCTACCAGGCCGGTGTGCAGCACCTGTTCTCGAAGGACGTGTCGGGGCAGTTCTCCGTGTTCTTCAAGGACATCTACGGCCTGATCACCGTGCGGCAGGAGCGCGACGCGAACGGCAACCTGGTGAGCGTCTACTTCAACGGCGACTACGCCAGCTCGCGCGGCTTCGAGGCCAGCCTGCTGAAGAGCTTCAGCCACAAGTTCTCGGCCGAGATCAACTACACGTACTCGATCGCGACCGGCGTCGCGTCGGACCCGAACCAGGCGCTCCAGTTCTTCAATGGCGGCCGCCTGTACCTGCCGATCTCCGAGCAGTCGCTCGACTGGGACCAGCGCAACACGCTGAGCGTGCAGTCCACCGTGCGTGACCCGGGCAAGTGGGGCTTCCGCATGCTGTGGTCGTACGGCTCGGGCTTCCCGTACACGCCGACGTTCCGCAACGACCGTCGCCCCGATCCCACGCTCACGAACTCGCGCCGCCTGCCTTCGATCGCGCGGCTCACGATCGACGGCGACAAGTACTACAAGATCTGGGGCCAGAACCTGACGCTGTTCGTGGACGCGCGAAACGTCCTGAACTCGAAGAACATCCAGAGCCTGGATGTCGGCTCGTTCCCGAACCCGTACGTCAACCAGACGGGCGGCAGCGACTACCTGATCTACTACACCGAGACGGGTCGTGCGGGTGGTGCGTACCTGCAGGACATGAACGGTGACAACATTCTCGATTGGGTGGCGGTCCGCGACCCGCGCGTATTCGAGGAAGGCCGCAACGTCCGCATGGGCGTGAGCGTCACCTTCTGACCGGCCGGGAACCCGAGGAGTACGATCGCATGAAGCGCGATATGAGAGTGGGACCCTGGTTGGCGATGCTGGCCGTGCTCGCGGTGATCGCCACCGTGGCCGCCCCGGCTTTCGCCCGCATCACCGAGGAAGACCCCGCCTACGAGAGTCTGCAGGCGATGGCGAACGAAGCGCTCGCGCGGCTGCGTGATCGCGGCGTGGACCCCGCCACGCTCGGCGGATTCCGGGGCCCGGTGGGCCGGTTCGACTTCCCCGACATCGAGGGGCCGGGCGCGGTGCTCACGGTGGGCAACTTCTTCATGAAGGTGACGAACAACGGATTCAGCGGCAATCCGTTCACGAACCTCTCGAGCGATCCGTCGGGGCAGTGGCCCGGCGCGTCCGGCATCGAGTACCTGAACTTCCTCGCGCTGTCGGTCGGCGCGGTGAACCCGGCGGCCACGGATCCCGTGGCGATCCGCCGCGTGAGCTACGCCACCGAGTGGCGCCCGCCCACGCTGGAGCCGGAAGACCGCATGTACCGGGCCTACGACGGCATCGTGGGCGGCAGCCGGTTCGTGAACGACGACGGTGACTTCGACCCGGTCACCGGTGATCCGCGCATCGACGAGGACTTCTTCGACGGGCGCGACAACGACGGTGATGGCGCGATCGACGAGGACTTCGCGGCGATCGGGCAGCAGGTGTACACGTGCGTCATGCGCGACGACACGCCGCAGGCGATCAACGCGCCGGCGCGCGAACGTCACGTGCCGCTCGGCCTCGAGGTGCGGCAGACGGCGTGGGCCTACTCGATCCCGGGCTACTCCAACTTCAACGTCGTCAACTACCAGATCTTCAATCGCTCGGGGCACGAGCTCGATTCGGTCGCGGTCGGGTTCCTCGTCGACATGGACTGCGGTCCCACCGACAAGGGCAACTACTTCAGCGACGACTTCGACGTGCCGTCGTTCCCGCACGGTGACTTCAGCATCCAGACGTCGGCCTCCGACGGCCGGCTCCAGGACCCGGATCACCGCCTCGACGTGCCGGGCGTCGACCCGGACTCGGCGCTGTGCACGCACTACTTCGTGCGCGTGAACGGCTTCTCGGTGGCCGACGACGACGGCGACGACAATCGCACGACCGGCGTGCCGTCGTTCTTCCTGATCGATCACACGACCGACCCGACGGGGCAGAACGGTCCGAACAAGGTCGGCTTCCGCGCGTTCCGCAGCTTCACCGCCCAGCAGCAGTACGCGCAGGGCGGTCGTCCGCGCCTGGACCAGCAGGAGTTCGAGCTGATGACGGCCGTGGATCCGTCGGTGATCCGCAACCTGGACCCCGAAACCGGCTTCATCAACGCGACGCCCGGCGACCAGAAGGGCGACTACCAGGCGTACTGCTCAGTCGGGCCGTGGCGCGTGCTCGCCGCCGACCAGAGCATCAGCGTGACGGTGGGCGTGGGCGTGCAGGAAGGCACGTACCGCAAGCTGCAGGAGTACACGACCGACTACGCCAAGTATCAGACGTACCTGGCCACGAACGGCGCCTGCGCGGCCTGCCTCTCGGGTGCCGAGCTGCTGAACAAGTACCCGGGCCTGGACAACGCGCTGTCGGCGCAGGTGGCGTTCGAGGGTTCGTACGACCAGACGCAGTGGCCGGCCCTGACCGACTTCCACGGTCGCGAGACGGGCATCAAGGCGCCGCTCGGCCAGACGCTGTTCATCTCGAGCGTGAACCCGAACTGCGACGATCGGAACGCGGTGCCCCGCGTGGTCAACTCCCAGCAGTGGTCGTGGTTCGACTACGACTGCGATTTCTGCACCGGCGCGTTCACGACGAACAGCGGTGGCATCGGGCTCTTCCACCGGACGTGGCTCGCCGAGTCGCCGCCGCCGAACCCGAACACGAACACGTCGGCCACGTACAACTACCCGGCGAACCCGGACCGGCTCTTCCCGCCGGAGGGTGACGACCAGGTCCGCCTGGCGTGGGACAACCTCGCCGAGCTGACGCCGGATCCGAAGAGCGGCTGGTTCGACTTCCGTGGCTACCGCATCTGGAAGGCGTCCAACTGGACGCGCCCGGTGGGCGCGAGCGGCCCGGCCGAGGACGACTGGACGATGTTCGCGGAGTTCCGCCTGTTCGACTACGCGGACAGCAACTACTCGATCAACGCGTCCGGCGATTCGATCTGCCCGCGTCTCTACGTTCCCGCGGCCGGCGAGTCGCTGAAGATCTGCCTCAAGCGCGGCGACCTCTGGAACCGCCAGACCGGCCAGATCCTGCGCCCGGATCCGCACGTGGACTGCGTCCGCGGCACGAACGGCGACTGCATCGAGGTGCGGGGCGGCATCAACGGCACGCAGCCGGTCGTCCAGCAGTTCCGCACGCGCTACCCGATCGGTCGCTACCAGTTCGTCGACCGCGAGGTGAAGAACGGATTCCTGTACTTCTATTCGATCACCTCGTTCGACTCCACGGGCAGCGGCGACGTGAAGCAGGAACTGGGTGGCCGGCGCTCGGCGGTGGAGTCGGAGGGCGTGACGCCACAGGTGGCCGCGAAGTCGGACGCCAAGGGCGTGTGGGTGGTGCCGAATCCGTACCGCGGCACGCGGCTGCTCTCGGAGCGGCCGTCGTCGTGGGACCTGACGCCGAACTCCACGGATCCCACGGGCACGCACATCGACTTCATGGGCCTGCCGCGCGGCAAGTGGACGATCAAGATCTTCACCGTGTCGGGCGACCTCGTCGCCGAGCTGCGCTCGACGGACCCGGTGAACGAGTCGATTCGCGGGACGATTCGCGACGCGAACGGCAACGCGGTTCCGGGCTACAACCTGCAGCAGGACACGGTCAACGACGGGCAGGCCCGGTGGAACCTGATTTCACGCAACGGGCAGGACATCGTGAGCGGCATCTATCTGTTCACGGTGGAATCCGGTAAGGATACCCAGCGCGGCAAGTTCGTGGTCATCCGGTAGGAGGCTTCCGAAAGCGCCGTCCGAATGGCGGCGAGGGATCGACGAGCGAGTCGTTCCGGGTCGATGCGCGGTCGTGATGCGACATCGAGCCGGCGCCGCAAGCGGTACTTTCGGCAGCTTGCAAGCAGAGAGCGCGAAGGAGGAAACCAGTGAGAAAGCTGATCGCGGCGGCAGGCCTTGCTCTGGTGATGGTGCCGGGCGTGGCGATGTCCGCCAACATCTTCGAGAAGGTCGGCACATTCGACGGCCAGTTCTTGAAGATCGGCGTCGGTGCCCGCGGGGCCGCCATGGGCGGGGCCTACGTGGCCGTGGCCGACGAAGCCAGCGCCGTGTTCTGGAACGCCGCGGGTATCGCCCGCATCGATCCGGACCGTTCGGAGCTGTCGTTGAACCACGCGAACTGGCCGGCCGAACTGTCGTTCGACCAGGTCACGTACGTTTTCCACGTGAAGAAGATTCCGGGTGCGTTCGCCGTGCACGCCCGTTCGCTCTCCATGCAGCCGATGGAAGAGACGACGGCCTACCAGCCGAACGGGACGGGGCGGACGTTCGACGCCGGCCTCATGACCGGCGGTCTCACGTACGCGCGCTCGTTCACCGACAAGTTCAGCGCCGGCTTCACCGCGAATCTCGTGCACGAGGGTCTCGCCGACCTTTCGCAGGAGACGTTCGCGTTCGACGTCGGCACGCTGTACGACGTCGGCGCCGGCGGCATGAAGATCGGCATGGCCATCTCGAACATGGGCTCGCAGGTGAAGTTCATCGAGCGCGAAGCCCGCATCCCGTCGGTCTTCCGCGTCGGTACGTCGGCGACCCTGCTCGCCAGCGCCGACCAGAAGCTCGTGGGCTCGTTCGAGTTCTCCCATCCGCCGGACAACTCCGAGCGCATGAACGTGGGCGCCGAGTACGCCTTCCGCAAGTACCTGTTCCTGCGCGGCGGCTACAACATCAACTACGACTCGGAAGGCCTGGCGGCCGGTGTCGGCTTCCACTTCCCGGTGTCGGTCGCCGGCATGGCCGACCTGGACTACGCCTACACGGACATGATGGACCTGGGTGCGGCGCACCGATTCTCGCTCCGCTTCCAGTTCTGATCGGTCGCTCGTCCTGACGGGCATGACGTTTCCTCGTTTCGCTCTCGCGGCGCGCTCCCTACCGGGGGCGCGCCGTCTGCTTTTCGCGCTGCTGCTGACCGGCCTGACGGCCACGGCGGCCTCGGCGCAGCGCAACATCGGCCCGCCGCCGTGGCGCGTGGGCGGGCGCATGGGATTCACGGTCGACACGGTGGCCGAGCCCGACACGGCGAACTGGACGCTGTCGGTCCTGCTGCGCGTGCCGCCGTCCACGCTGCGGGCGCTCGCGCGCGACGCCGGGGGCGAGGCGCGCGTGCGCGCCACGGTGCGCCTGCGCGGCAATTTCGGCGCGAAGCGCTACGAGTCGACGCAGGAGTTCGCGATCGCGGCCGGCGACACCGTGTTCGGCCAGGGGAAGGTGCTGCGCATGCGCTTCCCGGCCGGCCCCGGCCCGTGCCGCGTGTGGGCGAAGCTCGAGGACCTGCAGTCGCGCAAGCGCGGGCTCGTCTACTCGGCGCGCACGGTCACGGAGTCGGCGGTGATCGAAGGCGACTCGGAGGTGCCGATTGCGCAGGCCCGCCGGGACATGAGTGACGTGACGTTCCTGTGGCCCGATTCGGCCAAGGCGGGAAGCGACTTCCTGCGCGCCGGCCACCTCGCGATTCCGAACCCCGAGCGGCTCTACGGGCTGTACGCCCCGCAGCTGCGTGCCGGTTTCAGCGCGCGCGCGCGCGCGGGGGACGAGCGCCCCTGGCGGTGGGTGGCGCGCGTCTACGCCGACAGCCAGAACGTGGTCGCGCAGGTGGAGAGCACCGCGGCGGCCGGGCGGTGGATGCAGTCCGAATGCCGGTTCGACCTGTCCACCGAACCCGCCGGCGGGTACACGCTCGAGGTGAAGGCGTGGCAGGAGGGAGACGCGGGCGCGCTGCTGCGCCGCGCGCACTTCTCGCTCGGCTGGTTGCCCGAGACGTGGCTGCGGGGCGCGGCCGAACTCACCGACGAAGCGCACTTCCTGCTCGGCGGCGAGACCGAGGAGGAGGACTTCCAGCTGCTCCAGCCCGGCGAGCAGGAACGCTACATGGCGGACTACTGGCGCCGGCGCGACCCGACGCCGGAGACCGCGTTCAACGAGGCGCTCGACGGATTCCGCAGCCGCGTGGTGTACGCGAACCAGAACTACACGCGCTTCGGGCTCGATCGCGGCATGTTCTCGGACATGGGCCGCACGTACATCCGTTACGGCGAGCCGTCCGAGGTGCTGCGCCAGGTCGTGCCGGCGGGCGACGACGACCTCGCGCGGGTGATCGCCGAGCTGAACGCGGACGAGGATCGCCCGGTGGGTGTGGGGCAGAAGCGCGGGGACCAGCGGGCGTGGGAAGTGTGGGTCTACGAGGGCACGATCCCCGTGCCCGTCGAGGCCGAACCCGACGACGCCGCCCATGCGCGGCACCGCCGGCGCCTGGTGTTCCTGTTCGTGGACGACCAGGGCATCGGCAACTTCACGCTCCGCTACTCCACCGAGTAGCTCCGCGCCGCCGCACGGCCGCAGCGCGCCCGGGCCTGAGCGCCGTCTCGCAGGAGCGGGGCGTCGCGCCGCGCGGCGCGCACCGACGTCGCGACCGGCCCCGGCGGGAGATCGCGTTCCTTGACCACCCCGGAGGCGTGGGCCATATTGCGCTCGCGCAGAAATCGACTGCTGGTTTCGCGCTTCTCCGGACGAGGTCTCGTCCGGTGGGAGGCTCTTCACCCATGCGTCTCAATCCTCGTGCGCGCGACGGACGCCGCTCCGGCTCCTTCGTCGCGCATCTTCGTGCGGCGGCTCGCCCGATCGAAGGCATTGGGGACATCGACACCGGCCCCGGGCCGGCCCGCATGGGGCACCGTCCCGCGCATCCGGCCTTTCGCCACGGCGAATCGCACCCGGATGCGCTTTTCGTTTACGGGCGTGTGCGTGCGCACGTGCGGTCGTCGCGGACCGTCGCAGCCGACGGTGCCGAGGCCGGCGCGTGCACCTCGTGCATCGCCCCCGACTCCGGCTTCGTGTTCCTGAACGCGCCGGCGACTTCGTCGCCGGCCCCATAGCGAGAGAGAGGAGAATCACATGGGTCTTCGTGTCGGTATCAACGGATTCGGCCGCATCGGCCGACTCGTCGTGCGGGCCTCCAAGCAGCGCAAGGCGCCGATCGACTTCGTGGCGGTGAACGACCTCACCGACGCCCCGACGATGCAGCACCTGCTCAAGTACGACAGCGTCCACGGCGTCTGGGCCGAGTGCCCCAGCAAGGTGCCGGGTGAGGGTCAGATCAGCGTGGCCGGCGACGTGATGAAGGTGTTCGCCGAGAAGGATCCGTCGAAGCTGCCCTGGAAGGACCTGGGCGTCGACGTCGTGATCGAGGCCACGGGCAAGTTCACGGACAAGGAGAAGGCCGTCGTGCACCTGGCCGCGGGCGCGAAGAACGTGCTCGTGTCGGCGCCGTCGAAGGGTGCGGACCTCACGTTCGTGTTCGGCGTCAACGACCAGCTGTTCGACAAGAACAAGCACACCGTGGTCAGCATCGGCTCGTGCACCACGAACTGCCTCGCGCCGGTGGCCAAGGTGCTGAACGACACGTTCGGCATCGAGCACGGCTTCATGACGACGATTCACGCGTACACGAACGACCAGAACATCCTCGACCTGCCGCACAAGGACCTGCGTCGTGCGCGCGCGGCCTGCCTGAGCATGATTCCCACGTCGACCGGCGCGGCGAAGGCCATCGGCGAGGTGCTGCCGGAGCTCAAGGGCAAGCTCGACGGCCTCGCGGTGCGCGTGCCGACGTGCGACGGCTCGCTCGTGGACCTGGTGGCGAAGCTGAAGAAGCCGGCCGACAAGGCGGCGATCAACGCCGCGATGAAGGCGGCGGCCGCCGGCCCGATGAAGGGCGTGCTCGAGTACTGCGAGGATCCGATCGTGTCGATGGACGTGGTCGGCAACCCGGCGAGCAGCGTGTTCGACTCGCTGAGCACCCTGGTGATGGCCGAGACCACGGTGAAGGTGTTCTCGTGGTACGACAACGAATGGGGCTTCTCCAACCGCATGGTCGACGCCCTGCTGCGCATGGCATGAGGGAGGCGGACGTGAGCTTCGCGAAGAAGACGGTCAAGGACGTCGACGTCGCCGGGCGCCGCGTGTTCATGCGGGTGGACTTCAACGTTCCCACGAAGAACGACGAGGTCACCGACGATACGCGCATCGTGGCGGCGCTGCCGACGATCCGCTACCTGCTGCAGAAGGGAGCCCGGCTCGTGCTGGGCTCCCACCTCGGCCGCCCCAAGGGTGGGCCGGAGCCGAAGTACTCGATGAAGCCGGTGCAGGTGCGCCTGGAGCGCCTGCTGCGCCAGCCGGTGGCGTTCGTCGACGACTGCGTGGGTCCCGCCGCCGAGGCGGCGGCGCGCGCGCTGAAGGACGGCGAGGTGCTGCTGCTCGAGAACCTGCGCTTCCATCCCGAGGAAGAGAAGAACGACCCGGCGTTCTGCCGGCAGCTCGCCGCACTCGGCGAGGTCTACGTGAACGACGCGTTCGGCACGGCGCATCGCGCGCACGCCAGCACCGAGGGCGTGGCGCGGCTGCTGAAGCCCGCGGTGAGCGGGTTCCTGATGCAGAAGGAACTCGACTACCTCGGCAAGGCGCTGGACCAGCCGGCACGCCCGTTCGTGGCGATCCTCGGCGGCTCGAAGATCTCGGGCAAGATCGACGTGATCACGCAGCTGCTGGGCAAGGTGGACCGCCTGCTGATCGGCGGCGCCATGATGTTCACGTTCAACAAGGCCAGGGGCCTGCCCACCGGCAAGTCGCTGGTCGAAGACGATCGTCTCGACCTGGCGAAGCAGGTGCTCGAGCAGGCGAAGGCGAAGGGCGTGGATCTCGTGCTTCCCGTGGACTGCATCGCCTCCACGGCGCCCGACGGCAGTGCTCCCGGCCGCGCGATGGCCGTGGGTGCGCTCACCGACGCCGACATGGGCGTGGACATCGGGCCCGACACGGTGAAGCTGTTCACCGACAAGCTCCGCGACGCGAAGACCGTGGTGTGGAACGGTCCCATGGGCATCTTCGAGGTCCCGGCGTTCGCCGCGGGCACGCTCGCGGTGGCGAAGGCGGGAGCCGAAGCCACGGGTCGCGGCGCCGTCACGGTGGTGGGCGGCGGTGACTCGGTGGCGGCGATCCAGCAGTCCGGGCTCGCCGAGCAGTTCTCGCACCTGTCGACCGGCGGTGGCGCCTCGCTCGAGTTCCTCGAGGGCAAGGTGCTGCCCGGCGTCGCCGCGCTCGAGGACGCGTGATGGCGGCCCCCTGGCCGCGCCGGCCGCGCCTCATCGCCGGCAACTGGAAAATGCACAAGACGCCCGCCGAGGGCGCCGCGCTCGCGCGTGAGATGGTCGCGATGCGCGGGGGCCCCGGCGCGGCAGTCGGGGCGCGGGCCGCGATCGCGCTGTGTCCTCCCTTCACGGCGCTCGCGGCCGTGGGGGAGGCGCTCGCCGGCAGCGGCCTGCACCTGGGCGCGCAGAACGTGCACGCCGAAACGCACGGAGCGTTCACGGGCGAGATCTCCGGTCCGATGCTCGCGTCGGTCGGCTGTCGGTTCGTGATCGTGGGCCATTCGGAGCGCCGCCAGATCTTCGGCGAGGACGACGCGACGGTGGCGAAGAAGACGCGTGCGGTGCTGCGCGACGGGCTGACGCCCATCGTGTGCGTGGGCGAGACGCTGGCCGAGCGCGAGGCGGGCAGGACCGCCGACGTGCTCGTGCGGCAGATCGCGGCGGTCTACGACGGCCTCGGGGCCGACGTGGCCCGCACCACGGTGGTGGCCTACGAGCCCGTGTGGGCGATCGGCACCGGCAAGGTGGCGACGCCCGACCAGGCGCGCGAGGCGCACCAGGTGATCCGCGCCACGCTCGAGAAGGTGGCGGGCGCGGGCACGGGCGCCGCGGTGGCCATCCTGTACGGCGGCAGCGTGAACGCGGGCAACGCCACGGCCTTGTTCGCGGAGAACGAGGTGGACGGGGCGCTGGTGGGCGGTGCGTCGCTGGAGGCCGCGGGCTTCTGGAAGATCGTGGCCGCCGCCGAATCCGCCGGCTGATCCGAAGGTCCGGTGCCGCGCCGGGAGGGTGACCTCCCGGCGCGCTCCGGGCCCGTTCGGTCCGTCGGGCCGTCGACGGGCCCGCCGACCGGGCAAGTCGGTGCCCGGCAAGCGGCAGCGCGCCGGTGCCGCACCGCTCGCGTGGCCCTCACCGCGTTGACGCCCACCGGGGGCCGCTGTTAGTGTGCACGCCCGCTTTCACCCGGACCCTTCCGGGGTGTCGTTCCCATCGGCTCGAGGACGTCATGTACGGCCTGCTTCTGGCGATTCACCTGCTCGTCTGCATCAGCCTGATCTTCGTGGTGCTCGTCCAGTCCGGTAAGGGCGGCGGGCTCGCCGGAGGGGCCTTTGGCGGCGCCACCCAGACCGTCTTCGGCGGTCGCGGGGCGAACGACTTCATCACGCGCGCCACGGTCATCCTGGGCAT